>CBHROW010000043.1:0-21578 GCA_966080355.1 uncultured Chryseosolibacter sp.
TGCGTACATTAACGGAATTCAAAATCGGGGAAGTGTTGACGATATCAGAAAAGGATTTCATCCGAGCTTCACGATGCTACGTGTTATTGATAACGAAGTAAAACCCCTTCCTATTGAAGAGTGGATCACCAATCTCGAAAAAGCAAAAAAAGATAACCCAACTGCACCAGCAAAAACAGAAGGCAGATTCATCAATCTAGATGTAACCGGAAGTGCTGCAGTAGTCAAACTGGAGTTATATCGCGAAGGAAAGAAAACATTCACCGACTATCTGGTGCTTTCAAAATTCAACGAAGGATGGAGAATTATCAGCAAGAGCTTTTATCGGTGGCCGTGAACAGGGTGCTAGGTGCTGGGTGGCTTGGTGCTGGGTGGCCAGGTGCCAGTCACCAGAAACCCAGTTGCCGGGAAATACAAAAGGGAGCTTGACGCTCCCCTGTTCTATGTGCTATTAGACCTGGCTAACCGGTAACCGGCTTCCCGGCACCCGGTTAGAGCGTTCTCTTCGTTTCTCTGTTCTCGTAACTTTCTATCACATCACCCACCTGCATGTCGTTGAAGCCTTCGATGCCGATACCGCAGTCGAACCCTGAACGAACCTCGCTCGCATCGTCTTTGAAACGTTTCAGCGAGCTCAGCTTGCCCTGATACACAACGATACCATCGCGGATGAGGCGGATCGGGTTCGCCCGTTTGATAGTGCCATCCGTCACCATACAGCCGAGGATCGTTCCCACTTTCGAAATCTTGAATACTTCACGAACCTCTGCATTCCCTACAATCACTTCTTCAACGGTAGGTGCAAGCATACCTTCCATCGCGTCTTTCACTTCATTGATCGCATCGTAAATGATCGAGTATAAACGGATCTCAATTTCTTCGTTGTCGGCAATACGTTTCGCAGCGGCTGACGGGCGAACCTGGAATCCCAGGATGATTGCGTCTGATGCAGAGGCGAGCAATACATCCGATTCGGAGATCTGACCTACACCGCGATGAATGATCGCTACCTGAACTTCAGGCGTAGACAGTTTCAACAGAGAATCTGACAGTGCTTCTACAGAACCATCCACATCACCTTTCACGATCACATTCAATTGTTTGAAGTTACCGATAGCAAGGCGTCTGCCGATCTCATCGAGAGTGATGTGCTTCTTCGTTCTCATGTTCTGCTCGCGCAGCAATTGAGTACGCTTGGTTGCCATCTCGCGGGCTTCGCGATCAGTTTCCATCACGTTGAATTTCTCACCTGCCTGAGGCGCGCCATCAAGACCCAATACCACTACGGGAGTTGAGGGACCAGCCTCGACTACTTTCTTTCCGGTGTCATCGAACATCGCTTTAACGCGTCCGTAGTTCGGTCCGGCAAGCATAATGTCTCCAACTTTTAATGTTCCACTTTGAACCATCACAGTCGCTACATAACCGCGACCCTTGTCCAGCGATGCTTCAATGATGGAACCCGTTGCCGGTTTGTTCGGGTTTGCTTTCAGGTTAAGGATCTCTGCCTCGAGCAATACTTTCTCAAGCAGGTCTTCAATGCCTTTTCCTGTCTTTGCCGAGATCTCCTGGCTTTGATATTTTCCTCCCCACTCTTCTACGAGGATGTTGATCTTAGAAAGTGACTCACGGACTTTATCGGGATTTGCTCCGGGCTTGTCGATCTTGTTCAATGCGATCACGATCGGCACGCCAGCTACCTGAGCATGATTGATTGCTTCCTTAGTTTGCGGCATCACATCATCATCGGCTGCGACCACGATGATGGCCACGTCTGTGATCTTGGCACCGCGGGCACGCATAGCGGTAAAGGCTTCGTGACCTGGTGTATCGAGAAATGCAATCTTGTTTCCGCTCTTTGTAGTTACATCATAAGCACCGATGTGCTGCGTAATTCCACCCGCCTCTGAGGCGGTTACCTTGGTATTACGAATATAGTCGAGAAGTGAAGTTTTACCGTGGTCAACGTGGCCCATGATGGTAACGATGGGCGCACGGTGTTCAAGTTCCTCTTCGGAATCCTGATTCTCTTGTATCGTTAATTCATCTTCTGCTGAAGAGAACTGCACAGCATACCCGAATTCATCTGCGATTACGGTGATGGCCTCTGCATCGAGACGCTGGTTGATCGACACGAACATACCGAGGCTCAAACAGGTTGAGATCACATCATTGACTGAGACATTCATCAACGCAGCAAGATCGTTGGCTGTGCTAAACTCTGCAACCTTGAGTGTTTTTGACGATTCTTGTTCCTGCAGCGCCTGTTGTTCCTGGGCGTCTGAATATGCCTGACGTTTTTCCCTGCGATATTTCGATCCCGAGCTTTTCTTACCCCCACCACTCAACTTAGCGAGCGTTGCACGGATCTGATCCTGGATTTCTTTTTCAGACGGTTCCTCTTTCTGCGTTCTGACCGGAGGTTTTCCCATGCCACCACGCTGGCCACCCTGCTGAGGCCTTGGCCCCCGAGGGCCTCCACCTTGTCCGGGTTGCTGAGGCTGATCGTTGGCGGTAACGATACGCTTGCGCGGACGTTTACCTTTGCGATCGTCCTGCGCTCCCTGTGCAGGAGGTGTTTCTTTCTTCTTTTCTTTTTCTGCAGGCAACTCAATGCGATCGACAACTTTCAGACCTTTCAGTTTGTCAGCTTTCGCTTTGATCAATTCCTGTTCTGGTTGTTTTTCAACTTCAACCACCGGAGCAACGGGAGCGACAACGGGTTCTTCTTTCTTGACGACCGTAATTTCCTTTACCTCGGGTTCAACTTCTTCTTTCTTGACCTCTGCTACCGGCTTCTTTTCAAGTTCGATCTTGCCCAGCACTTTGATCCCTTCAAGCTTCGGCTTCTCGCGCTCGACTTTATCGGGCTTAGGCTCTTCCTTGGCTTTCAGTTCTTTCGAACCGAGGTTTTTGATCATGATATTCTCTTCTTCGTCAAGCCGCTTTTTCGCTGCTTCCTTCTCGCGCTCGATTGTAACATTCTCTACATGCTTGGTTCCGATGGTAAGTCCGGAAGCTTCAAGTTTTTCTGAAGCAGATGACGCGTACTCTTTAGACAGCATCGCGAATTGTTCTGCGGTCAGCTTGGCGTTAGGATTGTTCTCCACGGCAAAACCCTTCTTAGCCAAAAATTCCAAAATGGTATTATGGCCTACATTGAGTTTGCGTGACGCCTGCCCTAACCGTATCATCTTTTCATCTGCCATGCTCAAATATCCCTATGATTTTCGTGATTTAAGTAACTGATCTGTTAATTATTATTCAAATTCCTTCTTCAGAACCCCTAAAACGCTCTCTACGGTTTCTTCTTCGAGGTCTGTTCTGCGAACAAGCTCCTCTTTGTTTAGGTTCAGCACGCTCTTCGCGGTGTCGAGGCCGATACGTTTAAGTTCGTCCAGTACCCATGATTCGATTTCGTCTGAGAATTCGTCCAGGTCGACATCTTCTTCCTCCTGGCCCTCTGCAAGTTCACGGAATACATCGATCTCATAACCTACCAACCGGCTCGCGAGCTTGATGTTCAACCCGCCTTTTCCAATTGCTAAAGACACCTGATCAGGTTTCAGATATACAGAAACCCGATTGCGTTCCTTGTCAATTTTAATGGAAGTGATCTTGGCTGGGCTCAATGCTCTTTGAATATAGAGCTCGAGGTTTTCCGTGTAGTTGATCACATCGATATTCTCATTTTGCAATTCCCGAACGATGGCGTGGATACGTGATCCTTTCATACCAACGCATGCGCCTACCGGATCGATGCGGTCATCATAAGATTCCACAGCCACTTTAGCACGCTCGCCCGGCTCACGCACTACCTTTTTGATCGTGATGAGCCCATCATACACTTCGGGAACTTCCTGCTCAAACAATCTTTCGAGGAATACCGGTGACGTTCTCGACAGGATGATCTTCGGATTGCCATTCACCATTTCAACTTTGTGGACAATGGCGCGAACGTTCTCGCCTTTACGATAGCGGTCTTTCTGGATCTGTTCGTTGCGCGGAATAGCGATCTCGTTGCCTTCACCATCAGTCAGCAATACTTCTTTGCCGAGCACCTGGTATACTTCTCCGGTGATGATCTCACCAACAATGTCTTTGTATTTCTGGAACAGGATGTCCTTTTCAAGATCTTTCACTTTTTGCATCAATGTCTGGCGCGCGGTGGTTACAGCGCGTCTCCCAAAGTGCTCAATGTCGACTTGTTCAGAAACTTCTTCACCTACTTCGAAATCAGGTTCAATCTTCTTTGCATCGGTGAGGCTGATCTTATCGTGATCCCAAATATCTTCAGAATCGTCATCGACAATCTCGCGAATGCGATAGATCTCGAGGTCACCTTTATCGGCATTGATGATAATGTCGAAATTATCGTCCGTAGTGTATTTTTTACGGATCATATTCCGGAACACATCTTCAAGGATGCGGATCATGGTTGGCCTGTCGATGTTCTTTTGCTTGGCAAACTCAGCAAACGATTCGATTAAGTTTGAAACATCCATATACTATTATTTAAACGATACCAATACAAATGCTTTGTCGATTGATGCGAAAGGAACATCAATGCTTGAAGTTTCTTTCTTTTTTCCCTGGCCGGTTTCCTGCTCCAGTAAAAGTTTTTCATCCTCAACTAAAGTCAAACGCCCTTCGCGTGATGAACCGTCAGTCATCTTCAGCTTCAGCTTTCTGCCAATGTGTTTCGGAAACTGCCGCTTCAACTTCAGCGGATGATCTACACCCGGGGTCGATACCTCAAGCAGGTAATTAGCCCCCATGATGTTCGATTCATCGAGTGCTTTTGAAAGTTTTCGGCTGATGTCTGCGCAGCTGTCAATGTTGATCCCTTGATCGCCATCGACAATAACCAGAACTTTTCCGGGTCCTTTCTTCGAGGAGACTGAAACATCAACTAAGAATTGGTCATCCGACAGCATCGGTTGTACCAGTTTTGATATTTCCTCTCTCAAATCCATTAAAAAAGCAGTATAAACAAAGAGGGGACTTGTTCGTCCCCTCTAAATTTTTTTCAGAAGCTGCGCAAATTTAATTAAAATCTGCTCGCTTTCAAAAAATTTTTTCGATGCGTTCCCTAGATATATTCTGGCAAATTCTTCAGGTACACTCCGTAGCCGCTCTTTTCCAAAGGTTTCGCCAGGTCAAGCAGCTGTTCTTTAGAAATAAATCCTGCCCGAAAAGCTACCTCTTCAATACAGCCCACCTTCAATCCCTGGCGCTGCTCAATGGTCTGCACAAAGTTCGAAGCCTGCATCAATGAATCAAAGGTACCGGTGTCGAGCCATGCTGTGCCCCTGCTCATTGGCGCCACTTTCAATTTGCCCTTGCGCAAATATTCATTGTTGACATCCGTAATTTCGAGTTCGCCTCGTGGCGATGGCCTGATCGCTTTCGCGATTTTCACCACTTCGTTGTCGTAGAAATAAAGCCCGGGAACTGCGTAGTTCGATTGGGGCTTGGTGGGTTTTTCCTCGATCGAGATCGCTTTTTTATTCTTATCAAACTCGACCACGCCATAGCGCTCCGGATCGTTTACGTGATACGCAAATACAACTCCGCCATCGGGATCAATGTTCGACTGAAGTAATTCACGAAGCCCGGAGCCGTAGAAAATGTTGTCGCCAAGAATGAGGGCAACTTTGTCTTTGCCAACAAACTTTTCTCCGATAATAAATGCCTGAGCAAGTCCTTCAGGCTTCGGTTGCACTTCATAAGAAAATTTACATCCGAGCTTCGCACCGTCACCAAGCAACTTTTGAAACATCGGCATGTCATGCGGTGTGGAAATAATAAGTATTTCATTGATACCAGCCATCATCAATACCGACAATGGATAGTAGATCATTGGCTTATCATACAGCGGCATGAGTTGCTTGCTCACCGCGAGCGTAAGCGGATATAGCCTGGTACCTGATCCTCCTGCTAAAATGATTCCTTTCATCGTGCCTATCTTATGACCGGTGTTTGATCAACGGCTGTGGTACATGTTTGAATAATACTGCAGGTATTGCCCTGATGTCACATTCTTCAACCACTCCTGATTGAGCAGATACCAGTCTACCGTTTTTTCGAGCCCCACTTCAAATGTCACTTCAGGCCTCCATCCGGTTTCTGCTGTGAGTTTAGCGGGATCTATGGCGTAACGCAAGTCATGACCCGGGCGATCCTTGACATAGGTGATTAACTTTGCTGAAGTCCCTTCCTCGCGGTTGAGTTTTTTGTCCATGATGTGACACAGGTATTGCACAAGATCGATATTCTTCCATTCGTTGATGCCTCCGATGTTATACACTTCACCTGTTTTTCCCTTATGAAAAATCGTGTCGATCGCGCGGGCATGATCTTCGACAAAAAGCCAGTCGCGAATATTCTCGCCCTTGCCGTATACCGGAAGAGGTTTATTGTTGAGAATATTGTTGATCAATAGGGGAATTAATTTTTCGGGAAAGTGGTACGGGCCGTAATTGTTAGAGCAACGGCTGATCACTGTCGGCAGGTGAAAGCTGTTATGATAAGCGCTCACAAAATGGTCGCTGCTCGCCTTTGATGCGGAGTATGGTGATCGCGGATCGATCGGTGTTTCTTCGGTGAAAAATCCACCATGATCCGCAGAGCCATACACTTCGTCTGTTGAAATGTGATAGAATTTCTTTCCCTCATAATCGCCATTCCACGCAGCATAAGCTGCACGCAGGAGGTTCAGTGTTCCGATGACATTGGTCATCGCAAACTCCGTGGGATTGTGAAGAGACCGGTCGACATGTGATTCAGCTGCAAGGTGAATGACGCCATCGAACTCGTAATTTTTAAAAAGGTTGACGAGGAATTCCACATCGAGGATATCCCCCTTTTCAAAATGATAGTTCGGTTTCTCCTGGATGTCTTTTAAATTTTCGAGGTTGCCAGCGTAGGTCAGTTTGTCGAGATTAACGATCGTATATGTCGGATACTTGTTTACAAACAGGCGAACAACATGTGAACCAATACATCCCGCCCCTCCCGTAATCAATAATTTATGTGTTGCCATAGTTTGAATTTATTAACGAACGTATTTGTCGAAGTTCTTGTGGTCGCGTTGGTACAGCACTTCCTGGGGCAGCGACTTGAAATACTCGTACGTAATTTTTAGTCCCTCCTGTCGCGATACTTTAGGTTCCCACCCGAGAATTTTTCGCGCTTTTGAAATTTCCGGCTGACGTTGCTTCGGATCATCTTGTGGCAATGGCTTATAAACAACCTTTTGCTTTGTACCGGTGAGCCTTACAATTTCTTCCGCGAATTGCCCGATGGTGATCTCATCGGGATTGCCGATGTTTACCGGCAAATGATAATCCGACATCAAGAGTCTATAGATACCATCAACCTGGTCATCGACATAGCAAAATGAGCGGGTCTGGCTTCCATCGCCAAACACGGTAAGATCTTCACCGCGGAGCGCCTGACCAATGAATGCTGGCAACACGCGCCCGTCATTGAGTCGCATTCTCGGACCATATGTGTTGAATATTCTCACGATGCGTGTGTCCACTTTGTGATAGGTGTGATACGCCATGGTAATTGCTTCCTGGAAACGCTTTGCTTCGTCATAGACACCTCGAGGACCAATCGGGTTTACATTACCATAATATTCTTCAGTTTGTGGGTGCACCATGGGGTCGCCATAGACTTCTGATGTTGAAGCCACCAGGATCCTCGCTTTTTTTGCGCGTGCAAGACCCAAAAGATTATGCGTTCCGAGCGATCCTACCTTCAACGTTTGAATCGGAATTTTCAGATAGTCGATCGGACTTGCGGGTGAGGCAAAGTGAAGGATATAATGCAATTCACCGGGCACATGCACGAATGATGAAACATCATGATGATAAAATTCAAAATCACCATTCTTGAAAAGATGCTCAATGTTTCGCAGATCACCGGTGATGAGATTATCCATGGCAATGACCTGGTAACCCTCTTTCAGGAATCGGTCGCAAAGATGTGAGCCAAGGAAGCCAGCTCCTCCGGTGATGAGAACACGCTTTTTAGCCATTAACCACCTCCCGACCAATGCTGTAGTAGGTGAATCCTTGTTCCTTCATCACGTCAAGTTCGTAAACATTGCGCCCATCAAAAATGACTTTTGCTTTAACTACCGCAGTCAGTTTTTCAAAATCGGGTGTTCGGAACTCCGGCCACTCGGTAGCGATAAAAATTGCATCCGCATCAACAGCAGCATCGTAGGCGTTGTCAAAGTATTGAAGTTTTTCACCATACAATTGTCTGACATTGCCCATTGCCTCCGGATCGTGGACCTTCACGGTTGCACCTGCTTTTAGGAATTCATCGATATTATAAAGCGCGGGAGCCTCGCGGATATCATCGGTGTGTGGTTTAAACGAAAGTCCCCAGACGGCAATGGTTTTACCTTTGAGATTTCCTTTGAAGTATTCTTTGACCTTCGAAACAAGTTTGATCTTCTGATCCATATTAACATCCATCACCGCCTTCAGCATCTTGAAGTCATATTTGGCATCTGAAGCTGATTTTGCCAGCGCTTGTACGTCTTTCGGAAAACAGCTTCCGCCATAACCGATGCCGGGAAACAGAAATCTTTTTCCTATTCGGCTGTCGGTACCAATTCCTTTGCGAATGGCGTCAACATCAGCGCCCACCAGCTCGCACAGGTTGGCAATCTCATTCATGAAAGTGATCTTCGCAGCGAGAAACGAGTTGGCAGCGTACTTGGTGAGTTCGGCAGATTTCTCATCCATAAATACGAGGGGATTGCCCTGACGGACAAAAGGGGCATATAGTGTTTCCATGATTTTGCGGGCACGTGAACTTGTAGTTCCAATCACAACGCGCTCCGGCTTCATGAAATCTTCAACAGCCACGCCTTCCCGAAGAAACTCCGGATTTGACACTACGTCAAATTCAGCTTTCGCCTTTGCAGCGATGCGTTTGTGCACTTTCTCCGCGGTTCCAACTGGTACTGTGCTCTTGTCGATTACCACCGTGTAGTCTTCGAGCAATGGCCCGAGGTCATCTGCAACTTTTAAAATGTATTTCAGGTCGGCCGATCCATCCTCGCCCGGAGGTGTGGGCAGGGCAAGAAAAATGACTTTAGCATCTTTGATTCCTTCCGCCAGATTGGTTGTAAAGAAAAGTCTATCCTGCTTGATGTTCCGATCGAAAAGCTGTTCGAGCCCGGGCTCATAAATTGTGATCGTTCCACTTTTCAGTTTCTTGACCTTATTCTCATCGATATCAATACAAGTGACCGTGTTTCCGGTCTCAGCAAAGCAAGTTCCGGTTACCAGTCCAACGTAACCTGTGCCTACAACAGCAATTTTCATGTGTGATTATTTAAATACTGCGCGAAAATAATGGTTAAACAGATCGGACGGAGGCACCCGTCCGAAATAACCAGCTTTAAAAAACTATACCCGACAAAATAAGATCACATACTAACATTCGTTTGGCAACCTCAGGTCACATCGCTATATTTGCAACCCCAATCTTTTACTCCTTTTTATGCAAACAATCACACAAAATTTACCCGAGATAGGTTTTGAAGAGACTGAAAATCAGAAAATGATCGCCCAGATGGTTAGAGATTTTGGCGCGAGAGAGATCAAACCGAAAATGATGGACTGGGATGAAAGCCAGGAGTTTCCGGTGCCATTATTTCGAAAGATGGGCGAGCTCGGCTTAATGGGTGTGCTTGTTCCACAGGAATATGGTGGCGCAGGCTTCGGATATCTGGAATACATTACGGCCATCAGCGAAATTTCAAAGATCGATGGATCGATAGGGCTTTCTGTGGCGGCACACAATTCTCTATGCACCAATCACCTGTTGATGTTTGGAAATGAAAGTCAGAAGAGCGCATACCTGCCGAAGCTGGCAACTGGCGAGTGGATTGGAGCCTGGGGGCTGACAGAGCCAAATACCGGCTCTGATGCCGGAAATATGCGCACGGTTGCGGTCAAGGACGGTGATCATTTCGTGATCAATGGTGCAAAAAATTTCATCACGCATGGAAAATCGGGAAACTTGGCTGTGGTCATTGTGCGCACTGGTGAAGTTGGTGACTCGCACGGTATGACGGCTTTCGTAATTGAAAAAGGAACGAAGGGTTTTACCTCTGGCAAAAAGGAGAACAAGCTGGGCATGCGTGCCTCAGAAACTGCTGAACTGATTTTCACGGATTGCAGAGTTCACAAATCGCAAATGCTGGGCAAGGAGGGCGATGGTTTCATCCAGGCGATGAAGGTGCTGGATGGCGGAAGAATTTCTATCGCTGCGCTAAGTTTGGGGATTGCCATGGGCGCGTATGAGTCAGCCTTGCAATACTCGAAAGAGCGTCACCAGTTCAATAAGCCAATTGCAACGTTTCAAGGTATCTCTTTCAAGCTTGCAGACATGGCGACAAAGATCGAAGCAGCAAAACTTCTCACCTTCAGAGCGGGCGACCTGAAAAACCGTGGAAAAAATGTGACGCGCGAATCGGCCATGGCCAAACTATATGCTTCTGAAGTAGCGGTAGACGTGGCCAACGAAGGCGTCCAAATATTTGGTGGATATGGATATACCAAGGATTTTCCGGCAGAAAAATATTATAGAGACGCCAAACTTTGCACGATAGGCGAAGGAACGTCAGAAATTCAAAAGCTGGTAATTTCAAAATCGATTTTAAAGTAGTTTTGCCTTTGTTAACCTTTTTTGCTAGATTTGCAGCCCTAAAAGAAAATTATGATCATCGTTAACGTAAAAGAGAACGAATCAATCGACAAGGCTCTGAAGCGCTTTAAGAAGAAGTTCGAAAAGACCGGTGTATTGAAAGAATTGCGCGCCAGAACATCATTCGAAAAGCCTTCTGTGAGACGCAGAAACGAAATTATTCGGGCCGCTTACCGCGAGCAGCAAAGAATCCAGGAGAATCCATAAAATCTGACACTTTCGTGATGTAAGTGGGGAAAAGATTTTTTTCCACATTCTATCACCATTCTATCCACAATATCCCCTTTGGTTATTTACTGAAGGGGATATTTTTTTTACATTGCTTTACTCGTTGGTCTGAGCTGAGGCATGGTAAGATCCCACCCTAAATACGTTTTCTTCCAGAACATACTGAACCCCGATCAGGCGCCTGATCTTGAAGTTGCCCGAGTGTTGTACGCCCAGCCCTCAAAAAACACGAATCAGAAAACATCAAGTCTGTTTGCAAGAAATGAGTCAACGTTTCATGCAAATGTGATCGATGCCCGGCCTGAGGTCCAACTGAGGAAAAAAACTCACATCTCGGTAATAAATCGAAACATTCATCTTCCGATGGCTGCTTTCACATTTTTATCATCAAAGTTGTGCGATCATTCCAACCTGAATCCTGGTTCCTTCCGTTATATAAATATGTAAACCCTGTGTTAAGCCTATGACAAATTAAGAGCTTAGAGAGCGCACTCCAGTGCAGACTTCCGGAAGTCGTAAATCATCCGATCAAGAATGTTCAACACTAAATTTTTTCAACATTATGAAGCTCCAAGTACATTCCATTCACTTTGACGCAGATCGTAAGCTGGTAGATTTTATTCAGAAGAAGATCAATAAGCTCGAGACATTTTACGACCGGCTGGTGGACGGTGAAGTTTTTCTTCGACTCAACAATGAAGGAATTGAAAACAAGACGGTTGAGATCAAATTGAATGTGCCTGGTATGCAGCTATTCGCCATAGAAAAAGCGCGCTCTTTTGAAGCCGCTACCGATCAGGCCGCCACCGCCTTGAGAATGCAGCTGAAAAAATTCAAGACGAAGATCCGTAATGGACGGGTATAAAAAAAAGGGCTCCTATCCGGAGCCCTTTTACTTTAGTTTAATTCTAAAATTTTTAATTCAATCCGAATGACTTTTTTACCTGATCAACGTGATCCAGCTTTTCCCATGGGAACAACTCCACCTTGATCTTCTTCTCAGACTTCTTTCCTTTATTGAAGACCTTCTCTACCACTTTGGATTCGCGGCCCATGTGACCGTATGCTGCCGTTTCAGAATAGATTGGCGTTCTAAGATTGAAGCGCTGTTCAATGAAGTATGGACGCATGTCGAAGATCTTTTCAACTTTACGCGCAATCTCGCCATCGTTTAATTTCACTTTCGATGTTCCAAAGGTATTCACGTAAAGTCCCACAGGTTTTGCAACTCCGATGGCATAGGCGACTTGCACCAGCACCTCATCGCACAAACCTGCTGCAACCAGATTTTTGGCGATGTGACGGGTTGCATAAGCTGCGGAACGATCAACTTTTGACGGATCTTTACCCGAGAATGCTCCACCACCGTGAGCACCTTTTCCACCATACGTGTCAACAATGATCTTTCGACCTGTGAGTCCAGTATCACCGTGCGGGCCACCGATCACGAATTTACCGGTAGGGTTGATATGATATTTGATGTCACCACCGAATAAGCCTTGAACGCGCTTGGGCAAACGTTTCTTTACACGCGGCATTACGATGTTGATGATGTCTTCTTTGATCTGCTTGAGCATCGTGGCGTCTTTGCCAAAATCATCGTGCTGTGTTGATACAACAATCGTGTCTATACGAACGGGTTTGTTGTCATCACTGTATTCGATCGTAACTTGCGATTTTGCATCCGGCCTGAGATATGTCATGACCTTGCCTTCTCTGCGAATTTGCGATAGCTCGCGGAGCAAAGAGTGCGCAAGCTCGAGGGGAAGAGGCATGTAGTTATCGGTTTCGTTGGTCGCGTAGCCAAACATCATACCCTGATCGCCCGCACCCTGATCTTCTTTTTTCCTACGCTCAACACCTTGATTGATATCGGAAGATTGTTCGTGGATTGCCGAAAGGATACCGCACGAATTTGCTTCGAACATATATTCGCTTTTCGTATATCCGATCTTTTTGATCACTTCACGGGCGATGTCCTGAACATCCAGGTAAGCTTCTGATTTTACTTCGCCAGCGAGAACAACCTGGCCGGTAGTCACGAGTGTCTCACAAGCTACTTTCGAATTGGGATCGTATGCGAGGAAATAATCGATGAGCGCGTCCGAAATCTGATCTGCTACTTTGTCAGGATGGCCTTCGGAAACTGATTCCGAAGTAAAAAGATATGGCATAGTGCGTTATGGATTTTTATTAAGGGGGCAAATTTAGCGTAATTGTGATGATTGCGAAAACTTTGGAGTTTCAGGCCAGAAATAAAAAAATAGCTGGTTTTTTCGGCCATTCAATGGATTGTGCTTTCCAGTAAGCAACCGGAGCAGTTTTAACGAGCTCGTTCTCACCAGTGAGATCAAGGGCTACACACAATGTTGTTCGCGGATCAAGAATCCTGCAAAGCGCTTTGAAAAAGTTGTTGTTTCGATAGGGCGTTTCTATGAAAAGCTGGGTTTGTTTTTTTGCTCGCGATTCGCGCTCAAGCAACTTCAATTCCTTCTCGAGTTCCTTTCCATCGATAGGAAGATATCCATGAAAGGCAAAACGCTGTCCATTCAAACCGGAGCTCATTAACGCCAATAATAAAGAAGAGGGTCCGACTAGCGGCACTACTGTGACGTTGTGTTCATGGGCATAACGCACTGCGATCGATCCCGGATCGGCTACGCCTGGGCAGCCCGATTCTGAAATGATTCCCATGGAGTGTCCTTCTTCGATGGGCTTCATCAACTCGTCAAGATTTTCATCTGACGTGTCCTTATCCAAAACCGAAAAGTGCAAATCCTCAATTCGATCAAATATTTTCAATGAACTCAAGTAACGCCTGGCTGTTCGGATGTCTTCCGCAAGAAAATAGCGGAGGTTTGCCGCTATGGAACGAATCGATGGCGGTAAGACCCCGGCCTCCGTATGCTCAGCGATCACGTTGGGAATCAAAAACAGCTTACCTTTGTCTTTAGCCATAAAACCAATATGGGCAAATTTCTGATAATCGCTGGAGCAATTCTACTGCTCACCGGAATTGTGATCGAACTGACACCGAATATCCCTTGGTTAGGCAAGCTGCCAGGCGATATCCGCGTTCAGCGAGGGAACGCAACATTCTATTTTCCGATAATGACCTCGATCCTTGTCAGTATCGTTCTTTCATTGCTTCTGTTTTTTATCAATCGCTGGAAGAATTGAATACTTCCGGAATCATCGCAGCGTTTCATTCGCGATAGCATATTTCCCTATAATTTGCGAATTTCAAGGTTTTGAATCAGGTGAGGAAAGTCTTTCGTTTCGGGGTTCTGTCGGTGCTCTTGCTCGCGCTTTTCATCCGCGTTAACGGGCAGGGAAATCGTGTTGCCGTACCACTCAACTTTCCAGATAGCATTCACATTATTCTTGAAAATACGAGAAATGTTGATGCGACCGTTGTCGGCAGCGGATTTGCATCAGCGTGGAATAATCTCGGCCTGGACGTACAGCAGACCATCAGGCGCCAAACTGCGGTGATGAAGCGCAAAAAATTTCCACTTCGCCCTCACCTGGTGCAGTATTTCGGTTCGATCGTGAGCGCCATCAATGTCGAACATGCCGATCCTGCAAAACTTGCTTCTTACCTTGCAGTAGCTGGCAAGGTCATCGAAAAATATCCAACACCAAAAGCGTTAAACTTTTTTACCGTTAGCCGATCCTTTTTTCAACATCACGCACTTCACTACGAAAAGACCAGCCGACTTTACGCCCGCGATGACGACTACATATTCGATTTCATAGAGCCACCGCCACTCATTGCCTGGGATGACACAACGCATCTGCAGGAAGCAACTCCCGATGGTGGTGCTGCACAAAACAATCAATCGGACTATGACGATACCGCGCCCTCTGATTCGATCGCGCAAGAAGAAATTCCATTGTGGATGACCCCCGCGCCTCAACCAATGCAAGAAGGTGCTGTGATCCGTTTCAGCAAAGTCACGCTGAACCTGGTCACGAGCTACGATTCCGTTGTGTTGAAAGATACAAAGGGTTCGCTATCTCTTGGCGATAATCTCTTCGTTGGCAATGGCGGCACGTTCGATTGGTCGGCAGCCGGGTTGTCGCCCGATTCGGTGTACTGTACAATGACCGACTACAATTTCAATGTGACCAAATCCGATCTGAAGGCTGACCTGGTTAAGTTGAATTATGTTGGAAAAACCCCAGGATTCGTTCCAGGCACATTCGAATTCAAATCGCAACCAAGACCCGATTCGGTAAACTCAACTTACCCGCGATTCAAGTCATATCAAAACGATCTCGCTATGCAAGGCCTCGCTGATCCGAATCTTGTGTACCACGGAGGGTTCTCGCTGATCGGATCGCGCGTGTCAAGCAGTTCGGCTATCGGAGCGGATGCGTCTATTGAGATATCGCATAACGGTGAGTTGAAATTCAAAGCCAAATCTGCGGATTTTGTTTTCGGGCCAAATTTTGTCTCGGCCAATAAAGCTAAAGTGAACATTGTTCAGGGCAACGACTCGATCGTGCATAGTCTGGTTCGTATGAAGTATACATTCGGATCGGACAGCACGCAAAAGCTTTATATTCAAAAAGACAAAGGCGATATGCGAAATGCGCCCTACGCCTCCTCCTTCTTCAATGTAGATTTCACTGCCGACATTCTCAAGTGGGACCTCAATTCAGATAGTCTCGATGTACTCACTGACGGGGGACGGAAAATCGTGCCGATGATCATCGAGTCGAATGATTTCTATGACATTGAAGATTACCGGCTACTCAAGGGAACAGGATTCAATTTTCATCCACTGACAATGGTCGTGAACTACGCACTCAAAATAGGTCTCACTGAATTTTACAGTGGTGACCTGGTGACCTTTTCAGGCCGTGGCATTCCCGAGGTCAAGGCAGCCGTGAACTTTCTTGCGCAAAAGGGAATGATAATTTACGATCCGAAGACGGATCTGATCCGTGTCAAACCTAAATCCATCGCACTGGTAAAAGCCTTTCGTGGACTGGCCGACTACGACAACCTGAAAATCCATTCTTTCATTGACAGCTCTGCTAACGCCACGATCAATCTTAAGAAGGGATACATGACCGTTCGTGGAGTAGAGGAGTTTGACGTGAGTGATTCATTGAACGTTCACATCAAGCCCGACAGCAGCGTGATCACGATCATGCAGGATCGCGACATCAAATTCGATGGGACAATCACCGCAGGTAATTTCGAGATCAGCGGAAAGGGTTTTACACTCAAGTACGATAGTTTCTTCATTAGTCTGACGCACATCGATTCGATCAACTTTTTCATCACCGAAAAGAATGCGCGTGGACAAGAGGTGCGAAGAAAGGTGAATAATTCGATGGTGGGAGCAGATTCAACCGCTGCCGCTGCAGGAGGCCTCGGAGATATTTCACAATCATCGGGTACGCTATTCATCAGCAAGGCCAACAATAAATCGGGAAAAGCAAAGATCCCGAATTATCCGCGGCTCGATGCCACCACGGGCGGTGTAATTTATTTTGACAGACAGGAAGTTCTCGGTGGTGTATACGATCGATCGATGTTCTTTGTGGTGCCGCCTTTCAAGCTCGACAGTTTGAATGACGCAGATCCGGCTTCCATCAATTTCGATGGCACATTCGTGTCGAGCGGAATGTTCCCGTCTTTCAAGGACAAACTGAGTACGCAGCCAGACAAGTCTCTTGGTTTCATTCATGCCATTCCAAGAGAGGGCTATCAACTTTACAAGGGTGACGCGCAAATGAACGGAGTGCTCACGATGGATAATCGCGGACTGAGGGGAACCGGAAAAATCGATTTTCTGGCGGCCACCCTGGCTTCACAGGATTTTATTTTTTATCCGGATTCAGTTATCGCCAGGGGCAATCATGCCAAGATTGCACCCAAACAATTCGGAGCCGTAAAATTCCCGCAGGCATCACTTCCCGATTTCGACATGAAGTGGTATCCCAAAGAAGACAAAATGAGACTGAAGAATCTCAAGGCTCCATTCAACTTCTACGATTCAACTGCGCAAATGCAGGGCACACTCACTTTATCTAAAGCTGGCGTTGCCGGAACGGGAAAGCTTGAAACCCGCGGAACAGAGTTGATCTCCCGCGACATGCGATTTTTCGAAGACGATTTTAGTGCGCGACACGCCCGATTCAAAGTAAACTCCCCCGATCCGAATAAGAATCTTCTCGCTGGAAATGACATCAGGCTCAAATTCAACCTCAAGGAAAACTACGCAGACCTCAGTCCCGAGGTTGAAGGCGTTGCCGCGCTCGACTTTCCTTATGCACAGTTCAAAACTTCTATTCCCAAAGCACGATGGGACCTGAACGCTCATAAAATTGTGATGACGAAGGATCCGTCAACACCAATTGAAAACTCCTACTTCTACACCACACGCAAAGACCTCGACTCGCTGCGATTCAATGCAGAAAAGGCTGAGTACGACCTCAGCTCTCAGCAGCTAAAGGTTAGCGGTATTACCTACATTATCGTAGCCGATGCGAAGATCACACCGGAGAACAACGAAGTGCTCATTCTCGAGAATGCGAGGATCGGTACCCTGAAGAATACAACGATCATCCTCGACACACTCAATGGATATCACCGGCTCACGGAAGGCGTTGTTGATGTGATCTCGAGGAACGAATTCAGCGGATACGCTACTTATCAATATGTGAACTTCCTCAACGACACATTCGCCATCAAGATGACAGACTTCCATCTCGAGCCAATTGTTGAAACAGAGGCGGGAAAACGTTCGCAGCGGAAAAAATCTGTTGCCCAAATGCAAACGGTTGGAAAAGGTACTGTCGGAGAAAATGAAAATGTTGTATTGGGCGCTGGTATGTTTTACAAGGGTGATCTCACCATGTATGCCACTCGCCCCGCTTTGCAACTCAGTGGCTATGTGAAGCTGGATATTCGCAAAATCAAAGACTACAAGACCTGGATCAAGTATGATCAAACCGGTGATGAAACCGAAGTGTTCATTCCATTCAACGAAGCAATTACCGAAGAAGGAAAAAAAGCTACTGCAGGCCTGCATTTCAGCTCGACCGACAATCAACTCTACATCACTTTCCTCAACGATAAAAAAAACGAGGATGATGACAACTTTTTCGAACCTGATGGAACGTTGTTCTACGACAAAGAATCAAAAGAGTATAAGATAGAAGACAGAGAAAAATCTGCGGGCAACAAATTGTCGGGAAAGGTGTTCGCCTACAATGACGAAACCATGCAGGTACGCTTTGAAGGACCTGTTAAGCTTTTCACCGGCAATAAAGGATTCAATGTAACATCTACCACGATCGGGTCAGGAAATCTCGAGACGAACGAGATCAAAATGAACTCCATGTTGATCATGGATGGCAACTTGCCTTCCACCGCTCTCGATCTGATGGGCAAGAACCTGGCAGATGTAGTGAAGAACGAAGGCGCTGCTGAAGGATTGGGAGATCAAACCGAATTGTTGTATAAAATAGCAGATGTCGTTGGTGAAGCGATGGCGAAAGACTACGAGCAACGAAGCCTCCAGGGATATGTTCCGCTATCAACATTGCCGCCTCTGGCAAAACCACTGGTGTTTGCCGATGTAAATCTCAAATGGTCGCCAAAAGCCAAAGCATTTTACAGCGAAGGACTTCTCGGCTTATCTAACGTGATGAAGAATGACGTCAACGGAGGGTTTGAGGGATTTATGGAGGTGAAGAAAACGGAAGACGGAGGTCCGGTGTTCAATGTTTTCTTCAAAGCATCGCCCGAAGCCTGGTACTTCTTCGGCTTTGAAGACAACCGTTTGCTGGTTCATTCTTCCAACGAAGATTTCAATTCCATCATCTCGAAAAAAACAAACGCGGGTAAGGCGAAGGTTGGTGAAGTTGCATTTATTCCGGGCAGCGATGATGAAACCCTGGCGTTCATCAATAGATTCAGAAAAGAATATTATGGTATCGATGTGCCATACAGCCTGAGCGAAGGATCTGCCGCAACGCCTAAAAAGGCTGATGAAAAAGAAAAGAAGAAAACCGAAGATGACGGCTTCTGATCATTCTTTGCGCTTGAAGTTCTCGGGATTGAGTTGAACGCTTGGGTAATCGAATGAGAATTGGTTCCCCTGCTGATCGATGTCCACGTGCATCGGCAATGTGATTTCTCCGAAGTCCTCCCAGTTGCTGTAACTGACCTCAATTCGCTCTTCTGGCTCCATCGGATCTCTCATCACAAAACCTGCAAACCATTTTGCATTTTCCCAGAAAGTAAATTTCCACCGAATGATCTAACGCATGAACTTTGTAAACGCTACGCCCCTCAGCACAACCGCTTCGGGCTCACTGAATCGATGAAACCTTAGCTTCGGCTCTAGAATAATTTTATGAAACTCGCGGCTTTTAATAGCACAGATCAATTCACGACCGATGACAACTTTCGCTTTGTGTTCCGGTTCATAACCGTATTTATCTGAAATGATGATCGCTTCATAGGGTTCTTTGTTTTCAAATTCTTGCTTAAGGTAAGTGTATTCGTCAGCTCCACTGTGGACTTCAGTGATGTATTGCCCTTTGGGACTGTGGCAATCGGCAATGGTTATCAAATTCTTGAAGTTTTTGCTTTCAACGCAGATACCGATTCGCGAAGCAACGACTCTGTATACGTTGACGATTCGCAAGCCACAAACAAAGTCAAAACTGCAATTGCGCTACGTATCATAATTTGTCTTAGCGATCGTTAGCGCGTGAAAAAAATCATTGTAACAACATCACAATAGATCAGGTTTTTATCATAACATGCAGCGTTGAATTACATCAAATTCCCCATGAAATCCTACCGCACTTTACGTCATCCTTTCGCGATCATCATCGTTTCACTTTTATCAGTGAACCTAGCCGCACAACCAACAACGGCATTCGTGATTAAAGAAAAGGACATTATTCCCGAGGGTATTGCCTACGATCCCACAACACATACTTTCTTCCTGTCGAGCATTTTCAAAAAAAAGATTTTGATGATCGACAGCAAGAGCAGAGTTTCCGATTTCATTCCGTCACAAGGCGATGGGCTTCAGCAGGTACTCGGAATGAAAGTTGTGAATGGAAAACTCTGGGCTTGTAATAATTCACCGGAAGAAGATACGATCGATCGCGAGGCAAACATTCACGTGTTCGATATCGCCACCAGGAAGCTGGAGCGCAGAATAACCATTCGGGATGGGCGGAAACATTTGTTCAATGATCTTTATGTTCTCACGAATGGTGACGCATTTGCGACCGATAGCGATGGAGGCGCAGTGTATTTCATATCCCGAGACAATGACAAGGCGGTTGAGTTCCTTTCTCAAGGAACGATCCCTTATCCTAACGGTATAACTGCAACAGCCGATGAAAAGAAAATTATTGTAAGCACGGGTGGCGGTCAGGGAATTATTCTAGTCGACATCGCTTCCCGGAAAATCTCTTCCGTTACGCACCGTCAATATCTTCTCATCGGCAGTGATGGACTGTATCGCTATAAGAATAAGCTGATCGGCATTCAGAATGTCACCTATCCACAAGCCGTAGTGGAGATGACGCTCGATCCAACTTCAACTTCCATTCGGGAAATCCGCACTTTGGTTCCCGATGATCCGCGGCTCGATGTTCCAACGACCGGGGTATTGGTCGATGATGAATTCTATTTCATTGCCAACAGTCAGCTTCTGCAGCTGGTGGGAAACCACGGTGCCATACGCGAACCTGAAAAATTGCACGATACAATCATCATGAAGATTAAATTAAATTAGTTGGTAAGAAGGATCGGCACCAGTAATTTGCGCCCTTACCTAAACGAGTCGTTTTTATGGTTAAAGGATATATCCAGCAAAATCAAGAGAGATTTATTGCAGAGCTTTTTGAGTGGCTTCGCATCCCATCGATAAGCGCAGACAGCAAGCATAAAGGCGATGTTCGCAGGGCCGCTGAATTTGTGAAAGAAAAACTGGCATCAGCTGGTGTCGACAAGGTCGAGCTGTGTGAAACGAAAGGACACCCGATCGTGTATGCTGAAAAAACTATAAATCCATCACTTCCCACGGTTCTGGTTTATGGCCACTACGATGTTCAGCCCGCAGATCCGCTTAACCTGTGGACTTCTCCTCCGTTCGAGCCCGTGATCAAAGACGATAAAATATTTGCGCGCGGATCCTGTGATGACAAAGGTCAGGTGTACATGCATGTCAAGGCTTTTGAGATCATGATGAAAAGCAATTCGCTTCCCTGCAATATCAAATTCATGATTGAAGGTGAAGAGGAAGTTGGCTCAGATAATCTTGGAATTTTTGTAAAAGAAAATAAAGCAAGGCTGAAGGCTGACGTCATTCTTATTTCTGACACAGCATTGATTTCTCTTGATCACCCTTCAATCACAACAGGCCTTCGTGGTTTGAGTTATATGGAAGTGGAAGTGACTGGCCCCAACCGTGACCTTCACAGCGGAGTTTACGGAGGCGCTGTGGCCAACCCGATCAATGTTCTCTGCGACATGATCTCGTCACTGCACGATAAGGATGGTCGCGTTATGGTTGAAGGATTTTCTGCCAAGGTTGCTGAACTCTCTGCAAAGGACCGCG
>CBHROW010000044.1:0-21322 GCA_966080355.1 uncultured Chryseosolibacter sp.
CATACATCCCAGCCGGAAGATGTGAGACATCGGCCTCACTTCCAATACCGCTGATGTAACGCTGGCCCGAAACGCTCATGATGGTGAACGAAGCGTTTTCATCAACTTCCGAGATCTTCAATGTATTTCTCACCGGATTTGGAAATATCCCGTGAGGCTGCTCTTCCACAAACACCTCTTCCTCTACCTCCTGCGTTTTCTTCCGCGCACCCGAACCGTCAACAGGCAGGAATGTTGGCGTGTCGAGATACTCCTTGTCCATGTCTGTCAGCGTGATCCAGTCCTTCCTTCCTATCTGTACTTTATCCAAGTAGATCCATGCAGTAGAGAATCCCCTGAACTTGATCTTGTACCGATCAGATGTTGACTGATCCATCTGCAGCGTGTGGGCATACCGTTGGAAGCCGGTCGTCAGTGATACCTGTGGAAATTCCTTGATATCTCCGGTTACAACATCTTGTACAAAAGGTGTCAGCAGTTTGCCAGCCGCTGTGGCTCTGGCATAATAGCTGAGGATGATCATTTCGTTGTGGTCAATCTGAAACTCATCGTTACACACGTTGGTGTAATACGGATTTCCATTCATGCTGGTAGTCTTCGAGAGAAGTCCCCAGCTATTCCCTGTTCCGCCAGTAGGATCGAAAGAAAGCACATGATTGGTTCCATTGGCAACCGAAACCCATCCACCGTTATCCATCTCACCGGACGCGATGCGATTCTGGTTCGTCATCAATCCACCATTGAATCTTACGTTGTCGAACACGAATCCGCTGAGGAAGTCGTTGGGATCTTCTCCTTTGATGCTGTTGACGAAGCTCGTTCCCATGGTCATCTGAACATCCCAGTTCTTCATGTAGAGCCCATCGATATGAGTATGCGAGTAAGGATCGGGTGTAATATTGAACACGAGCGGAATTGGATTTTCGGTAACAACATCTTCCACCAGCCAGTTATTTAATGAATGAGACCAACCCGCATATTGATAATGATTTCCGATACAATTGATCAGTCCGACATTGAACCGGAATACATCCCACTCAGCACGCAAAACGTCAACCCGGCTGATGCGAACGTTGTTGGCTGTAACACCTCCTATGTCGCCACCCCAGCTCATCTGGATGATGCCACCGTTGTTTAGTTGCCATACTACAATATCTTCCCACGTGATCGAATCGCGAAAAACTTTGATCGCGTCATCGTTCGCCCAGATAAAACATTTGGAAACATTGGAGCCTGCATAGGCGGAGATGCCATCCATGTTATAAACCCATCCGCCAATCACTTTGGTGTAATGCACTTCGTTGTTCGTACCGATCAGCCGAACGCCAAACCATTTTGGATCCGCAACCACCAATCCCTCAACCGTGATCCGATCGCTTCCATTGATAGCCTCGACACTATGCTGAACGCGATAGTTCAGGTTGTAAGCGGAAAGGACTCCGCGCCCGAAGATCTTGACATCAGCGTTGCCGTCCATCTTTAACGCGCCATACACCCATGAACCATCTTCGAAATACACGTTCTTGATGTTTGATGGTATGGTGAAGATGCCGATGTCATGTACTCCGCGTCTGAAGTAAATTCCCGTGTAACCACTAAGCGATGCAAGCGTTGATGCGTTTGCTTCATAAACAACTTTGTAGTTCGGGTCTGTTTTGCTCGGAATTGTGGTCTCAGGTGGGTCCGCAAAAATGATGAGGCCGTTCTTGTACCCGTTCGCTCCGATCTCGACCGAATATTGTCCGGGCTGAGTGATCGTGAATGTAACGACATTGCCACTGGTTGTGGAAGTAATTCCAAATCGCGAGGGAAGTATCCGCACGGCCTGGCCTGCAACGGGAACCTTTGTTGTGTTGAGTACATTCACGCGAACCGTGATTGAGCCGGTGAATGAAAATTTTGTGTAGTTAATGGTCCGGTTTGCAAACAGATCGAGCGGATGCTGATCCTTCGATTGCATGCCCTGATAGCCGAGCGAATAGGTCGGGCATGTGCTGCGGAACGTATTGAGCGGCCATGTCATTCCGTTTTGACTGACGGATACATCGTAAATTCCAGACTGCTCGACATTCTCATAGTCCACCGGTCCGATCTGCACGTCATCGATATAAAGAGTTCCCGTGTTGTAGCCGCGAAATTTCACTTTGTAGTTACTCGAGGTTGGCGATGAAAGCGTAACTGTAAATTGATACTTCTGCCAGCTGGTTGTTACGTAGGCATCGCCCAGGTTCATAAACTGGTTACCGCCTGACTCCTGTACCCAAGGTTGAAGACGCATGTTCGCTATGGAGCCTTTCGCCCAGAAGCTCACTGTGATCTTGTCTGTAGTGGTCATCGCGAACACTTCATCGCATCGCATGATGTAGTAAGGATCTCCACCCATGGTTGTCGTAACCGTCTTCAAAGATGTCGACCCGCCTATTCCGCTGCCCGAATCAAATGACAATGCAAGGTTTGTGCTACCGGGCACAGCAACCCAGTTTCCGCTTTCCATATTACCGGCCGAAACGAAACTGTAGGTTTGAGCAGACAACAATTGTGAGATCAACATGCACAGCGCTGTCGCAATGCATTTCGCAAGTGCAGACTCCATGCGCATTTCGAGAGAGCAAAACAGTTTACATCTTATCATAATATCAGATTATTTCTTTTGCCATCGGAGGCGTGAACTCCGTTATTGGTTGGAAGTCGATGTGTGAGAAGAAATGCAAGTATTTCCTCTTCTTTCGGAATAGAGGGTTGCGCACCGATTCTCGTTACACAAATCGCGGCAGCCGCAGTTGCAAATGTGATCGCCTCGATCATGTTGACTCCTTTGCTCAACTGAGCTACCAATGCACCACAGAAGGTGTCACCAGCTGCAGTGCTGTCTATGGTGTTGACTTCAAATGCGGGCAGGTGATGATTGACAGTTTCATTTTTCACAATGCAACCTTTTTTTCCGAGCGTCAGAATGACCGTCTTCGCGCCCATCGCCCGAAGCACATCGATCACTGCGTTTTCACCATCGATATCAATGCGGTGATTTGAAATGGTTTCGATCTCCGTTTCGTTCACCACCAGAATATCAACAAGGCCGATCAACGACTTATCTATTTTTTTTGCAGGTGCAACATTCAAAAGCACGGGCGTTTTGTAGCGCTTCGCCAACTCACAAACAGTCGTGACGGTCGTGAGTGGAATTTCCATTTGCAGCATGATCATCGCAGCACGTTCGATCTCGCCCGACAACCTGGAAATGTACGCAGGTGACAACTCGTGATTTGCTCCAGGCGTGATCACAATGACGTTCTCGCCTTCATCGTTGACAAGGATCATAGCAGTGCCTGTAGGAGCATGGTCGACTTTCAATGCGAGAGAAACATCAAGGCCCTCGGCTGCATAATACTGCAACGCGTTGTTGCCATTGGCGTCACTACCCAAACAAGTGACAAACCTGACATCACCCCCTGACCGATGTGCAGCGAGGGCCTGATTGGCTCCCTTTCCTCCCATCGCCTGCATGAAGAGCCTTCCCGTGATAGTTTCTCCGGCCACAGGAAAGCGCTCCACTTTCGCGATCAAATCTGTATTCGAGCTCCCGATCACCAATATCTTTCTCATGTGTTCAATTTTTTTTTGCAGTTGTCGTCACTGTATCATCAATCGATGGATGTAGACAACCATGTCAATCTCCATCCACCTTTTTTCATGCCACCGGCTTCATAATATGGCAAGAAGAGCATCGGTTGAATTCCAGGCGCCTTTAGTTCATAAGCCGGACCATTTACGCCCTCCGGAGTGTTAACCAGTTTGAAAAGCGCTTCCGGATCTTTTGTGTCAATAGCCAGCGAGCGTTCACGGTCTTTTCCATCGATGAGGTGATTGGCAGCGAATGTCAGCGGGCCACGGCTCAACGAAAACCAGTTCGCGTGATAGATCTCTGCCGCGTTTTGCGGTCCATCGAGAAACTCTTTTTTCTGTTCGATGCGCAAATCGAAGGGGAATTCGACTTCGATAATATCCTTGGATTTCCAACTGCGATTGATCACGAAATATTCACCACGCTTCAACGATGCCATGTCGACCGGTTTTCCGTTCACGCTGATCCCAGCAGTTCTTGTCCAGGATGGGATCCGAAGGCTCATCGGAAATACAACGGCCCTGGAGGCGTTGACGGAAATGCGGATCTTGCCATCAAAAGGATAGCCTGTGGTTTGTGTGATCGTTACATTTTCTTTTCCGATGGTGAACTTGGCTTCGCTAGCGGTATAAAGATTCAGTGCAATGCCGTTATCTTTTTTGGAATAGATCAGTGAAGGCAATTCCTCGAGCGCCAGTGCGCCACTTGAAGGACAGCAGTCATTGAAGTTTGCAACAGACCAGCTTCCATTATTAAAAGAATGATATGACCAATCGGTGCCATTCGGGAATCGTGCACCAAGAAGGGCGTTGTAGGCAGAGAGCTCGAGGGCTTGTGCGTATTTGGCATCACCGGTCAAACGAAGTAACTCTTTGTTCAACTGGATCCACGACATCGTGCTGCAAGTCTCCACCATTCCATACGGACTCCAATAGTTTTTCCGGTTGAAACACTCCATGTGCTTGCCGACTCCACCCCAGGGCCCACCGGTGATGTTCAAGTGATGGTCTGAAATATTCTGCCATGCATTCGTAACTGCTGTAAGGTAATCGGGTTTGCCGGTCACTTCGTAGAGCTTGGCAATGCCCATCAGGTTCCAGATGATCTGATATATCTTGCCGTCTCCCACGAACTCCATGTCGATGTTATTTTTTCCTGCGGTAACAAGACGGTTGTCCTCCTTGGCTTCCATCTCGCTGATGATGGTGTCGGCCAATGCCAGGTAGCGCGCATCTTTGGTGATCTTGTACAGCTCGACTACGGGCTCGAGCATGATCGTAGCTGAAACTCCACGTCTCGTTCCATAGTCAGTAACATTGCGCTTGCCGTCACCGAACATGCGAATGAACAGCTCACCGATCGATTTAGCTGCGTTCAGGTAAGAAGGATTGGGATAGAACCGATTGGTTTGCAGGAGGCCGAGCGTCATATAGCTGAGGTTCCATACATCCCATGAGCGCTTGTGGACGATCTGGTCATTCGTTAATCGCACCGCTGGCCCGTACACTGCCAGATAACCATCGGCATCTTGTTGCTTCACGAGGTAATCTGCAGTTTCGAGCACAAGTTTTTCAAGCGCTTTATCTCCGCTGTGCTTTGCCGCATGTGAAGCGGTATAGAGCCACTTGCCACCATGTTCACCATACCAATCCATTTTATCATGGTGGTCCTTCACGTCCTTGCCGAACATCTTGATGAGCTCACCATCTTTCCATTTCGGAACGGCAGCGATGCGTCCTTTGCGGTCGGAGTCGATGACCTCTCCCAATAATCCTTTGACGACAATTTGATCGGGTTCAAGCCAGGTGGTCTGTGAAGGAACTTTGATGACTGATGCCGACTGACCGTATGATCGAACTGTCGTTGATACAAGCACGATCAATATAGAATATCTTAATAGCATAGAAGCTTATATCCGTTTATTGCCACAATGGATGTTGTCCGAGATTTGGATTCTGATCTACTTCTGTTTGAGGGATCGGCCAGATATAATCGCGTTCGCTCCAAACGTTAGTCCATGATGGAACTTCAACAGTTTGCAATGAACCACCCGGTGCAGTGTAGGTCATGCCGTATACTTTTCCGGGCATTACGTCCTCCGCAATTTTCCACCTGCGAATATCGAAGAAGCGCTGACCTTCAAAGGCAAGTTCCACAAGGCGTTCATGACGAACGATCTGTCTCAGCTCGTCCTGCGACTTCCCGGTTGTGATTGCCGGCATATTTACATCCGGTCTTTGATGAACACGGTTGATTGCATCGTAAACAGATTGATCGATCTGGTTGAGCTCAATCTTAGCTTCCGCGTAGATCAACTGAACTTCCGCGAATCGCATGAGAATGAAATTCACTCCTGTGTTAGTCGGAGTTGCCAAGTCCCCAGCTTGCACATATTTCTTTACGTTGAAGCCTGTTGGTGAAACCAGGAACGATGAACCTACTGCATCGCCCGTTGTGCTGTTTGGTTTCGGGTTGAAGACTTTCCCGTTCGGAAGGAGGTCACCTTCAACATAGATTGAATACCCGAGGCGAGGATCGCGATTCACATAGGGTGCTGTTGGATTGAAGCCACTCGCAGGATCTGTGATCGGAAGTCCGTTTTTCATTTCGTAAGCATCGACAAGATTTTTTGTCGGCACGAAAAGATTTTTACCATTTACGCTCCGTTGAGCGAGCACGCTGAAGATATCATTTCCGAAAGTTCCCTTCACGAATTCGATATCGAATATGATCTCAGCATTATTTTCTGAGGTCAGCAGATTCTGGTAAGAGGGAAGAATGCTGTAAACGCCAAGTCCCATTACGGCTGCAGCAGCATCGGCAGCTTCCTGGTACCGTCCTGCATAAAGCATGTATCTCGCTTTCAACGCCAGCGCAGTTCCTTTCGTCACCCGTCCCTTTTCCGTTTGCGTATTTGGCAACAAGTCGGCAGCTTCTGTAAGTTCAGTGGCAACAAAGTTCCAGATCTCGGCAACAGGAGTTTTTGTCACCGCACGACCTTCATCAAGCGCAAGTTCTTTGGTTACGAGCGGCACATCACCGAACAGCAGCGCAAGCTGGGCGTAATAGTAAGCGCGGAGTGTACGCACTTCTCCTTTCAAACGGTCGATCAGTGCCGTATTCGTAGTTTGAACGCGATCGACATTGTTCATGAACGCATTGGCGGAACGAATACCTGCGTATAAGTTAGTCCAGTCTGAGGCGACACGGCTGTTAAGCGCATCGAAAGAACCTTGAAGAATAAAGGATTCGGCCGACTGGGGTAAGTTGGTGTAGCCGATATCGGTCATTCCATCCCAGCTTGCATAATGTGATGCAGTTTCAACGATGTGTGTGTACACTGCATTCGCGGCAAAAGTCGCGTCTTTGTCTGTCTTCCAAAAGATCTCGGTGGAGATGCGATCGGTCGGAGCAGTATCGAGCAGATCTTCGCACCCGGTGAAGATCAGGCTGCCGAGAACGATTATTGATATTTTTTTAATGTTGTTCATGATCATTCTGATTTACTAAGTCTGACATTTTTTACCGTTACAGCTGGAGGTTGACGCCAACTGTGTAGAGCGATGTCTGCGGATAGTAATTCTGCCATCCGGATGTTGATTCAGGGTCGAGTTTCCATTCATTCAATTTCGAGAATGTAATGAGGTTCGTTCCGGAAACGTAGACGCTGGCCCGTTCAATAGAAACTTTTCGGGTAAGCGCTGATGGCAGCTGATAAGCGATCTGGATATTTTTCACCCTTAAGTATGAGGCATCTACGATCATGCGATCCGTTGAAGCCTGATTTCGCAGATCCTGCTTGGTAGGTCTTGGAAATCTTGCATTTGGATTCTCAGGCGTCCAGAAGTTTCCGGTATATATGTCGGGCGTAAACCCTTCGAAGTTACCTTGCTCACCTAACGCCCTGGCTATACGCATACCATATCCGGCAGCGCCTTGCAGGGTGATGTTCACACTGAAGGCTTTGTATCCTGCATTGATCGTTCCGCCATAGATGTATTTCGGAACAGAGTTGCCGAGGTAGGTCATGTCGTTAGGATCGATTTTGCCGTTGTTGTCGCGATCGAGAACTTTTACATCGCCAGCTTTTGCCGGGCGCATGAACTGCGGATATGCCGCTGCCTCATCGTCAGTCTGGAACAAACCTCCTGTCTGATATCCCCAGAAAGCGTTCATCGGGTAGCCTTTGTCAATTATAAATCTTGGATCGATGTCGTTTCCGGTAATGATCGCACCACTTGATGCCATGTCGAGCACTTTATTTTTATTGATACTGAAGTTCAGGTTCGTGCGAAGTGTGATCTGGTTCCATTGGTGATTCGATCCAACCTGGAATTCCCAGCCCTTATTTTGAACGGCTGCAGCATTTTGCGTTCCCGGAATCAAACCGACTACGCCAGGGATCGGCAATTGCAACAGGATATCGCGGTTGATCTTGTCATACCAGTCAACTGTTGCGTGCAATTTGCCTCCCAGAAATTCAGCGTCAAGACCGATATCCGTTTGTGTAGCAGTTTCCCAGGTAATATTGGGGTCGGCAACCGTTCTTTGCTCATAACCCTGAACAATGGCGTTGTTGAAACTGTACGTCACGGGGTTCATCTGTGCATAATAACTATAGAGCGGAACGTTGGTGTTGTTACCGGTGCGTCCCCATGATCCGCGAAGTTTCAGGTCGGACACAGTTTGCTGAAGGCCCTGCCAGAATTCCTCCTCGGAAATTCTCCACCCTGCGGAGAACGAAGGGAAGAAACTATATTGATTGTCGCCCGTGAATCGTGATGATCCATCGAAGCGCGCATTTGCCTCCAACAGGTACTTTCCCTTGTAGTCATAGTTGACGCGGCCGAAATAAGAACGAAGTCCCCATTCGGAGTCTGCACCGCTGTTATCCTTGGTAGGATCATTGAGACCTCCGTTGATGGAAGTCACGTCATTATTGAAGAACCCCTGACGAATGGCGCTCAGGGTCGTTGCATTATTGTGTATTTGTGAATACCCGACAAGAACCTTGATACCATGATTGCCGAAAGTAGCCGCGTAGTTCAGCAAGCTGTTCACGGTTATCTCGCGCATGTTGTTTCGCGTTTCGACAAGGCGGTTGATCGGATTTGTTTTTTTGACTACGGTCGAGTCGCGGGTTTCCCAGGTTGTCGCAAAATTTTTGCCTGCAATGTCATTCGAGCGGAAAGCGACTTGTGTGCTGAACTGCAAACCTTTCACGATTTCCCAACGGCCAGTCACGCTACCGGTAAGGTAGTTGTTCTCAACGCGGTTCGTTCCACCTTTCTCCGCAAGTAATAAGGGATTGTTCCCTTGAGTTCCACCGCCATAATCACCATTAGGATATTTCGGAACAGCCCAGATTGAATTTTGCATGAGCTGACGAAAGATCTCATTGATGTTATATGGCTCCAGGGTATTTTGATAACGGTAGTTCATGTCTGCAGCCACGCTTATCTTCTTCGACAACTTGAAATCACTATTGAGTCGCACGTCCGTGATCTTCGAATTTGTGTTTGCGATAATTCCATCCTGATCCTGGTGACGAAGACTCAGGCGCGCTCTTGCAGTCTCCGTGCCACCGCTAACAGAGAGTGTGTGACTGACTTGCGGTGCAGAGTTGAACATGGTGTTGTGCCAATCGAATGGCAGCGGATACTTGAGCGGATCGCTGTGTGTACCTTCAACATATTGCTGGATCTGATCTTCTGTGTAAAGAGCAGGTGTACCGACATTGGTGCGCGCTAAATTTTGAAGGCGCAGATAACTTTCAATATCCATATGCTCCGGAATTCTTACTGCTTTTTGAATGGCGTAGAAACCGCTGTACGACACAGATACCTTACCATCTTTTGCACGTTTGGTGGTGATCAGGATCACGCCATTATTTGCGCGAGAGCCGTAGATGGCTGTAGAGCTTGCATCTTTCAGTACAGAGATCGACTCGATATCGGCCGGATTGATATTTTGAAAGGGTTGTTCAATACCATCGACAATCACAAGGGGCTGGTTATTTCCTATGTTTGATACCGTTGTGTTCACCTGACCTGGAGGCGTGTAAAGTGTGTTCACACCGCGAATCACGATTTGTTGGTTAGGTGATCCTGGGCTTCCTCCCTGATCGAGTACGGTGAGCCCCGGAACAGTGCCTTGCATTGCCTGCGAGAGCGTTGTCACCGGTCTGCGTGTAAGTTCAACGGGCTCAACTGTTCCAACTGCACTGGTCACACTTACTTTCTGCTGCGTGCCGTAGCCGACTACCACGATCTCTTGCAGGGAAGTCATGCTCGGGGTCAGCGTCACATCGACAACAGGCTGGTCGCCAACCGTTATTTCTTCGGTTTCAAATCCGATGGAGGTAATGACAATCGTGGCTTCCTGGCTGGGTACTGCGAGGGAGAATTTCCCGTCAACATCAGTGACTGTTCCGGTGGACGTTCCTTTTATCATCACGTTCACTCCCGGCAATGATTCACCATCTGTAGATCGAATGGTACCTGTCACCACGCGGTTCTGAGGTGTATGGGTTTCGCTTGCTTTGCCATAAGCAGTGAAGAGTTGCCCCAGGACTATGAGGGACAACAGGAGGACATACTTGAATATGGCATGTCTCGTTGGTAGTTGTGCATCCATGATGTGATAATTAGTGGTGGAACAATACTAGGAAAAGTGAATGAATAGCGCAAACGTTTGTTCAAAATACGCAACATGAATCGATTTAAATGAGTTTATTCTGCTGTAAAACAGGCATTTATAAAATATCGACAGGATACTACATTTGACGTTATTACCTGTTGTTTTAAGGTAAACGTTTGTTCTTTCGCGGTTCGATCGTTGATTTATTTGAAGGGATTTTTATCGCAAATCATTTGCGTCCATGTATCTTTGTTTGGTCATATTTAGAAAAACGTTTGTGCTAATCGATACGAAATGGCAAATCAAAAAGTGAGTATTGTTGACATTGCCAAGAAAGCTGGTGTATCGATTACAACGGTCTCGCGGGTGTTGAATGGGAAGGCTGACGAGTTCAGGATCAGTGAAAAGTCGCAGCAGAAAATTAAAGAGACAGCCCGCAAACTCAACTATGTGCCCAACCAGTTTGCAGCCAGCCTGAAGTCCGGAAAGAGCAACACCATCGCATTGATCATCCCCTCATTGAGCAACCCGTTCTTCGCTGATATTGCGAGTGAGATCAATGCCGAAGTACGCAACCGCGGCTACATCACGATCATTGGCGACTCCGATGAAAATATCGATACGGAGAACGAAGAGTTGCTGCAAATGCAATCACGCAATATTGAAGGTCTTGTGATCGCGCCTTGCAGTGATAATTGGAAAAGCATCAAAAAACTGCACGACCAGGGGCGCCCCATCGTTTGCATCGATCGCTATTTTCAAGACGTGGATATCCCCTACGTCTCCACCGACAATTACGAGGGAGCCATGATGGCCACGCGTCATCTTATTGAAAATGGTCATAGTCGGATTGCGTGTATTCAAGGCGTGGAAGATTCGGTGCCCAATCAATTGCGAATCAAAGGTTATGTCGAAGCCATACATTCGGCCGGAATTCAGGAGCACTTCATCAGTGGCGATGAATTCAGTATCGAGAACGGCTACAAAGAAACTAAACAGCTTCTGCAACAAAAGGACCGGCCTACCGCGATTTTCACCCTCAGTAACACGATTGCTCTCGGGTGTATGAAAGCATTACGCGAAGAGAATGTAGCAATTCCCGATGATATATCAGTTGTCACGTTTGACGATCATCCTTACCTCGATTACCTCGCCACGCCACTCACGTGTATCACCCAACCCACCCGCGAGATATGCCGAAATGCAGTGAAGCATCTTTTTTTTATGCTTGGAAATAAAGAAGTGAAGAACAGGCAGATCCTGCTCAAACCAGAGCTGAAATACCGGAGATCGGTGCGCAGGCTGTCCTGATGGGCGTTTCCATGGATTATACATTGGTGTTCAGGTGAAACACACTTTAAAAGATGCACACGCTCGTCAAGCGCTGGAATTTATTGACGGCTTTACGCAATTTTGAGTGATATTCTTACGTTCAGCAACTCCGCGATCGACATCGTGTCAGAAAATTGTTGTCATGTAACCTGCGAATTTGCAACGTGCTGGCTATACGTAACCAGCTTTTTATCCGAATTTCAGGGTTAAATCTTACGCGCTAACCTCTATTTCTCAGCCTGTGCGATTTTGTAATTGCACCCTCAACATGCGATTTTTACAGCCGCTTGCATTGAGAGATCATGCAATTACCTATCCCCCAACTGATGAAAAAGACCCTCTTGATGATCATCACATGGGCTTCGTGCCTGTTGTGCCATGCTCAGGAAATCGACAGTCTGCACTCCCCTAAGCTATGGCTGGCCGCTGACCGAAGCCCGTTAACTGATTCCAAATGGACCGACCTCAGCATATTTCATCATGATGCGATCGGATCAAGCGCCCAAGCAACTCCCCACGAATATCAGCTCCTTAATTTCAACAAAGCGTTGGTTTTCGATGGAATTGACGACTATCTGAATGTTTCATACAGCCTGGAATCAACTCCGGAGATATCGGTACTCGCGGTATTTCAATCTCGAGACACGACCGAGCGCGGCATCTACGCAACAGAAAATGCTATTCTAAGAAAGATCCTTGCCACCACGCGCAGAGCACTTGGGCCCGATACTGTTACCGATGCATACGGAAAATTTGAAGGAAGAATTACGCTGAGCTCGATCATTCAAAACTGGGAAGCTGCCGTGGTTGCACCTGCAGCGAGTCCTTCATCGTTTGTCATCGGAACTGCAGGTCTCGGAAAACCCTTTAAACCTTATCAAGGTGCGCTCGCAGAGCTCCTCGTCTTTGATCATGCGCTGTCGTCACTTGAACGCGTACAGTATGAAACATATTTGGCAGTGAAGTATGGCACAGGTCTCAGGGGCGGCAATTTTGTTTCTTCGGGTGAGCATGTATTGTGGCGTGTAGCTGAAAATTCCGCTTACGGCAACAACATTGCAGGCATAGGACGCGATGATCATTTTCATCTGCATCAAAAGCAATCTGGCAGTGCTTATGATTCAGGGTTTCTTCAGATGAGCGTGGGCGCCATTGCACTGTCCAATGAAGCGAATACCGGATCGTTGCCCAACGAACATTTTATATTATGGGGAGATAATGCAAAGGGGTTCACTGCAAAAGCCGGAAGCGGTGAAGATTCACTCGTGTCGATACTCGAACGGAAGTGGCTCGTGACGGCCAACGGAGCTCAGGTGAGCACGCTCGGCACCGAAATGTATATCGACATTGCAAAGCTCCCATCCTACCCCATGGGCTACTGGCTGGTGATCGATCGAAGCGGTCAGAGCAATTTTTCAATCGACAACCTTGAATACATTTCACCAGATCGTGTGAGCGATGGTAAACTGATTTTCAAAAATGTATCGTGGGATACCGATGGCTCGGGGAAAGACAGTTTCTCATTCGCGCAAAAACGAAATTTACTTGCTGTTGTTCGCAAGGTGAGCGACCCACTTTGCCATGATGAAGATGCAGGCAGAGTACGAATAGAAGTTGTTGCCGGTAAACCATCTTTTTCTTTTACCCTTAAAAATTCCGATCAGACAATTTCAAGAAGCTGGAAAGACAATGTCACTTCAAGTGATCAGCGAGATCTGACTGCCGGATCTTATACACTTACCGTGGAAGATAATGCACACGAACGTCTCACGAGAAAGTTCACTTTGGTGCAGCCGAACCTGCTGCAGGTAGATCTCGGGCCCGACAAGGTCTTCGATCAGAACAATCCCATTCAGCTTGATGCGTCAACATTCGTTTCTGACACAACCACGGTTGAATACCACTGGACAGGGAGCTTTGGATTTTCAAGTATCGCAGAAAAAATTCAGGTGCCCGAGTCTGGTGTTTATCGTGTGAGCGTTATCCGCCAATCGGATGGCTGCGCGTTCAGTGATGAGATCAATATTACGGGCTCTGAAGTAGAGCGAATGTCCGTCTATCCCACTGTGGTGCAGAGCAACGATCCCTATAACGTTGCCGTATCGCTTCCCAAAGCAGCAAGCGTTTCCGTAAAAATTTTCAACTCCCGGGGCGTTTTTCTCCAGGAGATGTCCGGAAACGACAACTCCGAATATCTGTTCACCACTTCGGTAAATGATCCCGGCATCTACGTCATTGTCATTCAGACACCAAAGGGAATTGAAACAAGAAAGATTGTCGGCTACTAAAAAATTTGAATTAAAAGCGTACCCTCAAGCTATATGAGAAGATTTTACTTCTTTGTTCTCGCATCACTCCTGTCGGCCTCCGTCCTTTTCGGAAAAGATCCTGGTCGCGCGGCAGTCAAAACTTATTCATCGCCAAACAATTTCGGTGTTATCGGATTTTCCGATGAAGGGGCATTTGACAGCCCGGTAGATAACATCTTTCACGTCACGCTTCCGGAGATTCCATGTGACGGAGAGCAGGTCTGGCTCGTGTATGAGTTGGATGGCGTACAGGATCACACGAACGTTTCGCGAAGTGTCAACGATCAGCTTGCGGTTGGTGGCTATGTTGTACAAAAGCGCTACGGCTGGGCTGTGCAATCAGAGCAATTGAATGTAAGCACACTTCGCGCAGGCGACAATGTGTTTCGGTTTACGATCCGTGAACAAGCGGCATACCATTATAGCATTCGGAACCTGAGGCTGGAAATCCGTTCGGACACTCATGCGGATCAGGCGCTTGTCTTCAATCGTCCATCGTCAAACTATTATTCCGGCAAAGGTTACATCAAAGGTTTTATCAACGATGGAAATGTGGAGCGTGTCAGGATCGATGGACATGACCTGATCGTCAGAGGAGGTGAATTTGAAAACATTATCGATTTCTCTTCTGCTGAAAAATCATGTGCGATAGAAGTCGAAGTTATCATGACCGATGGGTCTACCCGATGCGAAACGTTGCAATTCGGTGAGTCGCTCGCGGCTGACTACCTGTTTGCACCGGAGTTCGCACTCACCCGTGCTGAAAGATATTTTGAGACCGGTAAAACGAACATTCTTGCGTTGGGCGGGGTTACAGTGCACGCGGCAGCAAACACCATTCGCGAAAGCGCAGTTTTCTCCGTAACTGCGCTTCGGGATATTGACGTGCCGGCAATGGATGCGGGATTGGTGAATGTTACATCCGATTATTTCGGCTATCGCTTTCTTCCGCATGGCAGCTCCTTCAATGGAGAACTCAAGATCCGCGTACCTTTCGATACCGGAAAAATCCCTGAGGGATATACATCGGCTGATGTTCGCACCTATTATTTCGATGAACTTACGCATCACTGGATCGCCTTGCCGCTAGACACGCTTCTCGGTGGCGCGGTGATCAGCAAGAGTACGCATTTCACCGATATGATCAACGGTATTCTCAAGGTACCGGAAGCTCCTGAAGTTGAAGCCTATACTTCAACATCCATCAAGGGTATCAAGGCTGCGATGCCGAATCAGAACATTGACCTGATCGAACCTCCGGCAGCGAGCAGCAGTGGAGCTGCCGTTCTCACTTACCCGATTGAAATTCCTCAAGGCCGAAATGACGTTCGTCCACAACTCGCATTGATGTATAACAGTGGCGCTGGTAACGGATGGCTTGGCATGGGTTGGAATCTTGCTGTGCCTGCGATTACCATCGATACACGATGGGGTGTGCCACGGTTCGATCCCGCACTCGAGACAGAAACCTATACACTCAATGGCGAACAACTTACACCTCTCGCGCACCGCGGAGAGCTGAAACCCAGATATCCCGATGGTAAGCCATTCTATCCCCGTGTCGAAGGTGCATTTGAACGCATCATCAGACGCGGAACAACTCCCGCAACCTACTGGTGGGAAGTGACCGACAAGAACGGAACGAAATTCTTCTATGGTGGTTCACCGACAACGAACGCGGTCGATAAGAATTATGTACTGCGCGATAACGAAGCAGGCGATGGCGGGAACATATCTCACTGGGCGCTCAGCGAGATTCGCGACCTCAATGGTAACACCGTCAAATATTACTACGCGAAAGTTCAGGACACGGGCTTGCCATTTGTCGCTGATCAGAATCTTCGCGAGAACGGTTATCAATTATACATTGATCGCATCACTTACACAGGATACAACGGCAGCGATGGTGAATACAATGTACTTTTCACGCGCGATCGCGAAGAAGCCGGAGGTTCCTTTGTCAGGAGAAAAGATGTAACCATTACGGCAAATCTTGGGTTCAAGCAGGTCACTGCAGACTTGCTGAAACAAATCGATGTGAAGATCGGTGATGAGGCCATCCGCAGCTACAAGTTGTATTACAAGACGGGTGAATTCTATAAAAATCTGCTCGACAGCATCAGTGAGTATGATGCTGGCGGCAAGTGGTTCAACAGTCACTACTTTGATTATTACAATGACGTTCGGAGCGCTTCAGGTTTCAAGCCGTTGAACCAGGAGAAAGCGTGGACGATGCCGGGAGATGATGTTCACGGTGACTTCGTGATCAAAAATGTTGCTGGATTTCAGGATGAAGCAACATCACTAGGCGGAACGAAATCAACGGATGTAAATGTGGGTGTGACCATTTCCGTTGGGCTCGGTTTCAACGTATTGTCAAAAGCTGCATCAGCAGGTGTATCCGGTGGGTACTCGCAGTCAAAGAGCGAAGGTCTTCTCACCATGATGGACATGAATGGAGATGGGCTTCAAGACAAGGTATTCAATCTGAATGGTCTGCTGTTCTATCGCGCCAATTTGCTCAAGAAAACCGGGCGATTGGAATTTTCAACGCAGCGAAGCAGCATCAGTGGCAGCGGCATCGATGCATTCTATCGCGACAAGAGTAAAACTGTGAGTGTGGGTGCCGAAGCACAGTTTGTTGCATTTGTCGGTTACTCTCATACATGGACTACCGCAAAAACTTCGACATACTTCGCAGATGTCAACGGAGATCAACTGCCCGATATCGTAAAGAATGGTAAGGTTTATTTCAATCATCTCGATCCCGACTCTGGCGAAATTACTTACACGCCAACAAGTGCAGGGACTCCAAGCCCAATAATTACTTCCGGATCGCTCTCGGGAAATCTGCTTGACACGGATGCACTTGCGCAGGAACGCGAGCGGGCCATCGATCAGAATCCGCTGATGGATATCGTGCGATTCTGGAAAGCACCTTACGCAGGCACCGTCAGTATCTCCGCACCTATTAAACTCCAACCCAGCATTGATCCTGACCGTGCAGAAGCTCCGGCCGATGGTGTTCGCGCAGCCATTCAGCACAAGCAAACCGAGTTATGGCACACCTTCATCGAAGGAAACGATTACAATGTTCATCAGCCTGCCGGAGTAAGCAACATTCATGTGGACCGCGGAGACATGATCTTTTTCCGCCTCGGTTCGCGTGACAACGGCCAATACGACTCGGTTCAATGGGATCCTGTTATACGATATACTGACCCGTCAACAGATTGGCGCGATGCAAACCGGAAGAAGACCTACACCTTCAGTGCTAAAGAAGATTTTATACTGTCTTCGGACCAGACCATCTCTCCTCCGTTCGATGGCACAGTTCGGTTGAATGGCAAGCTGATCAAACCGCGTTTAACGGATAATGTGAAGTTGTTCCTTCTTAAAATGGATGATCAACATCACGTGCTTGATACGCTGTGGAAACACAACTACAAGTGGAATGAGAAAGCAACTTCGTTCCCCGAGACCGTAATTCCTGTTCAGAAGAATTTAGTCTATGCATTCAAAGGTATTGCATCGACCAACGTAAACTGGTCGGCCATTGAATGGGAACCTCGAATGACGTATGTGACGGCAGGTGATCCTTCGGTCGACCTGTCCAAGACAAAGCTTGAAGTCACCGCAGCGCCCGAGTATTCCATCTACGCAAATATTCAATCGCTTTCGAAGCCGTTTGTTGTGGAGCTTGATTCCGTAGGTCAACGCGACACCATATCGGTAGAAACTGGAATCGGTTTTGCGCCCCGGGCCTTTTTCGAGAGACCATACACCGGAGACATCACCTTCTCCGCGAAGAAAGCAGACACGCTCCTTGCAAAAAGAGTAATCCATCTCGTTGACGGAATTCCTTCCGGAGAAACTTCTCTCGAAGTACCGATACGTCACGGAGACAGTCTCTTCATCGAATATCATGCGGCAGATTTCTACATCGCGGAGCGTATGAATACCCACAAAGCTTCGTTCACGATTGGCGAATCTGACACCACGATCGTTGCGGGAGTTCATTCTTTCGAGCCACACACTGATGAGCGCGAAGATGTCATCTATGGATCGATGTACCGCAGGTGGGGACATTTTGGATGGAATGGTAATCGCGACTATGCGAGTGCTCCCATCGACATCAACCTGCTGCGCGTGAGTGATGCAGCAAGATCGCAAGGCGAGATCGACACCGAAAACATGAGCGGTGAAGAACTTGAAGGCACTTCAATGTATAACCCGCGCACAGATCGATTCTTTGTGTTGGTGGCATCAGCTACCGATCAGCGATGGACAAGCGGTGATCAATATGCCTATATCTCTAAAGAAGCAGTAAGCAGCTCAAGGCTCGGTGACGATGACCTAAGCATCCTTCAGGTGCAAAGTGGTGACGGAAGTGGCGCGATCGGAATTGAAAAAGTAAGTAAGAGCCAGGGCAACGCTTTCACTGCCGGTGTCAGCGTTGGCATCTCCGGAAGCTACAGTCACTCAGACGCCAAGAATAAAACGCTCACCGACTTCATGGACATGAACGGTGACAAATATCCTGATGTCGTTTCTGAATTGCTGATCCAATACACAGACGCACGCGGTGGCCTTTCTCCTCGTACAACGCCTAGCCGCGGGTATGTTCAGGAAACGCACGCAACAACGGATGGAATTGCGCTCACCGGATCTTTCCCGATGACGATGCCGAAGTTCAGAACTTCGAACAAGAGCAGCAGACAAAGCCAGACCGATGCAGGTGACGCAGCTTCAACGTCCGGTAGCGTATCCGTTAGTGGAAGCACTACGAAGGGCGATAACGATGCCAACTATGTTTGGATGGATATGAACGCTGACGGATTGCCTGACCGTGTCGATATGACTACGGGCAAAGTTGCGCTCAACCTGGGATACCGTTTCGGTAAAGATGAGCCGTGGACATTCGGACAGATCCAGAACAGCGGAAGTGATACGAAAACCGGTGGCGCTGGACTAGGATTCAATATTGCACAGAATAGTATCTCCGCAGGTTTCAGCCTTGCGCGTTCAGATAACTTCACCAATCAAATGCTGCTGGATGTAACAGGTGATGGTTTGCCTGATAAAGTGGAGAAAGGAAATCCCGTAAAAGTTTGGGTGAATACCGGAACTGCCTTTGAAGGTCCGCTGGTTTGGACTGGTGCAGCTTCCGTGAGTGAGAATGCAACAGCGAGCGAATCAGCGAATGCAGCATTCACCGTGGGCTTTGCGCTCTTTGGTATCAAATGGACCGTCACACCGAGTGTGAGCGCTGGTCATGGCATGAGCCGTGAGTTGTCCAAGTTCTCCGATATCGATGGTGATGGCTTTCCAGATTACCTACGGTCAACGGGCGACAATAACTTCTATACTTCGGTGTCGACAATTGGGCGCACGAACTTGCTTCGCACGGTTCACCGGCCGATGAAGGCGTCTTTCGATCTATCCTACACAAGAGTCGGAAATACGTATGAACTTCCAAGCAGTATGTGGGTGCTTGACAGCCTTCATATGTTCGATGGATTTGCCGGAGATGGTGCGGATCACCTGATCACTACCTTCGATTATGAAGATGGCAAATTTGTACGTCATGACCGCGAGTTCTACGGTTTCCGTAAAGTTATCACGCGGACGTTGAATGCGGCTGCCGATGGCGCTCCTGCTTACAAAACTGTCACGCAACTTTATAACAATACCAATTATTACAGGAAGGGTCTTTTAGAGGAAGAGGAGATGGTGGATGGCGACAACCGCAAGTTTGTTGTTACACGAAACAAATACGAACTCAAAGACATTTTTACCGGAGCGACACTTTCTCCTACGGAAGAAAGCAGTGATACTGGTAATGCGTTCCCGGCTTTGGTTGAAACTTCACAGGCGTATTACGAAGGCCAATCGGAACCTGGTAAAACTACGCGTATCACCAATGAATACGATGTCAATGGTAATATCAAACGCTACATCGATTTTGGCGATGAAGCTGCAGATGACGATATCACTGCAGACATATCGTACCACAACGTTGACGGTACGTTACACTTGTTGAATGTTCCTGAGCGCATCACCGTTACATCAGGCGGCAAATTATTGCGCAAGCGTGAATCTGACATTGACCGGTCGAATGGTGATGTAATCCGGATACGCCAATATTCTTCGGATGACGAAGCAGCCGTATTCGATATGGCGTATGACCAGTATGGAAATTTACAGAAGATCACGCACCCTCAGAATGCATCCGGTCAACGCCTGTCGTTCGACTTTGAACATGACGATCGCGTTTATACCTATACTACAAAAGTTACGAACAGCTACGGCTATAGCTCCGAACATACTTACGATCTCCGCTTTGGTGAAGTACTGGTCAGCAAAGACCTGAACGGTAACCAGATCAAATACGAGCTTGATAATAAAGGTCGTGTGTCGAAGGTGACAGGCCCTTACGAAAAAAATGGCGGTTATACGATCGAGTTCAAGTATAATCCGAAAGCCGATGTTCCGTGGGCTCTCACACGTCACTTTGATCCATCGTTCCCTAACAATGCGCTGGAAACCGTTACGTTCGTTGATGGTCTCGGCCGCGTGCTTCAAACAAAGAAAGACGCTGCGATCTTCGATGGTGATGGAAAGCCGGATAAAGAGGCAATGATCGTGAGCGGACGTGTGAAGTTCGATGCGATGGGCCGCACAGTCTCCGCACTTTATCCCATCATAGAAAACATCGGCTCCGCAGGAATTTTCAATACGACCGAAGACAACATCGCTCCTACCGTCAACACCTATGATGTTCTGGATCGGCCGTTGAAGGTAATTCTCCCCGATAATTCTGTAACAGAAACGATCTATGGTTTTGGCAACGACAAGTTTGGTCAGGTTCAGTTTGTGACCAAGTCTGTCGATGCCAACGGAAAGATCACAGAAAAGTACACGGACACAAAGGGGCGTGTCACTTCGTTGAAAAATGAGACCAGTGGAACACCGGTATGGACGAGCTTCAGGTATAATCCGGTGGGCGAACAAGTCGAAGCGATCGATGATCAGGGAAATACAACATCTTCGGTTTTCGATCTTCTCGGAAGGCGACTGGAGCGTAATCATCCGGATGCCGGAACAACGCGTTACGCTTATGATCCTGCCGGCAATCTTACCGAGGTTGTAACAGCGAATCTCGCCACGCAGGGTCTTGCCATTCTTTACAAATATGATTTCGAGCGACTGACGGAAATCCTGTATCCTGAAAATCCGGAGAATAATGTGAAGTATACGTATGGTGCGGCAGGAGCTTCAGATAACCGCGCTGGTCGTGTTGTATTGCAGGAAGATGCGTCCGGAGCACAGGAATTTTTCTACGGCCCTCTGGGTGAAGTGATCAAGAACGTGCGCACGATCGTCATTCCACAGCACGATGAACAAACGTATGTCACCG
>CBHROW010000045.1:0-20868 GCA_966080355.1 uncultured Chryseosolibacter sp.
ATTTTCTGTTCCCTTCGAGGAATTTGATCGACTTTTTCAACAGATCGAAGTACAAAGCAATGAAGAAAGCAATGGTCATCGACCAGATCACCAGTATGTTGAAATAATAGGTATCGATGACTGCGCCAGCAAAATGTTTTGTGGGCTGATAGAGGTTTGCAGAGAAGTCAAAGAAGTTACGAGGCCGATGTTCATCCATATAGATCGGGAAGATCGTTTGAACCAGCTTGCCATCATACTCCACGATGCGGGTGGTCGCGTTTGCATTTTTCACTGCATCAGTTACAGCCTGGTTAACATAGGTGCGCTTCAAGCGTGCATATGCTTCCTTAGCTTCCGGTGTTGATGTCAACGTGTCGATCAATTGCTCCTTTCGTGAAGAAGCCTTCGCTTGTTTCAAAACGTAATACTGCTGCAGGCTCTTCAAAAAGGCCGAAGTCTTTACATAAACTGTCGAGTCGAACTTTCCAATCGCCAGCCTTTCCACTTCCGGAAAACGATCCGCTCCAACTTCAGCGAGCTCATTCTTGATTTCGTTGCGAAGCAGTTCTATGTTGTCGACCATTTTTTGGTCTCGCGAATTACGCCAAGAGGCTTTGTTATTCAGGCAATACGCTAACCTTGACCGAAGCTCGGGAATCCAGTATCGCACTTTGTACTCCGACTCAGCCGCCACTTTGTCAATGTCATAAAATCTCCGCTCGAACGGGTTATCCCGAAATTGCGTGACCATGTACGCCTCGAACGCCCAGCGCGATGCCATCACCTCTCCCATCATCGGCACGCCAACCGGTTTGCCGACACGGGGATTGAACTTGTCGAAATTGATCACCACACCACTCAGCAGCAACTGAGGGATCACCAACAGCGGAATGAGAATGTAGATCGTGACAGCTGAATTGAACGATGCGGAGATATTGAGGCCGAGCATGTTCGCAAAACATGTGCACGAAAAGAGAATAAGCCAATAACGCAATTCAGTGAGCGGAATTTCCAGGATGATGTTGCCAACCAAAACAAAAAGAAATGTCTGCAGCGCTGAAATGAAAAACATGACACAGACCTTGGACACGAGGTAGCTGCTTCTGCTCAAATGAAGGAACTGTTCTCGTTTGAGTATCTTCCTATCCCTGAAAATTTCCTCTGCGCTCATCGTTAAGCCAAAGAACAGGGCCACGACTACGCTCATGAAGAAAAAAACGGGGATGTTGAGATTGCTATAAAATGTATAGGATCCTTCTCCGCCAAGCACGTTGTAATACTTCACCATAAACGCGATGAAGAACGCCAGCACCGGTGCTTCGAACAGGTTGATATACAGGTATTGTTTGTTGGCAAGCTTCGCGAGCACATCCCGCGTGATGAAGACTTTCAACTGCTTATACCAGTTGGGAATTTCCTGGACCACCGGAAGCTCTTCCTTCACATGTTGAACTTTCGGAAGCTTGATCTTCTGCTTGAAATACTGATACCACTGGCCAGGCGAGATCTTGCGGGTGTTCGTAAGTCGTCCGTATTCGTTGACGACTTTGGTTTCAATGATGCTGAATACCTGTTCGGGATTGATGTTCCCGCACTCCGGGCACGCTCCCTGGTCTTTGTTGGCCGCGTTGATCACATCTCGGAAATAGATCACTGCTTCAACCGGGTTGCCATAATAGATCTGAAATCCGCCTGAATCCATAATGATCAGCGTATCGAACATTTTGAAAATGTCGGATGATGGCTGATGGATAACTACGAACACCATTTTGCCCCGCAGCGAAAGTTCCTTCAGCAGGTCCATGATGTTTTCTGAGTCTCTCGAAGAGAGCCCGGAAGTTGGCTCATCTACGAAAAGGACCGCGGGCTCACGCAATAGCTCGAGTCCGATATTGAGTCGCTTGCGCTGGCCGCCTGAAATTGTTTTTTGCAAGGGGGAGCCGACTTTCAAGTTCCGTATCTCGGTAAGGCCGAGGTTCAACAACACGTGCTCAACCAATTTATGTGTGTCGTCTTTGGTATAATGACCGAAGCAAAGTCGCGCGGCATAGTACAAATTGTCGTACACGCTAAGATCTTCGATCAACAAATCGTCTTGTGGGATGTATCCAACGATGCCATGTACTTTTTCAGGATGCTCGTGGATGTCGATGCCATTGATCAGCACGCGTCCGCTCGATGGCTTCTCCGTTCCATTCAGCACGTTGAGCAATGTCGATTTTCCCGACCCGCTCGCTCCCATCAGGCCGATGAGTTTTCCGCCCTGTTCTGCAATATTTACATTCTGAAGGCCGGCACGTCCGCTTTTGAAATGGTAGAAAAGGTGATCCGCGCTGAATGTGATGTGGGCCTGGCTTTCTCCGGTGAGGAACCGCCCGACAATATCACTATAGTAGATCGGCTCGATCTTGTCACCCCGGATTGTACTTCCGGTCGGGAAAATATCCACCTTCCGGCTTTTCAGCAGGATGCTGTTTAGGTAGAGCGTGGTGATACCCAGGTACTTGATGAAATACGTTTCAGCGTCCGGCACACGAAGCACTGCGATCAAGCCGGTCAGATTCTTTTCGACAATGCGTGGGTTGGGATACGTTTTGGTGTCTGAGCCTTCGTCAACAACCAGAATATTCTTCGATGCCAGCTCGTCAATGTCTTGCCCGGTAACAAACGTCTGCAACAACTGCATGTCAGCTTTCGGGATTTTAAGAGCCTGCCCGATGTAAAATATCAGGTTTCCCTGCCGATCGGAAATTTCCCTGTCAGCATGTACAAGCTCTATGATCTTGACCACGAGCACCATTTTTTGCTGCATCGTGAGCGCCTGGTTCACCTGCTTGACGATCTGCATGATCTTGGCCCAGTCGTCAACAAACTGCTGTGTATCGACATCAAGACTACTGAGATCCTGCTTGCTTTCTATCTTATGAGAATGGCTGAGTTCATCAAAGAGCTTGAGGTAGTAAGCGGTAGCTTCCCGATTCAGGTGAAGGCTGAGAAATTCCTTTACATTACTTCGTTCTTCTTCAGTTATTCGTTCACGGGCAACAATGGCAAAAAGTTGAATGATCGCCTTAAGTAATTCTTCGCTCATGGGTTACGAGTACCAGCGAGCAAAATAATCAGAAATGCAGAAATTACGTAGAAATCGCGATGTTTAGGGGAATAATTTAAAAAGGCATTACCGTTTGAAAATCTCGGCCAGTTCAACCTTGTAAATTAATGTCGAATCTTTCGACAAAACCCACCGGGATAGTCTTTATGCTGACTTGCTGATGGCGGAATGATGACCCATCTGATCGCTCCCACTTTCATTCCGGTTACAGCCTTCGATTCCGGTAGCCCATGGCCTCATAGATAGCAACATCGTCATCGGAATTTGCCACAGGGCCTGACCTAATCTGCAACACCATGTGTTGAACACCTGAAGAGGTGACAATTTCATTTTGAACCTGCGCGAGCGCTGGCACTTGTATGACGAATGCAAAAAGACAGATGACCAGGGCTATTCTCATCTTATTAAAATAGGTTTAACCCAGGCACCTCCAAAAAGAAAGAGACGGGCGAAAGAACAAACTCTTACGCCCGTCAAATGATTACCAAAGGTTATGCTCAGTCGATTTTCGCGCTTCTACGAACGATTCCAGAATGCGGGCGGCTCAATTCCCAGCGAACGGAGATAAACATACGCTTGCGCGCGATGGTGGATCTCATTATCGATCAGGTAGAAGATCGACCAATAGATCTTGCCTTCCCATTGTCCAAAGAACTTATCGAGCTCGTGAAAACGTTCAGCCGGGATCAGAGTCCACAGTACTTTAATTTGATCGGTTGACTTGTCCCATAACGTTAACAGTTGTTGTTTCGAATCGAACTTCACACTTTCCTCGGCTTCGGAGTAAGGGATCCATTTGCCATTGACAACACCTTCTATACCTGGAGCGCTCATGGCCAGGATCTCAGTTATCAGTTCAGCGAACGGGCGCATTCCACCGATGCTGTAGGTAAATATTTTGTCCTCCGGGAATGCTTCGATCACTCTCCGTGTCACGTTGCGGTGGCCAAGCCACTGTTCCAGAATAAGGTCGAAGCTGATGTCAGCTGCTTTTGTCATGGTTTCCATAGTTGATTTATTGTTAATGATTCAAATCAACAAGGGGGTAGTGACAGAATTATGTCAGCACGCTCGGAGAGTCTTATATTTTTTTTAAGCGCAACAGCAAGAGCAGCGATAGTCGAGGCGATACGTTTCACGGATTGTTTCACAAGTCAAAAATTGCAGCCAGAACCTTTAAAAACATCGTTTTCAACCATGGAAATCATACCGGTTGGGCTTTACCTTCTTCCCGTGGTAGGAATCGCGATTTGGATCGATTGTTTAACCTGTTACTTCAGGATAATTTGTATTGATTAAGAGAACTTTCATGATCGGTCATGTTCCACAACTCGTTTCACACTTCAGAAAAGTCACTGGAAACCCATAAAAATGGGGTTTTCAACATTGAATACGTTGTTGAAAAGAACGAATCTTTACGAAGAGATCGGTCTTCTGAAGCCCGCCCATCGCCATGCCTTAGCCAAAGGCCATTGATGTTAATGGCCCTGCGAATTCAGTCATAGACAAATGTTACAGCAGCGCAAAAAAATATATTTCTGTCCATTCACTTTTAAATACAAAGTACTTTTAGATACTTTTACGCGACATCAAACACGCAACATCATAAACCACTTTTAAAACGGGTACGCATGACACTGAAGATCACCAACATCTCGAAGACCTATTCCAATGGCGTCCAGGCTTTAAGAAACGTGACGCTCAATATTCCTAACGGCATGTATGGACTCCTCGGCCCGAATGGAGCAGGTAAATCCACCCTCATGCGTATACTGGCTACGTTGCAAGAACCTGACGAAGGTAAGATTCACTTGATCGCACCCGGAGAAAGTCACTCGGCAGGCAGGGTTATTGACGTGATCTCGGAGAAAGATGAGGTCCGTAAAACCCTCGGTTATCTCCCCCAGGAGTTCGGAGTTTATCCGAAAGCGCGGGCCGAAGAACTGCTCGAACATTTTGTTCTCAAGGGATTTTCCGAGAGGAGATCGCGAAAAGAAGTTGTGGAGAGCCTGCTTCGAAAAACAAATTTGTGGGATGTACGGAAGCAAAAGCTTGGCGGATATTCGGGTGGCATGAGACAGCGTTTTGGCGTTGCCGTGGCACTGCTTGGAAACCCGAAGCTTCTCATCGTAGACGAACCAACTGCCGGACTCGATCCTGCCGAGCGTGTTCGCTTTCTTAATTTATTGAGCGAGCTCGGTGAAAATAGTGTCGTGCTCTTATCCACTCATATTGTTGAAGATGTGAGCGAACTCTGCACCAGAATGGCAATTATTGATCGTGGTGAGATCCTCCTTGAAGCTGAGCCGATGGGTGTCATCAAGGAAATGCAGGGCAAGATCTGGCGGAAGATGATCGATAAAAATGATCTATCCGAACTGGAGAAAACTCACGCAGTCATTTCGACAAAGTTGTTTTCGGGAAGGACTGTAGTTCACGCGTTCAGCAATCAAAATCCTGGCAGCGGTTTCGATGCCGTTGATCCAGATCTCGAAGACGTTTACTTCAGCACGATGGCTGGCCATATCGGACTTCGGAAGGAGGCAAAGTCATGAGATTCCGGGAAATCTTCATTTTTGAGCTTAAATATCAGTTTCGGCAGCTTTCCACGTGGATCGTATTAGCAATTCCCGTTCTGCTGTCAGTGTTTTTGGTCATTATGGCAAAGCCTTCGGAAGAAGCTGACTTCCTCAATTCACCAGCTTTCCTCGTACTCGTTTCAGTTGCCGGAGGTGTGATATGGCTCCTTACCTCGGGTGTGATTGCCGGAACAGCTGCAGCGCGAGACGTGCAGTCGCGGATGGACCCCCTCATTTACACCACACCCCTTTCCAAAATCGATTATCTCGGAGGTCGTTTTTCTGCCGTGTTAATAATAAACGCCTTCATTCAATTTTTAATCCCGGTGAGCTTCGGTCTGGCGTTTTTGTTAAAAAATGCCGACCCAACAACCCTGGCTCCTTTTCAGGTTAAGCCATTCCTAAATTCCTATTTCTATCTGAGCCTGCCAATCGCCTTTGTGGGGACAGCCTGCCAATTCAGTGCTGCGGTGCTCGAGCGTAAAGCTATTGCGGCATATATCGCTACAGCTCTCGTATTTCCCATCACCTCGCATTTTGGCGCTGGGTCATTAGGTACTCTTTCAGGCGACTGGAGCCTTGTCGGACTGGTGGACCTGGTCGGTTTGATCAGCATTCTTCCCCATCTCGAAACACTGACCCCGTTCCAATCGAACACGTTTGTAATGAAACTCGAGGGGCTGTTTTTGCTCAACCGGATCATTTGGCTGTCAATCGCTGCAGGCTGCTTATCATATGTTTATCTCAGATTCTCTTTTAGCCATGAGCAAGCCGGCCGGGGCTGGTTGAAAATCTTGCGCAAGAAACCAAAGCTCGCTCTTCCCGAGCGTGATGCTCCGGGAAGGCTTGCGTACGCAATTAGCAATCCATCAGAGTATTTCGAGACTGCAAGCGTTCCTTCGTTCAATTTTTACACGCACGTTCGCCAGTTCTGGGAAGTTGCCTGGACATCGTTCAAGATGATCGCAAAGCGAAAGCCGGTAATTCCTGTTGTCATCCTTTTTGCTTTTCATCTTGTTCTCTTCTCGCGTGAGTATTTGACTATGCACGGAGTTCCCCAATATGCGGCAGCGATGAATGTGCTCACTGCATTGACAGCCTCTTTGCAAGAATTGAAGACCCCGTTGATCATCGTTCCTCTTTTAATTCTGTATTTCTCGGGCGAATTGATTTGGGTCGAACGAGAGGCTGGCGTGGATAAAATATTGAATACTACACCCGCATTTGATTGGACGCTTTTTCTTGGGAAGTTCTTCGGTTTGATCATGATCGTTATGCTATGGCTGATCATGTTGGTGGTGGCTGGAGCTCTCATGCAATTGTCGATGGGTTACTCAAATTTCCAGATCGATGTTTTTATGAAAGCACTGTTTGGTTTTCAGTTTATCGACTATGCCTTGTTTGCACTACTTGCCCTCTCGATGCATGTAATTGTAAATCAGAAATATCTCGGCTTACTGGTTACATTAATGCTTTATCTGTTCATGGGTTTTGCTCACCGGCTGGGTGTTGACCACAATCTCATTATTTATGCAGGGGGCCCGAAGTGGTCATATACAGACATGCGCGGATTTGAGCCGAATTTCTGGCCGTGGCTGTCGTTCAAATTGTATTGGGTGGTGTGGGCCGTGTTGCTGGCGATTAGCGCGCGATTGCTGTGGGCCAGGAACACAGAAAGCTCAATCGCGGTAAGGGCGCGCGTGGCGTTAAACCGATTCCGCGGTACAACGCGCACGATAACTGCAGTGACGGCTTCGATTCTAATTGCCGCGGGGAGTTTTATTTTCTACAACACCAACATCTTGAATGACTACGCATCAGACGCTCGGCTCCTCGATCGCCAGGCATCTTATGAACTGGCTTACGGAAAATATCGCAATGTCTCACAACCTCGGTTAACCCGAACGAATCTTCGCGTTGAACTCTATCCTGATCGATACACAGGCGAAATCCGGGGAACATATACGCTCGTAAACCTCGAAGGCAAGCCGATCGACTCAATTCACGTTGCCACCATGTGGGCAGCCGAAACAAGCAATATTGACTTCGACAAAAGTTACGAGCAACTTTCCGAAGATCTCGATCTCGGTCATTCCATCTATTTGTTGAAGACTCCACTCCTTCCCGGTGATTCGATGCGAATGACGTTTTCCGTGAAGATCGGTAAGCGAGGCTTTTCAAATACCGGGAAAGATCCATCGATCATTCCGAATGGAACGTACTTTATCAACTACGATTGGCTGCCATCTATCGGCTACCAGGAAAACAATGAACTTCGCGATGACGGGCAGCGCAGAAAATATGGACTCGCCCCGCAAATAGTCGAATCACCCGACAACTTGAATGGCAAGCGTAGCCGGTGGGATCAACATTTGGTTCAATATGAAGCCACGATCGGTACAGCTGAAGGGCAAACTGCTGTGACTGCGGGCCTGCTTTTAAAGCAGTGGAAAGAAAACGGCCGGTCTTATTTTCAATATGCAACGAGCGCTCCGATCAAAAACACGTACTCATTTCTCTCAGCTCATTATGCGTTGCGCGAAAGTACGTGGACCGATTCAGCATCCTCAGATCCACATTCTGTAACCGTAAAGCTGTTCTATCACCCCGCACATTCGCAAAATACCGACCGGATACTCAACAGCGTCAATGCTTCATTAACATACTTCAGCAAACAATTTGGCGCCTATCCCTATCGCCATATTACGTTGACAGAACGGTCAGGCTACCCAGGATATCTCAACGCAGAACCATCTGCCATCGATTTTGGAGAATCATTCACCTTGTCAAACCAGGCAGGCTATCCATCGCTGCTTGATGTAACTTATTTTGGCATAGCGCATGAAGTGTCACATCAATGGTGGGGAGCCGCACAGCTTTTACCAGCACGTATGCCGGGAGCAGGATTGTTATCAGAGTCGCTGGCAAACTACTCTGGACTCTCGTTAATGCGTAAAACATTTGGGGAAGATCAGGTTCGCAAGCTATTGAACATGTGGCGTGACGCTTATGAGATACCAAGATCGCAAGCTACTCCTCCTCTACTCCAAGCCACAGACAGATTCCTCGCGTATCGCAAGGGCCCGCTCGCCTTATTTGCGCTGAGCCAGTATGGGGGCCGGGAAAATATTGACACGGCACTTCGCCAGTTGTGCGGTGAGTTTCACAGCGGCCAACCTCCCCTGGCAACTTCGCTAGACCTTTATCGGCTGCTCAAAAAGAATACGCCCGATTCGATCCACTATCTCTTGTCCGATTACTTCGAAAAAAATATTTTCTGGCAACTGAGAACGAAAAATGTCGAGGCAAACAGAATCGACTCGACATTGTGGCAAGTGACAATGACAATTGATGTGAAAAAAGTTCTTGTTGACAGCACAGGTACGGAGACGTCTCTGCCCATGGACGACTGGTTCGAGATCGGAGTTTATGCTCCATGGGAAACCGGTGAGCGATCTGGCAAAACGCTTTACCTGAAGAGACACCGACTCCACAGTGGCGTGCAGATTATAACGGTGACTGTGCCCGAAAGACCAGGACGCGCAGGCGTGGATCCGAACAATTTGTTGATTGACCTTGATTGGGAAAACAATACGCGTACGGTAAAGGTGAAGGGCGAAAAGTCAGAACCCGATTTGATTTAACAACCCTATGGCTATGCGCGGATAAGCAATTGCGTCCTTCATTTCTTTTCACGCAGGCAAATGCCATTGCCATCGAGGTCTTTGAACCAGGCGAACTTACCGTACGGCTGATCATCGATCTCGCCTACTTCAATGCCTTGCTGCTCGATTCTTCGAACCTCCTTTTCGATGTCTTCGGTTTCGAAGATCAAACCGTGAAAAGCAGCCAGCGATACCGTTGTACCGTGACCCGGAAGGCCCATTTGGATCCATGTGTTTCCATGTTGGTCTGGCGCCTCCGACACCACCTGAAACCCCAATTTTAAATAGAATTCTTTCGCAAGTTGCCGGTCTTTCACCGGGATCATAATAATGTCTAGTGCCTTCATGTGAGTAATCGCTTTTGATTGATGCCTGCAAAGTAAACTGGTTCGAGCTATAACGAGACATGGCGTCAGCGACAATCTTACCCGTTGATTGCGACATTACGATCGCCTAATTTTATTGAATGAAACGACTTTCCATCCTTGCCCTTGAAGATGCGGCTGTTAATTGTATCGATAGCTGTTTTCAGATTTTGAGCCGAGTAAATGACTTCATGAAATACCAGGGAAAATCGCCATGCTATGACGTGCAAATTGTCGGCACTCAAAAACACATGATGATCAACAATGGGCTTTACACCATTAAAACAACGCCTATCGAATCGATCGAAAAAACCGATGTGATTTTCATCCCGATCATTTGCGGCAAATTTGCATCCACAGCATCAATCAATTCAGGTTATCACGATTGGATCAAAGATCAGTATGCCCGTGGTGCAGAGATTGCATGCCTTTGTGTCGGATCTTTCTACCTCGCCTCCACCGGCCTGCTCGATAAGCGCAAATGTGCGATCCACTGGGCAGCGCGAAACGAATTTGTGGCCATGTATCCTGGCGTAATCGTTGTGGACGAGCAGTTGATCACCGATGAAAACAGAATCTATACTTGTGGCGGAGGATATTCATTCCTAAACCTGTTGTTATACATTATTGAAAAGCACCTGGATCGTGATATGGCCGTTCTTGCGGCTAAAATGTTCGAGATCGATATCGCACGCAAAAATCAGCACATGTTTACAATCTTTATCGGTCAGAAGCGGCATGGAGACGAATCCGTTCTAAGAGCACAGGAAATCATAGAGCAAAACGCCAGTGGAATGTTTTCTGTCGATGAACTCTGCGAGAAAGTGGGAGTTGGCCGAAGGACCTTCGAAAGACGCTTCCGGAAATGCACAGGCAATTCGGTAAGCGAATATATTCAACGTGTGAAGGTGGAGCTGGCTAAAAAACAGCTGGAGTCAACCGGTAAAACGATCAGTGAGGTGACATTCAACATCGGCTACAACGACAGTGATGCGTTTCGAAAGATATTCAAAAAGTACACAGACCTGTCACCCCTTGAATATCGAAAACGATATTCGCTGACCAGGCGTGAAGCTACGTCTGCCACTGTATAAATTGTTGTGACGACACTTCTTCGGTATATTACAAACGCTGTGGAATTCCCAAACGGTGTCGGTGCAGTGCTTCGGCCGTACATCAAGCATAAAAATATGATCCAGGAACAGTACTTTGACGAGCATCGGACCTTCGCAGGAAGAAATTGTGGAGAAACTGCTCGACCAACATACGCTGTCAGAATAAAACCCTGCGACCATGTTGATCGATGAGCGCGCACTCCGGCACTGGATGGAGAATTTTTATGGATATGGATCGTGGGATGCAAAATTCTGGTTCATTGCTCACGAAGAAGGTGGTGGCGATTTACCAGAGGAGGTAGCTGAGAAGGTAAATTATTTCCAAAGTGTTCACCGGCAAAGTGAAAACCCGGCTCTGTGCGACATTCGGGACTTATACCAACAGGTGGCGGTGCATTTCGAAGGGAAAGCCGAAATGTTCGCCAATCATTACGAGTTTCGCTTCGGGAAGGAGTCGATCGCTCACAGTGTGTGGAAAAATCTTATTTCCTTTCGATATGGTTACCAAAAGCAGCCGTTGCCAGATCTGATCACTTATCAACGCGAAAGTTTTTTGCGATCAAGATCAGAAGCTTTGATCAGGCTTTATCCACTTCCAAGTCCGCACAGTCACGCATGGTTCTACAGTTGGCTGGATATGCCACAGCTTCCATTTCTGAAGAGCCGCGAGCGTTATGAAAATTTCTTTTATGATGTTCGGGTCCATACAATTTTAAAACAGATCTCAAATTGCAAACCCGAAGTTGTGCTCATGTACGGCATGAAGAACATCAGCAGGTTGAAGCAGTCGTTTCTAAACTCCTTTGAACGTCTCTCGTTCCGCCAGATAAAGGCCATCAAAATGCAAATACCGCAACACCACATCGCTGCGTGGAACGGCACAAAGATCATTATCACAACGCAGATCCCTGCACTACGGCACCAGCGGATAGAGACTGGTTTTGAATGGGAAAAATTCGGAGACGCAGTCCGGGATTACAAATCCTAAGTCAGCTTGGCCGAATCGCTTCAATTGCTTAAAAATCCAGCCATTATTTTTCGGTACACGGCCGATGTTTCCCAATTTGGCTCTCTAATCTTTTTCGATTCTTCGATTCCAATGCCTAAAAAGGGTCTTGGTTTCCTGGCACAATCTTCTCAAGGGCATGAGAAAATTTAAGAGCCCATGAAAAACCTACTAGTGCTGATCTTCTTTGCAACAAGTATTTCTGTTGCCGCCCAGGATTTCTCGTCTGCAGCGGAACATCCGAGAGTACACGTGATATCGCGCAGGCTGGACACCTTCTTTATCCGAATCGATCAAACCATGATCGGAGGCGAGTTAAAGATCTACAACGCCCATGGTGAGTTGTTGAAAACAGGAACAATCATGTCGAAGCGTGAGTTGATCGATTTCTACTATGAAAAGGCCGGTGTTTACAAAATCGTGTTAAGCAAAGGCGAGCATACGGAGACGTTTGAATTCGAAAAACTTACGCCTTCGCCAATAATGCCTGTTGAGATCAGCCACCTCAACGTTGTTACGGGGTAAGCGTAATGCGGTGCAGATCCCGCGTGTCGCTCGTTGAAATTCGGCAGTAACATTTGGCCAGTTATCGGTGTTGTTACTGCGGATTTTGTCATGGCAGCGGAAATCCGGCCGATTGAGCCCTGAAATCAAGCCTTAATCCCCCATTTGTTTCCTTATTGTAACGTTCATGTAACTATTACTATCCCCTTCCTTACAGGTGTTCGGGCAGATTTGTTCTAGTATTGAAGGATCATCCCCAACCCCGACCTATGAGCCAAAAAGGATCACCGATGAATCCGACAAAGCACTTGCTTGAAGGAATGCCGGACCATCCATATCCAACCACTACCGGTTACGAACGCTATCAATCTATGCTCAACATTCTTCGTGGCTATGAAGAGTTTGTGCTCGATGTGAATGGCAACATTCTCAGTTCGAATCTTGAAGCCGTCACCATCACCGGTTATGAAGAGTGGGAAGTGATCGGTAAGAACATATCGATATTCTATCCGCCCGTAGAACAATTGAAGAATAAGCCTGCGGAGGATCTGGCAAAAGCCGAACTGATAGGCAAACACAGTTGCAGCGGAATCCGGGTAAAAAAGCGTGAGTCTCCATTCTTTGCCAAAATGAGAATACTCGCCATCAAAGGTGAGGATAATCAACTGAAAGGATTTCGTATGACGCTACAGGATGCGACTCATCGCGTACTCTCAAATTTCAACGTGCGCGAGATCAAGGATGAGTATCTGCATTTGTTCAACAATCCGTTCATGGGGATTGTCAAGTTCAGTTCCGAAGATGGAAAAGTGATCGTCATGAACGACAAAGCCCTGAAGATCATTGGTCGTTCCTCGGGGCGTGAGCTTTGCGTATCGGAGCTTTTTGCCGATGACCGCGCGTACAAGAAATTTCTAAAGGAAGTTACCGACAACGGAAAGGTAGAAGACTTTCAATTCGAACTTGCTTCTCCCGATCGAACAGGGCGATGGTGCTCCGTGAGCTGCAAATATTTTCCGATACAGGAGTTCATTGAAGGAATCATTATCGATATCACTGATCAACGGCAGCAGGCAGAGGCATACAGGCAACTGAATAGCGACCTCGACAACTTCATGTACCACGCGTCACATGATCTTCGGGCCCCGATCTCGTCTATGATGGGGCTGGTGAATTTGCTCGACCTCGATGAAAGCACAATGAACATCTCCGAGTGCAAAAGGCTGCTGCGCGATCGCATTCAACACCTCGACCATCTGCTTCAGGATATCGTAGCCGTGGCTTACAACAATAAGTCGAGCATAACGCTTGAAGCAATCAACATGGCAGACGTGATCAGGAACATCGTTCGCGGATTTCAACTGGTATATCCGGATGTGCAGGTTGGCTTGATCGGAAATCAGCAAATGCCATTCGGCAGCGACCCTGTGCGTGTTTTTCAAATCCTTAGAAACGTGATCTCCAATGCATTCAAATTCCATGGTGCACACGGCCCCTATGTGAAAATTGAATTTAATGTAACTGAGGTTTCGTGCTGCGTTGTGATCTCTGACAATGGTATCGGAATTCCGCGACAGGCCTATGAAAAGTTGTTTGACCTTTTTATTCGCGGTGATTCCAAAGGTACGGGGTCTGGCCTCGGTCTCTATATTGCCAAGTCGATGGTGACAAAGCTCAGCGGGCAAATTGCAGTAGAGTCGACCGTTGGAACCGGGACTCAGTTAACCATTACGCTTCCCAACAAGACAAATGAAATGAATTAGTCTTCCAACAACGCATGGTCCTCTCGATTCAATATCGGTTACTGATCTGCTTTCTGCTGCTGCAAACGCCATTTGCAGTTGCTCAATCGGCAGATTCTTTAGAAGAGCCCGCGCATATTTCGTTGGTTGAAATGGGCACACAGGCATTTGCACGTGCGCAATTCACTTCAGCGCTCCACTATTTCGATCAGGCGATAAACCAATACGATACAAGCGCTGCGAGTAAAGAAGTACTTGAGCTTTGCCAAATGATGTCGGCCACGCATCAGGCGCTTGGTAACTATCGTAATGCGCTTATCTTCCAACAGCGCGCGGGCCGACTGAAAGTGGAAATTGCAAATAAGGAAACGCAGCACCGTATTGACGCCCTGGGAAATACGCTTCAAGCTGAACTGGCGCATGCCGAATTACTTTCGCTGAAGAAAGAGCGAAGGAATACGATCGCCATCATCATCATGCTTGTTCTTCTTGTCGTTCTCATTGGGGTGATGGCTACACTGATAGTGGTGCGCAACAAAGCAAAAGCAGCGCTTGCCCAACAGCAACGTAATATCCTCGAAGACTCCATCAGAATGAAAACCGAGGCAGAACGTGTACTCAAGGCTGAGCTCGATTTCAAAGTGAGGGAATTGACGTCATTCACCCTGCACCTCATTCAGAAGAAAGAAATGTTGTTCGGATTGAAGATGCAAATCGAAGAGATACGGTCGAAAGTGGATGACGAGTCAAAACATAAATTAGCGCGCATTCTTGCTGCCATCAACCTTTCTCAGCGCCAGGACAAAGATTGGGAGAACTTCAAGATCTACTTCGAGCAAGTGCACCACGGCTTCCTGGACAGGTTGCTGGAAATCTATCCTGATCTGAATTCCAACGACCTCAAGCTCTGTGCACTCATCAAGCTCAATCTCGACACTCGACAGATCGCCTCCGTACTGGATATCGCGCCCGAAAGCGCAAAAGTAGCCAAGCATCGTATCCGCAAGAAACTCGGCATTGCTCATCCGGAAGAGCTTCAGATATTTTTCTCCAATCTCGACAACGCGAACATCTCAAGGCCACTGCATCACGTGCCGGTAGAACAATTGATGCGGTAAGTGAATTTAGAATGTGACCTTCCTGGTCCGCAGGATCACTCCGAAACCCGAACAAAGTGCACTTCTAGCCACCTTTGGGCATAAGATCCAGTTTTTTTATAAACTTAACGACACAGCTTCCAACACAGCAAGATGGTTATTGATTCGAAAAGTGATCTTCGATTTTCAAAACGCAGATGGTTAATTTTTATATAAAATATTGTGACAAATTAAGTCAACTCCTTCAGCTGGCATTCGTATAAAAGGATTTTGTCCCTAACCCTACTGCAAGACCATGATTTTTAAATGGAAGCGATATGTGCTGACTGCTCTTCTATGGCTAACACTGGATTTTGCATACGCACAATATCACACGATCGACAGCCTTGAAAATTTGCTCAACCGGCCTGCGGATACGATCAAGGCAAATATTCAAAATTCGATTGCCCGCTCTTTTTTATCACTCGATACTGACAAAGCGATTCAGATGGCGCTTGAGTCGCGTGACCTCAGCCAAAAACTAAAATTCAAAGACGGTGAACTCAACGCACTGCGAACGCTCAGTGACGTTTACATTCGCAAAGGCGATCTTGGGAATGCGTTGTCGATAAACAAGCAATGCGTTGCGCTGGCCAACTCGATGGGAGATAAAAATAAGATCGCCATGGCAAGGGGTTTTCTCGGCATGAGCTACCGGTACATGAGCTACCACTCAAAGGCATTTGAGGAGTTGAGCGCAGCCGTTGAATTGTTTCATGAGCTTGGCGACCGTGAAAACGAAGCGTCCTTCTCGCTAAGCATCGGCAACATTTACCTGGGAGAAAAGAATTATGCGATGGCAAGAAAATACTATGAAAAAGCCATTGCCTTTTCCGACAATGACGCCAACCTGAAATATGTAGTACTCATCAATCTGGCTGAGATAGATCAGGAAGAACAGCACTACGAGAAATCATTCGACACGCTCGACAAGGCCCTTACTTATTTTGAAAAGCGCGAGCAAACCATGTACATCGCTTACATACTTTATCTCAAGGGAAAGGGATACCATGCGTTGAGTGACATGGTTCGCGCCACTGCGTTTTATCAACGTGCGCTTGGCCTTTACAACCAAATGCAAAACAGCAGCGGTCAGGCGCGATGCCTGATCGAGCTCGGTAACATCGATCTGCTCGGAAAAAAGACAGATTCTGCGCTGGCTCACTTTCACCATGCCCTGGCTCTCGTGAAAGAACAGCACAAATACGTTCAGCTCGAGAAGATCTACCTCGGATTAGTGGAAGCTTACAAAACAAAAAATGATTTCAAGCAAAGTCTTGATAACCAGATCCTCGCTGGCATTTGTCAGGACAGTTTGCGTGCCATGGGTCAGCGTGAGAAACTCACCGAGCTTCAGGCACGTTATGAAAATGATATAGCGGAGAAGGAAATTTCACAGCTCAAAGCCGAGCGCCAGGATTACAACATGATGATGGGATTGCTCTCGCTGCTGGTCGTTTCCGGTGGTGTTATCATCTCGCTAACCTTCAGAAGACATAAGCACAGCCTGAAAATAGCCGAAGTCAATCGCAAGGAATTGCAGTCAGCACTTGCCGCCAAAGAAGAGATCGCTCGCAATCTTGAAACAGAGCTTCAATTCAAGGTAAAGGAACTCACATCGTTTGCCTTGAACATGATTCAAAAAAAGGAGATCCTCGAGGGAATCAAGAAAGGTATGGAAGAGATCAGGGAGCACATTGAAGGAGATGCGCGCGCCAAACTAAACAAGATACTGAGCACGATCAACCTTTCGCAACGTCTCGACAAAGACTGGGAAAACTTCAAACTCTATTTTGAGCAAGTTCATCAGGGATTCTTCGACAACCTCACCGCTAATTTCCCCGACCTCAATGCCAACGACATCAGGCTATGTGCTTTGATCCGCCTTAATCTCGACACCAAGCAAATCGCTTCGGTTATGGATATTGCTCCCGAAAGTGCAAAGGTTGCCAAACACCGTATCCGCAAGAAGCTCGGCTTGAGCAACAACGACAATCTGAATATGTTCTTTGCGAATTTAGGACAAGTAGCGACTGCGAAATGAGTAGCGAGTTACGAGCCTCGAGCTTCGAGCCGTGACAAGTAGACGTTGTCCATCCTGAAAGAACGCGACTGATAAGTTTATTTATATGTTTTCAAGTCGCTTAAAAAGCGCAAAATCTGAACCCAAACTGTATGCGGCTCGTAACTCGATGCCCACTGCTGCGCAGCATTGCTGTTACCATTTGTTACCCCACGCGTTACCATTCATCTCGTGCACTTTCTAGGTATGCCAGTGATGCAGCGCGATCATTGCAGTAGTTCCTGGCTGTTCATCATTTAGTGAGATAAATGAATCAGATAAGCACACAGCCCATCCTCAGACTCGTGGGGAACTACTAGCCTTCTCTCCGGAGAGGGCTTTTTAGTTTCTAACAAGTTCAGTGGCGTTGAAAGCGATGCGCGATTAATTGAGAGGTGCTGGGTGCTGGGATGCCATGTGCCTGGAACCTGGTCATCCGGCATCTGGCTAAGCCGACTCCGGAACTCTTACAAAGAACGTACTTCCCAGGCCGGGTTCGCTGTTCACCCAGATCTTCCCGCCAATCATGTCGAGATATTGCTTGCAGAGGATCAAACCCAGGCCGGTGCCTTTTTCATTGTGCGTACCTCGTGTGCTTGCAATGTTTTTACTATCGAACATGATTCGAAGTTGTTCATGACTGATGCCGATTCCAGAGTCGCGGACGGAAAGCACAACCCCGGGAGACTTACGTTCTGCGCTGATGTGAATGCTGCTGTTCTCCGAAGAATATTTAATGGCGTTTGATATGAGATTGCGAAGCACCAGGCTCATGATATTTCGGTCAGACTCAAGTGTCAATCCCTCAAATACTTCGACATTCAGATCAATTTTCTTTGAGCCTGCGAGGCTATGGAAAAACTGAACATGTTCTTCTAGGAAATTTTTGAGATTGAATTGTTCACGCACGATTTCGGTCCCTTTGATCTGTGTGGACGTCCAGCGCAAGATCACGTTAGCCACTCCGATAACCCGCTGCAGCTCATCCTCAACCGTTCTTGTGAAAGCCTTCAGTTCCTCAGGTTTTGCGTGGTGCTCCATATTGAAAATGGTGAGCAAGCCTTTCAACGAATTGAGCGGCCCTTTGATATCATGCGAAATGATGGAGAGCAGTCTGTCTTTGAGGTGATTGGCATCTGTAAGCTCTTTTGTGCGATCGTAAACAATTTTTTCGAGATCCACATACAACAGTTCCAGCCTGTGATGAGCGTTCGCGTTCACCCTGGCTAACAAATAACTCTGAAAAAGAAGAAAGATGAGAATGCCGGTCTCGACCAGAAAATCAAGGTGACCGAACGCGTTGATGAATCGCGAGTTGTTGAGGATCTCGAAAAAAATCGGTGGAAAAGCGCTCACTACGCCAAACAATATGATCGGAGCTTCGGGCTTTTTATTCTTCCAGGCTTTATAGATGACAACGCCTGCGAAAGCAAACTCGATCAGCAATGCGAGGTGACAGATGTTAAGAAGCTTACCGTAGATCGGCTGTGGAAAAATGATGACGCTGATCATCAAGGGAAGGCTGATCAACACGAAGGTTGAAACAATTTTTTGCGATGCTTCGGCTTTGAACAGGCTCTGAATGTAAAGTGGAAAGAGCATCACCGACATGTAGACTGAGAAAAATTCAATCTTCTTCCAGTACTCCATATCAACACCCGGGAATAATTCTGGTAGAAAATAGGTGCCGCCATTGATCACCATTGATCGCAATGCAACGATCAGGCAAATTCCAGCGAGGTAGAGATACGAAAGACCCCGGCTATACAAAAAGAAAAGGATAAGGTGATAAAGGAACATCGCTACCAGGCAGCCGGTAAGTGTGTTATGCACGGCTTTCGCGGTGCTGAGTGATAAAAAAATATTGTCAGCGGTTCCAAGCTTTGGTGCTGAAGTCACTCCGCCAATGAAGTAAGAGAAGTTGCTCACCTGAATGACGATGTCGAGTGTTCGGATTCCATCAGGAATGGGAATGATCAGATTTTTCATTCCACCGACATGGGCGTCAGGATTATCCCCTGCTTTGCCGACTTCGCCAACAACCTTTCCATTGATGAATACTTTAGCTGCGGTGCAAGGCGAAGGTACAAGCAAAGCCAAGCCCTCGGTAGAATCAGTGATCGCCACTACAGTGTGATAAGTAGCACACCCAATCGATTGGTATCCTTGGCTTTCCCAGGTAGCAGGAACCGAGATCTTCCCCGCTGTTTTAGCGGTAAGCTCAGCCGGTGTGAGCAAAACGCCCCAATAAAAATCCCAAATCCCTTTGATCGGTGTTCCAGACTTGGTGAAATTTCTGTTTTCGAGGTGAAGCGTGTCAGTTGGAGAGGATACCGCGCTTGCTCGGGTTATGTTGAGTACTAACAGAACTGCCAGGACGCCCTTTAATAAACTTTTGAATACCAGGGGGCGATGACATGGAGTCGCCCGATCCATCTTTAATCTCATGTTCACTTCAAACTCTTGCCATTAGATGGTATAAATACTCTAGCGGAACAAAAAGTGCCGGGTATTTGGGTTACAAATGGTTAACAGCAGCAAGAATAAATCGTTTCTGTTCAATTGGGTGTTTGAACAAAAGTCTTTAAGGGTTTGACTGGCAACTCGGAGTCAATGCCTCACCTTCATCCGCTTATCGGCTTCACGTGCCTCTTTGATCTCGTCCGGGTCGTCAAGTTTTGGTGATTTGACGGCAGCTTCCCAGTCGAATTTCTCATCGAGCGGATCCAGCGCTTTCACTGGGTCAAAAATTCGAGCGTCTACGGGAACGGCATTATAGGGGGTGAAGTCTGGTTTGTCTGTGAAACAATCCGCCAGATCGTTGGTACCGTAGTCGTATTGGTTCAGATATGGAATTCCGAGCACATTCCAGAATGTTTTGAAAAGACTTCCGAAGCTATAATGTTGATGACTCACAAAACGCTTCTTTGCATAGGGAGAAATGATCATCAATAAGCTACGGTGGGCGTCAACGTGATCGACTCCACCCTGGGCGTCATCTTCAGTTACTACGATCATCATGTTCTTCCACTGCGGTGTGTGACTGAGAAACTCCACTACCCTTCCAACCGCAAGGTCGTTGTCGGCCATGTAACTTTCGTTGAATGGAAATCCGGCATGTGGACGTTCACCCGCACCGTGATCATTCAACAATTGCAGCGTCAGCATTCGCGGAAGCTCTTTATTCGCATCGAGGAATTTTTCTTTGATCTCCCGTATGAATATGTCGGCACGAAACTGATCCGGAATGGCCATGTTGAATGTTGGAAATAATCTCGAGGTTCGATCGTACAATGGACCGGGCAACGGGTAATTGACGAGATAGCGTACTCCACCGTATTTGAATGTTGAGTCAGCAAAACTCCCGGCATCGAACTCGACACCGAACCCGAAGTTGTAGAACTCGATATGGTGACGTTCGAGGTGCTCCCACATCGATCCATCCTGATTATAATCTTCAGGAAAGATTGCTCCCGCAGCACCCGAGATGCCAAACTTCCCCGGGGCTTTCGACTCCTCTTTGAGCTGACGTTGACCTCCATAGGCTGCAGGATGATGCGTCTCCATCCATTCAGTTGGATAAGTGTTGGTAAGCCACAC
>CBHROW010000046.1:0-20849 GCA_966080355.1 uncultured Chryseosolibacter sp.
GACACCGTCCTTCATTTGGGCCTGGCAAGCGGAACAACACTCAAGGAAGTGGAGATTACGGCAGCCGCAGAAGAGAAAATTCAGGAGTCGACACAGATGGGCACGATCGATCTCCCACTCGAGCAGATCAAGTCGTTGCCAGCGTTAATGGGAGAAGTGGATGTACTCAAAGTTCTCCAGCTTCTTCCGGGCGTGCAATCCGGAACAGAAGGAAGCAGTGGCCTATATGTTCGAGGTGGTGGTCCAGATCAAAATCTCATCCTCCTCGATGGTGTTCCTGTTTACAACGCATCACACTTGTTCGGATTCTTTTCGGTATTCAATGCTGACGCCATCAACCATGTGGAGCTGATCAAAGGTGGATTCCCCGCGCGTTATGGAGGACGACTGTCGAGCGTGATTGACATCAACATGAAGGAGGGCAACAATCAAAAGCTAAAAGGTGAAGGATCGATCGGTCTGATCGCATCGAAGCTCACGCTGGAAGGACCTCTTATCAAAAATAAAACCTCATTCATCGTATCCGCACGGAGAACTTACATCGACATCCTTTCTCAACCATTCATCAAAGCCGCGGCCGAAACAAACGGGTCAGCAGGTTATTATTTCTATGACTTGAATTTCAAAGTCAACCACCGCATTAATGAAACCAACCGGATCTACCTCAGCTCCTACATGGGTGACGATAAAGCGTACTCAAAGTACAAGGATGAATATCAAAACGACTTAGCCCGAACGGAATACAAAGAAAAATTCGGATTGCGTTGGGGAAACATCACCACTGCCCTTCGCTGGAACAGGATCATCAGTAACAAACTATTCTCCAATTTCACTACCACCTACAGTCGTTATCGCTTCGACATTTTCTCGCAATACGAAGAAGAGCGTACCGAACAAGGCGTGAAGACAAGTCAGTTTGCCAAGGATCGTTACGTTTCCGGTATTCGCGATTACGCTGCAAAGCTCGACTTCGATTACATTCCTAGTCCATCGCACTACGTGAAATTTGGAGCACATGCTATTCGCCACCTGTTTACTCCGGGCGTGTACTCATACCGCGGCAGCGAGCTCGACACAACACTGGGAGCAAAACGAATTCACTCGAGCGAGTTCTCAGCTTATGCGGAAGACGATTTCATGATCACCAAACAACTCAAGGTAAATGCAGGCGTTCATGCATCCGGTTTCTATGTGAATGATCACTTCTACCGTTCGCTGCAGCCGCGAATTTCCACGCGATACCTGATCACACCTTCACTTTCGTGGAAAGGCTCGTACGCGCAAATGACGCAATTCATACACCTGCTTACAAACGCGGGCATCGGCTTACCGACAGACCTTTGGGTTCCTGCTACTGACAGGGTCGGCCCGGAACGGAGTTACATCGTTTCTTCCGGCCTCGCATACAATCTCAACAGCACTTATGACTTCAGCGTAGAAGGCTATTACAAAAAAATGAAAGGACTTATAGAATACAAGGATGGTGCAAGCTACCTGAACATCCAGGACAACTGGCAAGACAAAGTTGAGATCGGAAAGGGCGAAAGCTACGGTGCTGAATTTTTCGCGCATAAAAAAACAGGAAAGGTCAATGGATGGGTTGGCTACACCTTGTCGTGGACCAACCGAACTTTTACACACATCAACGAAGGCAAAACATTCCCTTATCGATATGACCGAAGGCATGATTTGGAAACAGCAATCGTGTATGAGTGGAAGAAGAACAAAGAATTTGCGTTAACGTGGGTGTATGGAACAGGACAAGCTGTTTCCCTTCCGAAATCGAGCTATGAAGGTAGTCAATCGGGTTACCCGTACTACAACTATACCACTGATGTCAAATTTTACGAAGAAAGAAACAACTACCGGATGCGGAGCTATCACCGGCTCGATCTGAGTTACACAACAACGAAGCAAACCAAATTCGGAGAGCGTTCATGGAGCATCGCCATCTACAATGTTTACAACCGCAAAAATCCTTTTTTCATGGACATCGGGTATGACCACAATGGCAGTGGCCAAAAGAAGTTTATCCAATACAGTTTGTTCCCGATCATTCCATCCATCGCTTATCGTTTTAAGTTTTGATTATGAAACGAGTTGTTATTTTCCTGTTATTCGTTCTGACGGCCTGTGAAACGGTGGTAGATGTAGATGTTCCTTTTGAAGAAAAGGGGCTTGTCGTCAACAGTTTTATCTCTCCGGATAGTTTGTTTAGTGCACGTATTACGCTGAACAAATTCATTCTTGATGATGCTCTTTACACTATCGTTCCTGATGCTACGGTAACCATTTCAAAGGATGGTAGTCCAATTGAAACTTTGACCTTCGATGGGAAAGGAGCCTATCGTTCGTCTTCGTTAAGGCCTGAGGTAGATGTTGAATACGCAATTGAGGTAACACATCCGAAGTACGGCACGGCAACTGCCGAGACAAAAATACCGGTGGCGGTCCCCATGGAAGTAACGGACTTCGAACTCACAGATAACAATCAGATGTTGAATGACGCAAATGTTCAGTTCAAAGTAATGGTACATGACCCTGCGGGGGAAGCTAATTTTTACCAGATAGAAATGCTGAAAGAAGTCAGCTTCGAAGATCCAACCACGCACCAGGGATTTAGAAGCTTCAACACGGTGCCGATTTTTAGCGATGATGAGGGCATCGATGTCGAAAAGATCGTGAACGTGGAAGGCTTCTACTTTCCGGACCATTTATTCGATGGAAAAGAAACGATCATCAACGTAAAGGGGCACAATTACAACGGGATTCTCACGCAAGGCTTCACGGAAAAATTTTACATCGTGCTCAGAACATTAAGTAGGGAGTACTACAATTACAAAACAACGGTGCTTTTGCAAGACTACGTTGCAGACGATCCTTTCGCTCAACCCGTAAAAGTGTTCAACAACATTGAGAATGGTTTCGGAATATTTGCAGGATACAACCAGGCTGTCTATGTATATGAGAAGTAACCTCTTGCAAGCCTAAAATTCCGGGATTATTCTTTCCTGATCGTGGTGCAAACATTCACGGCAAGTGGTATTTTTATAGACCCTAACCTGCTTGAATGAAAACCCTGCTATCTATTGCTGCGATCGCAATTTTATTGCTCAACGCCTCGTGCAAAAAAGACGAAGTCAATCCCCAACCAACCGAAGCTGAAAAGAACACTGAGCTGCTAACCTCAGGTACCGGCAAATGGACGTCCGCTTCCACTGCTGGAATAACGGTTGACGGATTGGACGTGACTGGAGATCTGTTCAAAGGCTTTACCATCACCTTCACCTCCGACAAAATTTTCACAACGGGTACGACACCCGTATGGCTCCGTGAAGACACCTGGCATTTCAAAGATGATTCGGGAACAGTCATGCTCCGCGGCCAGGACGACAAAGAAATCATCGTTGAAGTGAATGACAACACCCTTCAACTCACCCTCGAATGGGATCAAACCACTTATGAGGGCGGGCGAACAAAATCAATTCCGGGAACATACGTGTTCACGCTGACGAAATAATTTTTTTTAATAAGCTTATCTGCAGCCTATGTATCTCACTCGACTATTTATAGCCGCTTTTATTTTTACTGTTTCCTGTCATTCAATTCTCGCGCAAGTTTCCGTTAGCCCATATCATGATGCAAAGTGCGATGGGATCATGGTGAATGTCACCACGATTAACATCAGCGAAACATCGACCAACGATTTTGCGCTCACAACGGGAGTTGGAGAGACTATGGTTTTTACGCCAACATCAGGAACGTTCACACCTGGTGTTGGAACAGTCTCGTTCGACACGCCTGACGTCACCGCTACCATCAACGTCACCACCAACGACTTCACCATCACATTGACTGCAGCATCTGCGGCTCACGCCAGCGACATGAACAACTTGCAGATATCGGGTCTAGAATTTCATAACACCATTGTTGAAAACGTAGAGATACGATACAACTCGGGCACGGCCTCGGTCAACGGGCTCACCACCGATCAACCAGTCGCTGTTGCAGAAATTAACCCATTGCCGTTCGGTGGAAATGACGCCTTGACGATCTGCGAAGGAAATCTTCCGGGCTACGATCTCCAAAGCAACGTCAACATATTCGGAAACGCGGAGTCCTCGACTTTTTCCTGGTCAACCGATTTCAATCCGAATGTTTCAGGCGCTTCACCTTCAGGTTCCGATTCATATCTCAATGATTATCTTTTCACCCTCACCGGATCGCCACAAGTGGTTAGCTATCACGTCACACCAACCAGCACATTCGGTTGTATAGGTCCGGAATTCGTAGTTCAGATTACGGTAAACGAAGCACCACTGTCGCTCTTCACAAAGAGCTCGTTGTTCCCGCATGAGTGCATCGGAAATGTCGTCACCTACACTGCGGCAGCAGGTAAAACCAATTACACCTGGAACGTCACGAACGGAGCTATCACCGCTGGAGGTACGACTAGCGATAACACTGTAACTGTTCAATGGCCTGCGTTGGCCGGATCGGGACAAGTGGATCTTTACTTCACCAACGCTTCCGGCTGCACATCTAGCCCTTTTGGAATGTCGGTGACAATCGATGACAGTGGCCCGACAGCACCCAACGTAACAGGCACAACCGTGTGCAGCGGACTTCAGGCCTATTTCGATATCCAGCAACATGTATATAACAATGGCAACGGCATCAGCGGATTTTACGACTATGTTGCCGCTGATAATCCATCAACTACAGGGGAGCCGCTTACCCCGACTGCCTCTTCTTTCATTCAAGACGCGGTTGTAAATTCAGCGGGATCAGCACAGAACATCGTGTATACCGTGTCTGGTCACAACTCGCTGAGCAATTGCCCGGGCGTGCCGTTCGATATTACTATTGCCGTTGATCCGCAACCGATCGGTGGCGATGATCTTCCTCCGGCAATTTGCAGTGGCATTTCGCCAGGCTATTCACTTGTGAACAATGTCAATACATTAGGTAACGGTGTCCCTTCTAATTTTAGCTGGTCGGCCATTCCAGATACTCAGATCAGTGGTGCATCTGGAAACTCAGGAAACACCGTAGGTGACGTGCTGGATAATAATAGTACGGCACCACATAACGTGGTTTACACGGTGACACCTACGAGCGTCAACGGATGCACCGGATCGAACTTCACTGTAACGATCGCTGTAAATCCGCCTCCCATGGTTACCAGCGCGCTGGCTTCCGCCTGCCTTGGAGCTCCGGCAACATTTAACGCAAGCAATCCCGCAGGAACCTTTGTGTGGTCTGCCTCGGGCTCGAACACGTACACCGGAGGAAGTGCTGCCGATAACTTCATCGATGTAACATGGACTACCGGAACAACAGAAAGCGTGACCTGTAACTACACGAACTCATACGGTTGTTCAGGCCTGGCCACATTGAACAATATTGCCCTTGTTAATGGCACGCCAATAGGCACCGATCCGACACCAACAGTTTGCAGCAACAGCAACCTCGCCCTCGATCTTGATCTCAGCGTAAGCACGCCTGCATTGTTTAGTTGGGTAGCTGCCGACAATTCACTTACAACCGGAGAATCACTAACACCGCAGCCGGGAAATCTCATGGAGGAATTTATAGGGAACATAACGGCAAACCCCCAGCAAGTCACGTATACGGTCACCCCGACAGGCGCCTGTGGTGTCGGGACAAACTTTCAAGTGACAGTAACCGTAAACCCTGAGCCGTTCGGGATCACCGATAACAAAACTTCCTGCGCGAGTCAAAGCGTTAACTACGACCTGCAAAGCAATGTCAACGCGGGCAATGGCCTGACCTCGACCTTTAGTTGGATCGCTGCTGATAATCCGAATGTCGAAGGTGAAACGCATATATCACCTGCCTCCGGTAGCACGATAAACAATTTCATAAATTTTAGCAGCGCAGGTTCAGCGACTGAGCTGATCGTCTATACGGTGACCCCGACAAGTTCCGCAAGCTGTACCGGTCAGCCATTCATAGTAAACGTTACACTGGCAAGACCTCCATTCGCGCCTTCACTCAGCCCCGCTACGTGTTCGAATATTCCAGTTAACGTAGATCTACAGGCGCATGTTGACGCGCAAGGCAATGATGTTCCTTCTACGTTTTCATGGCTCGCCACGGATAACACAAATACCTCGGGTGAAAGCTTGTCTGCACAAAACAGCGGAATTATAACAGATGTGGTTTCAAACAACACAAGCTTCAAACAATTTGTGATGTATACGGTCACACCTTCAAGCATCACGGGCGCTTGCGCAGGTTCAGCGTTCACGGTGACCTTGAGCGTCAATGAGGCACCAACTGCCATCAACAGCACCAGCACGGTATGTAGCGGTGTGGCTCAGAATTTTGATATCAATGCACATTATATCGCAACAGGAAACGGAGTGCTGTCTACAACTTTTAGTTGGGTAGCTACAGACAATGCCAACACAACGGGCGAAACCACAACACCCCAATCGACCACTTCAATTTCCGATATCATCATCAATGCCGGAACTGCTCAGGAAAATATAGTTTATACGATAACACCAAGTGGTGGAACGACCAATTGCGCGGGCACTCCATTCACACTCACAGCAACCGTCAACCCGCTTCCTGCAACATTTTCAACAAACAACAAGCCGACAATAAGCAGCACGGGTTCAACAGACATCACACTATCCAGCCCTGTCGCTGGTGCTACATTCGCCTACACGGTAATCGCTCCTCCTGAAATATCCGGCACATCAGCAGGTTCAGGTGGAAATATTATTCAGGTTCTCACCAACGCAAATACCCTTCAACACATCGTAACATATACGATCACTGCCACAGCGAATGCCTGCAGTGGAACACCCGTCAACGTGAATGTAACCGTGAATGGCGATCCAACCATGAGCAGCGCAGACTCGCTTGCGTTAGTTGCATTATACAACGCGCTGAACGGCTCCGCATGGACGCAAAAAACAAACTGGCTTACCGGAGCAGCCTACACCTGGTACGGGGTATCAACCTCGAGTGAACGACTCACGTCCCTCGCTTTACCCAACAACAACCTAACGGGCGCGCTACCTGTCGGATTCTTTGACTTGTCGCAAATGTCATTGCTCGATCTCAAAGACAATCATATCAATAGTTCGCTCCCAGTAGAAGTCAGCAACTTTGGAAGCTTGCAGATACTTGATATTCGTAATAACGATCTGTCAGGCGCACTCCCGTCAACACTCTACTCAATGACAGGACTGACGCAATTGTTTATTTCGGGGAATCAATTCACAGGCGGTCTCCAATCTTCCATCAGCAACCTGACCAACCTGGTGACCCTTCAGGCCGAACACCTCCCGATGACCGGCACAATACCACCTGAAGTTTTTGGTTTGACAGGATTGTTAAACCTCGGCCTTAGCGGAAAGCTAAACGGGCCGCTCCCTTCTGCCATCGGAAGTCTGACGGGTTTGATGACTTTCACTTGCGATAGCTGCGCCATTACTTCACTGCCTGCCCAGATCGGAACACTCAACAATCTGGCTTCCCTCAGACTGCACAACAATAAGCTGACCGTATTGCCATCACTCACTGGGGCACCCCTTACTTATCTCGATGTTGCAAAGAACAACCTCACCTTCGAATCGCTTGAACCGAATATCACGTTGGCAACATTCGTTTATGCGCCTCAGGATTCAACTGGCATCGCAACAACCACACTCATCCAAACAGGCACACCTTACAATCTCAGCGCTGCTGTTGGTGGTTCTTCAAACCAATACATCTGGAAGAAGAACAATGTTGTGATCGCAGGACAGACTGGAAACACACTTGCATTCTCTTCACCTGCATTCGCTGATGAAGGCACATACATTGCCGAGGTTACCAATACTTCTGTACCGGGTCTGACTATCGTTAAGAGGCCGGTTGTCATACACGTTTCGTCACTGCAACGCGATTCACTTTCTCTTGTGCAGATCTACAATGCAACAAATGGAGCGAGTTGGACAAACAAGTTAAACTGGCTTACCGGAAATCTGGCTGCATGGAATGGTGTTGTTATTTCCGGCAATCGCGTCACAGCGTTGAACTTGCCCGCCAACAACGTGAGCGGTGCACTACCGGTTGCATTAACGGACATGCTGAGTTTGAACAATGCTAACCTGTCGGGAAATAAGATCACATCAATTCCATCGATCGCGGGAATGACAGGATTGACCAATCTCAATATTGCGAATAACAAGATCACTTTCGGATCGCTCGAACCAAATGTCGCTCAGCTTTCAAAACTTACCTATTCACCGCAGGCCAATCTCGGAACGATCACCATCGACTCCGTAGCAGCGGGGACACCGTTCAACCTTGTTGTGACAACCGATGGCGTCAACACCGCTTATCAGTGGAAACACAACGCAACGGCTATTGGCGGAGCAACGCAAAACGAGTTTCCTGTTGGAGCGCTCTCGCGGCAAACCATGGGCACTTATCAATGCGACATAACCAATAGCGTTGTTCCGGGTCTCACGTTACACTCGGAAACGCAAACGCTTGTTGCCGTAGCCAACCTCTCGGGTAAACTCCTCTCCGAGCCAAATACTGGCGCAACGAAAGGTAAAGTGACACTGCTAAGAGTCGTACCGAATAATGCGTTTGACACCGTGAAAGTAAAAGCAGTCGGCAACGATGGCACATTCGCGTTCAACAAAATACTATTGGCGGATTATCAACTCTTCGGGTTCGCGGATCGTTCAACCTACGCGCGTGCACTTCCAACTTATTACAAACAGTCTTTATTCTGGGAGGAAGCCGATACGCTATTCGTCAATGGTAATCTTGAAAATCTCGATATCGTTTCACAACTCGAACCGCTACCTCCATCGGGTCGCGGATCGATCAGCGGATTTGTTGAGGAGGATGATGGAACCGGAACCGGACGCACGAAAAAACCGAAGCGTGTTGCAGGCGCAGGAGTGAGTGCCCGAAGAGTGGAAAGTACAGGTCGTGGTAAAGGAGAAGTTCTTGTGTTAGTGGCCTATGTCTTCACCGATGCCAATGGAGATTTTACGATCACCAATCTTCCCGAAGGACAATACAGGTTGAACATTCAGTACCCTGGCTATCCGATGAACGAAAACTCATTCGTCACCTTTGGCATTGGTACCGGGCTGGCATCTGAAGTAAAGGTCGAAGCATTTGTTGCGCAAGGTGTAATAAATGTGAATCAATTGATCATAACAGGCGTGTGGAATAAAGAAGGATATTCGGCAGAGGTATATCCAAACCCGACAAGTTCATGGATTCAAATGAATTTTGCATGCCCGTCATCGTACCGAGTTATAGGTATTTTTGATGTCGCTGGTAAGCAAATCACAAAAGTAAACGCAACTGAACAGCATCTGGCCATCGATGTCTCTTCATATAAGAAGGGAAGTTATCTTTTAAATGTTACAGAGAAAGGCGAGCTCGTCAAAACACTCCATGTAATAATTGAATAGCAAACATCACGGATTTACGCGTACGAGTTCATTATTATTGTTGTTATGAAAAAGTACAGTGCCTTCGTTTCTTTCATTTCGATCATGCTCGTGCAAACCAGCATGGCTCAGCAGGCTTCGAAAACTTACCAGGATTTAGAGCGCAATTACAACGAGCAAAATTTTGAGTCATGCATCAAACTTACGCGCGATGTCGAAACTATGGCTCGTGCTCAGAAAGATACCCTTGTCGCAAATTCCTTTTCATACATCGCCTTCGCTTACGATCAACTCGGTGAGGTGAACAAGGCCATCACCTGGTTCGAGCGTGAAAGAAATCTTCGCACGGAACTTGGAATGGCCGGAACTGACACCTACAGCACATCGCTTTACAACCTCGCGTTTCTATATCTGAAAGCAGGTAACTACGCACAAGCAGACGCAATGGCCGGTCAGCTTCTTGCCAACGATAAAAAAGTATATGGCGTTCAAGGTGAAGAATATCTTGAATCGGTAAAAAGTATTTCCAGCGTTTACATGCAGCTGGATAAATTCAACGAAGCTGAAAAATTGTTATTGTCGACAATTCGTCAACAGGAGAAGAAGTCGCTGAAACAAGCAACACTCATGAATAAGCTCGGTGATCTATACACGCTCACCAATCAGTTCTCCAAAGCATCCGCGATGTTGAACGATGCTATGCGGATAATCGAAAAGAATGCGGAGCCCACTGATGCCGCCTATCTCGATGCCACGATAAACCTTGGCATTCTTCACATGAGCCAGGGAAAGTACGACCAAGCTGAAGAAGAATTTGATTTTGTTCTTGCAACGATCGATACAGAAAATCCTGCCTACGCAAACATTCTGAACAACCAGGCTATCGTTTACCAAAATCTCGGCCAGCTCGACAAAGCCGAAAAAACATTTCACGACATTCAAACTTCCGATAGCCTTACACTCGGACCTACCCATCCTGACTTCGCACTGACACTTTCCAACATTGGACTCGTTTATGCGGACGAAGGAAAATACTCGGCCGCGGAAAAGGCATTGCTCCGCGCAACCGCCATTCAAAAAATGAATGACGAGTCAAAAACTGTTTCCTACGGCAGGAAGCTGAATAATCTTGCCAAGGTGTACCGGATGTCAGGACAGGTTGAAAAATCAATTCCGTTGCACGAACAAGCGCTGGCGATCTTCAAGAAAGCGCTTGGAGAAAACAGTCCGGAGTTCGCCACAACTTCTTTCAACCTTGGCATTTCAAACTGGCAATTGGGAAGAAAGGATGTTGCCTTGAAATACTTAAAGTCATCTGCAGCGATCCGTGCTTCGAAGCTCGGAAAGAAACATCCAAAGTACGTTGAGAGCATGCAGAAGATCGGAGAATTTCAATGGGAGCAAAAGCAACTCAAAGAAGCACGTCAAACTTTCGGTGAAGTTTTCGCCAATTACTATTTCCAGATCAACTCGTTCTTCCCGGTTCTAACCGAAGAAGAGAAGTCGAAATTCTACTACACCAACATCAAACCTTCGTTCGAGAAATTCAACTCATTTGCACTGACAGCGCGCCAGCAAGACCCAACCATACTCGGAGAGGTGTTCAATCACCAGATCAACACGAAAGCTGCGATCATGTATGCCACCGAAAAAGTAAAACAATCCATACAATCAAGCAATGATACTGTGCTGATCCGTGGCTTCGATCGCTGGCAAGCGTTGAAAGAACAGATCGCGAAACTGTATTCACAAAGTCAATCGCCAGCCACGCTCGATTCTATGCAACAGGAAGCTGATGCAATTGAAAAAGAGATCACACGCAGGTCGGCAACTTTTACGCGGCAATTCACACGTCAGAACGTTACCTGGCAAGACATACAGAAGAAGCTAAAGCCGGGCGAGGCTGCTGTCGAGATCATTCGCTTCAAAAACTATTCTCCGGAGAAAAGTGGGAAGTTCACGGACCAAACTACTTACGCATTCCTGATCGTTACACCAACGACCACAAACCAGCCTGATGTGATCGAATTGGGCAATGGCAATGATCTCGAAGGAAAACTTTTAAACTACTATCGGAACAACATCAAGTTCACACTCGATGACACGCGTTCGTACAAGTTCTTCTTTGAAAATTTCGCAAACTATCTCCGGGAAAACCGCATCACAAAAATTTTCCTGTCGCGAGATGGCGTATATAATCAGATCAACATCAACACCGTAAAAAATCCGGCAACCAGCAAATTCCTGATCGATGAGTTTACGGTCTCACTTATAACCAACACGCGAGAACTGGTCGAAAAACGCGCGACCAAATCAAAGAGTCAATCTTCCGTGCTTATTGGATTTCCAAAGTTCAACATGGGCACGCAGGCAGGCGAAGGCGGTGCGGCAGTAACCCGTGGTGGAAATCTATCACGCGCTTTCCGTGGTGGATTGGTTCGCGCGCTCCGCGGAGACCAGGGCATTGCGGTTCTCCCGGGCACGCAGATCGAGATCAACCAGATCTCAAAGTTATGTCCTGATCCGGAGATGTTCATGGAGACTCTTGCCTCGGAAGAACTCATCAAACAAGTGATCAGTCCGATGCTACTCCACGTTGCCACACATGGTTATTTCCTTGAAGATGACGAATCCGCGATCAACACCGAGAAATCGACAACATACTTCCCTTCTCCATTGTTGAAATCAGGATTGATACTTGCAGGTGCTGAAGACTTTCTTCGTACCGGAACGCCCGTCAATGAAAATGGCGATGATGGGATTCTCACGGCCTACGAAGCAATGAACCTCAACCTCGATGATACGGAGCTTGTCGTTCTGTCCGCTTGCGAAACGGGGCTGGGTGTCGTGAAAAATGGTGAAGGCGTTTATGGTCTTCAGCGCGCTTTCAAAATGGCCGGTGCAAAAAGCATGATCATGAGCTTGTGGAGTGTAGATGATGCCGCAACACAAGAGCTCATGTCTCTATTCTACCAGGAACGCATGAAACGCGATGATATTCACGAAGCCTTTCGCGCTGCACAACAGAAGTTGAAAGAAAAATATCCGCATCCATTCTACTGGGGAGCATTTATTATGGTTGGGATCTGAGCATCGGCTAATACTTCACAACGTGCTCTTCTGACAACATCGACTTTATTCCTTTTGGGAACACGACCTTCACCTGATAAGTGTAAGTGTTGTTTGCAGTCATGCCGCGATCGATGAAACTGTTAACATTTCCTTCAAGGGTTTGATAAAGTGTAAGCGATCCGTCATTTTTCTTGCGATACACGAAACACTTGGTTGCCAGACCATCATGTTTCCACGTTAGGGTGATCGACTTCTTTTCCCGATCAGCGACACTTTGAAGATCGCGAACAGGAGCACGCACTCCGGTTTCGTAGAAGATCTCACCCGATAAAGTCTCACTCGCGTTCCCCGCACTGTCAGTCACGATCAACTTGTACCTGAAAGTTTTTCCAAGCGTCAGAACCGGCTCCGTATAAGTGTCACCGAATGACGGTGGTCTCCAACTCATAATATTTCGGATTGTCCTGTCATCTTTTTCGATGCGAACAAGCTCAAGTTTCGCAGCGTCATCATTGCCGGCATTATCCCATTTCAAAACCACTTTGCCATCCTTTACTTCGGTTGACGTAAATACAGGTGGAACAGGTGGTATCACATCGGGTCGCGTTATCGTGAGGGGAGCGGGATATTCAGAGGGATTGTTGTTGTTGTGGACCGCAACGATTTTGTAGTAGATGTCTTTGTTCAACACTTCGATGTTCAGCGAGTCGGTAAAAGCAGTTGTCCGCAGAATTTCTTTGGTCGTTTCTGTAAACTCCTCTTTGAGCGAATTGGCTTCAAACACGCGATAGCCTAAAAGATCGGCATCTGTATTTGCCGTCCATGAAAGTTTAACCAATCCATTTTTATCAACCTCTCCTTTCAGACCCAACGGTATGGCTGGGGGTGTAGTGTCCTCAATTTGCACGAGGTAAGGAAATGAACGCGAAACCTCACGACCTTGTACATCGACAGCGCGAATTACATAGTAGGTGTTATAAAAAGACGTCTCATCAAAATACTCCCGGGCATTTTTCTGGATCACCGTTGTACCAATGTCCTGATAGGGGCCATCAGAAAAATTCGATCGGCCGATCTTAAAACCCGCAATTTGCTTTTCGGCTTCAACGGGAAACTCCCATTTGATGGTGATACTTTTGGGTGGAACTGCTTTACCTTCGCGAATGATCAGTAAGCCGGAGAGGTTGTCTTTTCCGCTTCCGCTAACAACATTCGATGGCGGGCCCTCTTCAGCAAAAGGTGAAATTCCAACCAGCCGATAGCTAAAGGCCTGGTTGTTGAGTTCGAGTGAATCTACATAAAATGCTTTCTCAGAAGTTGGCGATTGGCTGAGATGGACATAGGGCAAATCAGAAATGCGCGAGAATTTCAGGCCATCGGATGACTTCTCCACATAATATGCGGAGTAGACTCCCCGATGAAAAAATGTTGACCACTCAAGCGTTGCTTTGTGATCGCCAAATCGCGCAACAAGATCATCAATCTTTGCCAACGAGCGCTCGTCACCGACATCCACAACGGATACGGCAGGCTCGAGTGTTTCTTTAGAAGAGTTGAAGTTGATCGAAATGCGGTAGATGTAACGGGTGCCTTTTTGTACGCTTCGGTCTTCGAAAAATAGTCCAGCAGCCTGAGCAACCCTTCTGTTGAGATCGCACATCAAAAGGGCGACTCCAAATTCGTTTTCCATTTCACGATTGCGAACGAGTATGCTCGCGCGACTTCCTGCATCGAAACCTTTCTTGGCATTCTCACCGTAGATCATTTCCTGCACAACGGCAGCTTCTTCAATTTCAGTTGCAAGCCGATCGAAATCTTGTTCTGAGATTGGTTTCAACGCAGCGGCAAGGATTTCACCCTGCTGACTGGCAAGGGTGCCATCTGCCTGAAGAACGAATCGCTCAACCTTGTAACCATATTTATTTCCCAACGTCCACGCACCTGCGTTTGTAGGCGCCCATCGCAGCCACACACCGTGAGCTTTTACTTTTGAAAGCACCTTGATCAATGCCGGATCGTTCTGGCCCCGGGCGCTCAGTATGCTCAGACAACAAATTCCTAGCGCGAAAAAAAATCTCAAAGACATTGCAACGAAAAATTATGAATTTTAGAATTTGATCGATATTTCTTTTCGGAATGTAACTTCATTTGTTCCCGGCAACCGGTACGTGACTTCCACGGGGTAATCGCCAGCCGTTAAGTCGGTATAACCTCTCGTGTTCAGCAAGGCAACTCCCGAAGTGTTCCCGTTGAGAAATCTCGCAGCTGCCTTGTCAACAAGATCACGATAGTCGAAGAAACTGTAATAAGAAAGGAAGTAACCAATTGTAACGCCTCCGCTTTTTGAAGACGCTACACCCGAATCAACATTCTCCTTTTCAAGCCGGTAGTGTGATCGATCGGCATTAAAGATCGTAACTCCGCGAAGGGGCTTGACACCCAGCACAGCCGGATCGCGCCAACTGATGGTCACATCTTTATCGATCGGGTATGAATTATACAACAAAGGTGATATGATGTTTTTCATCCACGGAGCTTCCGGTGAAGCCACAGCCTGAACCAATGGAGCGCTCTTGCCTTCAAGGCCTTGAATTTCCAAATCGTCAAAAGTTTCCTGCATGGTTACGCGCTTTGCTATGACAGCAACATAACCCTGTGCCACATCAAATGCATCGTTGGCTGCCGTGAGTGAATTCCACTTTTCCGAGAACGTGCCAAACTGACTTGTGCGGAAAACAGTCGAATACAATTCCTTTTCAATCGACTGCGTAAGTGTGCCATCGAGTGTGTTGGATGCTACGGTCGTCTCATTGTCTTCACCGCCATCCACTTTTACATCAGCTCGCGTCAGGTTCTTATCAATTGCCCCTGTTGATGCAGGGATCTTGACAAAGAACAACTTATAAATGGCCTGCCGCGACAGGTTTTGAGGGATTGTAAATGTCGCGACCCGCTGAGAGACATTGTAGGTCAACGGTACCTCTATCCGCTTGTGTGAGATGTCTTCAAACCGGGCGATGAATGTATTTTTATTTTCTGCAGTTGACTCGAAGAGATAAGCCTGGCCCAGCTTCAATTTCACGTAACCTGTGCCCGACTCGCTGATATGAAAATTGTATTGATCGCGAACTGGGTAACTGTATGCAACATTTTCTTCCGGAATAAAATCAGGCGCTGCTCCGGTGGAAAATGACGACTCTTTAATTTCATACGCAATCTGTCCGTTTTCTTTCATCACTTCCCAGATGCCACGGTCGGATTTTTTCTCCCAGTACACGCGAACGCGCGCTTTCAATTTCGACTGAGGTGGAAGTATCTCCTGCGTGCGGAGGATAGCAACATCTTTCTGCGCATTCCATTCGATGGTTGCTTTTTCTTCACCTTTATCTCCGGTCAATGCAAAAGTTTCCATTCTGATTCGATATGCATTCGTATTGTCGTTGAGGTCGCGCATGCTGAAATCTGTTTCCATGGCAGTGTTGAACGAAACCTGTGGCGCACTGAACACATTTACTTCCACCGCGTTTGCGTCAGGTTTCAGATCTGAAATGACCTGAATATCTTCAATCTCGCTTCCCTGGTTGATGATCTCACACTGTTCGCCTACTTCCATCTTCAAATTGAATTTACCTTTCACAAGTCCACCCAGTACCGAGTATTTACCCGCCAATTGTCCTTTCATCCATGTCGGGTTGGGAAGTTTCGCTTGTAACAAGGCAGCAGCGCCAAGACTTAGAATATCGAAGTCCTTTCGCTTTACTCGTATGCCAACTTTGCCTTTCAGGAAAACATACGCTTGACCGGAGGCGTACCATCCATCCATACCAATAGGGCCGCTGCGTCCTTTACATTGTGCATCGCCATAGTCCATCAGCATGATGTCGGCACCCGCGCCAATCGCAACGAGAATATAGAACGGTCGCAACTTATCTTTCGAATCAAAGCCAATGCGGAAGTGTGCACCAGTAGCGAAGCCACGCCCTCCTTTCAATGAAGTCGGCTCGCGCTTGCTGCCGGGATCGATGTCGTCAATTACCTCGAGCACTTCAGGTGGCGGAGGCGGCATAGGCTCGATCTGGCTTCCGATCATAAAATATGTTTGCGCTACTGCGAGTTTGGCGATGTCGACTCCGAACATCTGCGAAGGGCGACCAACGTAGAAATACCAGTTCTGTTTGTCGACATGGATCACAGCCTCGCCCACGAGGTTGTTTGGGCCAACACCTTTGATCACGTTAGCAAAATTCAAATACGTTTTCAGGTTCGCGTGAAAAACATCGTTGTCGTTATCGAACAACATATTCAGACTTGCATAAACAGGTGCTGATGGCGCCTTTCCATTGGTTGTTCTTCCGCGCGACTTGGTTGGAACAAAAAAGAATGCAGTACCTGTAAACGCTGCTGAGCGCAAACCTCCACCCTGGTTGAATGTGAGCTCGAGCATAGCATCTGCATTCACAGCTGCGTCATTCGCTGCAATGAGCGTAACGCCCGCCATGAGCGACAGCCCCGCGGTTTCATCGGGAAGGTAAATGCCTGCCTCGGGATCTTTATTGTCAGTCATGTCAACATCCGCACCGATCTTATTGAAGTCGGGTACAAATTTTTGTTGTCGCACCATCTTGTAAGAGGCGCCTCCCATGAATCCACTAATATAGAGTGGCGCTACGAGCGGAACTTTTGCCGGAACATAAGCATCAACGTGCCAGTAACGGTAGGTGTCTTTGCTGCCGAAATAGGCGTTCACCTTGATCCCGTTCTCAAGAATTTTCCGTACTGTCAGATCGATGCTTCCGCGGAATCCATCGCCATACACCGGGTCATCATTATAAACCGAAAGTTTACCGTTGAATGCGATGGCAGTCGTGCCCTTCTGTCCTGCCCCAATGACGATGTCGTTGATCTTGACTTTTTTGAATTTCCACTCCTGCTTCTTTGTGGGTTGTGCGCCAGGTTCACCCGAAGCAGAAGGGATAAGTTTTTCCTCTACACCAGCCAGTAGCTGTATCGTTGTTTCCGCTGCAAATCCTTTATCGCTCGCGTTCATCAGGTTGAGCGCAGCATGAAAGCTGATGGCGGCCTCACCTTGTGCCACAGCCATTTTTATCTCCGTCAAGCGTATAGGGAATCCGTTGCTTTTGGGTTCCCCACTTGTTACCAGTGAAAACTTACCACCGAGGATGTAAGGTTTTTCGGAAGTCAACGCAAGATCCTGGAATTTCACCTCATCGATCTTCAACAGCTTACCCTTGATCTTCAAAGAGCCCTGAAGTTTTGTCGATGGGAAAAATTTCCCTTCTTTTCTTTCAACCGCGATGATCGAACCCTTCTTTATTTTTAAAGTTGCAGAGAATGGTGTTGGATATTCTTTGTCCTCACCGGTTGCCAGTGAAAACCTGTAGTTCAGATCTGATTCGACCTGTTCCATTTGCGCAGTGTAAGGAACAGGTTCATCGCCAAGGAATGGAACGGAAAGGAGTCCGGCCAATGAGCCTCCGGTAAGCTTGCTGAACTTCAATTTCACTGACAACTGATCAACCGAGAGTGGCCAACCGTTTGCCGAGCCGCCTTGCAATGCCAGTAAATTAGAAGCAGTGAACAATCCCGACACGCCAAGGTCATCGATCAGCAGATTCCTTGCAGAGATGGTCGGGTCTTTTTGGCCTTCCGCTGCAAAACCTTTGATACGGATCGATACATCGGAAAGAAAGAAACCTCTCCACAACACAATGTTCGCTCCGAAAGATTGCTGGTATTCCTGCGGGAATGAAAAACCGGCAGGGTTTGCAATATCACTGAAGTCTGCCGTTGCGTTTCGTACTTCAAATGAAAGATCCTTGAGGCCTTTGATCTTGAATGGCGTGATGTTGACGGCCATCAATATATTATGAAGATCACCCGTGTTGATCTCGAAAGAAGCAGTTACAGCTGTTTGATTCGGAACAACATCTGTGTCAGGCTCAAGCGTGCCATCAGAAAAAATGAAGTTGCCTTTCAGGTTGACCGATTTAAAACCGTTGCAATCCCATTCCAGAAAATTTCTTCCGTCTGCGGGAAGTTCGATCAACACATTTTCATTGAGTGGAATTCGGATCGCAGACACAAGCATCAGCTTCACTTGTGATGAAGTTGACAAACCTCCATTGTTGAATCCGATGTTCTTAGCCGCGAATGCGATGGGCTGTGTGGTGCCGGGAAGCGTGACGGATGCGTAGGCGCTAAAAAACCATCCGCGATCCGTGGAGTAAGCACTGTCGATGGCAATAACAAATGGACCGGAAGGCGTTTCGCGAGCGATACCGATCGGCAAGCTTGCAAGGTCGTTTTCCGTCAGTTTATCTGTAGTTTTACCACTTTCGATTACTTCCTTACATAGGGAGTTGACATAGATCGACAGGCTTGAAGTCTGCTGATAGGTAAAATCATTAGAAGGGGCTTGCGAAAACGCGTACTGAAAAAGGACTAAACACGCACAAACAGTACAAAACAGTCGTAGCGATAACCTGTCAGGCATAAGGGTCTTTATTAAGGTTTGAACAGCTATCTGGTAATGAAGAACGTCAATCTTTCACCTGAAAAGATAAACTTTCATCTACAGATATTACATGCGTACAGATCGCAAGCGACAATTGCCAATTGGAAGGCGCACGCCCGATAACTTTACGATGCCGAACTTCCGCGTTGTTAACGACAAGGTTTTTCGGTTTGAAATCTTACATTCAAAACAGGCCTGAATGAAACCCTCTCTCAAGAATATCCTTTGGATGTTTTGTCCCTGCATATTTTCTATTGCACTCGCGACATCCGCGAACGCCCAGATCAAAGTAACGATTAAAGCAACTGAACTCTTCAGTTTCGCTACCTCAGATGGCGAAAGCAATTATGAATACCGGGTCAATACCTGGTTCAATAATACCTTAAATTCTAATTGTATTGATTTTGACAATGTCAGCCCGGGTCAGTGGCATCCCATCTCAGCTGGCGACCAGCTTCGCGTCAGTAATTTCAATTACTCAACGATGGACACCGAATACACGCTCGAGATGGAAGGTTGGGAGGAAGATGGATGTGGTGGCGATTGCGGATATAACACAGGCTGTTTTGGATCGGATGAAGCGCATTGCGGAAGACAATCTGTTGGTACCATCAAGCCATCGGATTTTGTGCCCGGAGATTACTCAGGCAACACAACAACCCGCTCCATCTGCAGTAACTACTGGGTTACCTACCGCGTAAGCTACACCCCGCCCGCTCCAGCTCTCCCTACCGTGCAGGCCCGAACAGTCTCCGGATCTTATGGAGCCATCAGTGGGAACATCTGCGATGAGTCGTATCTAAAACTTTCAACATCAAGTAACGTCCCGGCTGCTTATAACAGCCATGTTAATTTCATCTGGGAGTACTGGGACGGATCTTACATCGATGTGATCAACCCCGCGTGGTGCGGATCAGATCCTGCATGTACCGGTGGGGGCGGTGGCCCGGTCGCAATGGCGATGTCATCGTTTCAAGATCAGGCCATGAAGGCATCAGCTCCTATGGCAGCAGCTGCGATCGTAGATCCAGGAGATCCACTACCTCCGCCTCCATGCTGTTCGGAACCTGTATTTATTCAAGAGCAAAACTGGAGAACGATACCCGGCACAACAAACGCGGCAACAAACAACGGTGACAAAGAATTTAATATTCGCGACCTCGCGGGCCTCTCTAACATTACCGAAAACACTACTGTTTATTTTCGCGTACGTTCTATTGCAAACTCCCTGAGCAGTGTTTCCACTAGCGGCTTAGCGACTGTTTCTCTAAGCCCTGCCCCACCTACTTTTCCGCAACCAAATACCACAACTTCATGCAGCAAAAGATCTGACGGCTCCATAGAAGTCACCGGAATTTCAGGAATGGGAGACTACCGCTACGTATTGAGAACGAGCGGAGATACCTCGCCCTGTAAAGATGAAACTTGCTTTACAGGCTGGGGCAATGAACCCAGTCTTTTTTCGGGTTCTTCGAAGACCATAACTGGCGTGAAAGACGGAAGCTATGCACTGCTCATTGCAAATCAGGGTGGAACAGCGGGCGTTTGTTATTCTGCGCGCAGTGTAACCGTAGGCGTGAAGCAAACCCTCGCCATTCAGAATTTTCAAAAAACAAACATCAGCTGCTACGCCAATGAAGAAGGCCAAATCAGTTTTACAACCGCTTATGGCGATGTAAATACAAGAGGATATGCGTTACTTAACAACACTTCAGGCGCGAGTTTCAACCCTTCGGGCTCATCGACTATCTCTTATTCAAGTCTTCCGGTTGGCGATTACACGCTGACGGTGAACGATG
>CBHROW010000047.1:0-20828 GCA_966080355.1 uncultured Chryseosolibacter sp.
GATAAAGTGAAAACACTAGCTGAAGAGATTGCCAAACGGGTGATCACACAATTGAACATGACCGGTTTACTTGCTGTGGAAATGTTTGTCACAAAGACGGGAGCGGTACTTGTCAATGAAGTTGCTCCACGGCCACACAACAGCGGCCATCAAACTATTGAGGCTAACGTTACCTCGCAATACGAACAACACCTTCGTGCCATTCTCGACCTTCCACTCGGTGAAACTGAACTGATCTCTCCCGGTGCAATGGTCAACCTGCTCGGTGAGGATGGATTCAGTGGACCCGCGCTTTATGAGGGATTCGAAGAAATAATGAAAATGCCTGGAGTACATGTCCATCTGTATGGAAAAAAAATGACGAAGCCCTTCAGAAAGATGGGACATGTTACCGTTCTCGATCACGATCTGGACAATTTGAAAAAGAAAGCCACCTTTGTAAAAGAAACGCTAAAAGTCAAAGCCTGATATGAGTAAACCACTAGTCGGAATCATTATGGGAAGCCAGTCTGATCTGAATGTCATGAAGGAGGCAGCTGAGTTTCTTGACGAACTTGGCGTTGCATACGAACTCACGGTGGTATCGGCCCATCGCACGCCAAAAAGAATGTTCGACTACGCTGCTCAGGCGAGAAGCAAAGGTCTGAAAGTGATCGTTGCAGGCGCAGGTGGCGCTGCGCATTTGCCGGGCATGGTGGCATCGCTCACTTCTCTGCCGGTAATCGGTGTGCCTATTAAATCATCGAATTCGATCGATGGCTGGGACTCTGTGTTGTCGATACTTCAGATGCCCTCTGGGGTTCCGGTGGCAACAGTCGCCCTCAATGGGGCCAAAAACGCAGGGATATTGGCCGCTCAGATAATCGGGTCATCAGACGCCCAAATCGCGCAAAAACTGGACAATTTTAAGGATGGCTTAAAAGAAAAGGTTGAAAACTCATCAAAAAACATAGAATCGAAAGGCTGGCGGGCTGCTTTGAGCTGAAGGTGCATAGAGATTTGAACTAAAATCTTTAATTTCAGAGCCCTTTACCTATGCCCTCATGAGACCAAGTGAAAAAGGCTGGCTTAAAGAATACCTGGATTTCCGCAGGGATCTGCTGGTGAACATCACACACACCGCAGCCCAAAAGGGTTCACATCCGGAACATTCTCTCTATCGCATCGTTCAGCCGACCGGCTTGATGTATGGCCAAACGGTGTCCAATCTTCCGCATCCCAGCCAGGACGAATGGAATGAAAGGGATAAGATGAAGGTTCTTCTCGCTGAAAGCCTCATCAGCAGTTCCCTGCTCTTCAACAACAACACCATCAAGACGCCCGATGATATGAGCGGGGTTATCATGAAAACCCTGGAGAACATCGGCAATTTCTACAACAATATTTTCCCGGAACTTTCCACGCCATCAAAGACGCTGTTCGGAAGAAAGAAAACTGCGCTGGAGCTCGCTGAAAAAATACTCGACAAACGCATTGAGCGAACCAGCGACTTCGAAGGAAATTTCTGGACGTATTTCTTTCACAACAGTCTGCTGTTCCTTGATGTTTTCATTTTCGGGCAATGGATACACACCAATGCCGACAAGATCGTGGCCGACTTTTTCCGCTATGAGCGTGAAGAACTGCGCTTCTCGGTAGTGAAAGTGATCGCGGCTGCATCGCACGCGAACAAGGAAGTGTCATACGAAGAGAAAAAATTGTTAGACTTCTTTCTCCACAGTACAGACCTTTCTTCCGAAAAACGAAAAGAGGCCATCAAGATATTCGAGAAAGGAATCGAGATCGATGAGATCCATTTGCCTTCTGAAAATTCATGGATACTGAAGAAATTTTTCCTCGAAATGGCTGTGCTCACCATCTGGGCCGACAAGCGCGTTGAACAGGGAGAGTTGGATTTTCTAAAACGATTCTGCAACCACCTCGGCTTTGGTGAAGAAGATCTCGAGAACAGCATGATTGCTATTGAAGGATTTGTGCTTGAACATTGGGAACAGCTCGAGCATCTGCAGAACAAACAGGACTACAACCAGGTAAGTGAGCAATTCATTAAACGAGTGGCACGTGTGGCTGAGAAAAACAAGGGTCGATTAATGAAAGAACTTCAGGGCAGCGAAGATGTGATGAACTTGTTGAAGAAGGCCCGCTCAAATGAGTTGACTATAGAAGAGAAGGAAAAGATGCGCACTGAACTGATCAGCATCCTCAAGACGGTCCCTACTTTTGTGATCATTTCATTGCCTCAAAAATTCCTGACCCTTCCCATTCTGCTTAAAATATTACCGCGGAATCTATTTGCGGAAGGCATCAATCCAAACTAAGATTTTTTGGAGTCGCTTACCCTGCTTCTTCAACTTCTTCTTTACGCGGAATCAGTATCGACAGAATAACTGATAGAATGAGCGTTGCTATGATCACTGTGAATGAGAGGTAAACATCAACTTCTATGTGCCAGATCTCGAGCAACATCTTAGCTCCGATGAAGAACAGAATGATCGACAGGCCTTTTTGAAGCAGGTAAAATTTGTCGATGATACCCGCGAGGAGGAAGAACATGGCGCGCAATCCCATCACCGCAAAAATATTCGATGTATAGATGAGGAAAGGGTTCTGTGTGATCGCAAATGCTGCCGGAATAGAGTCCACTGCAAAGATCAGATCTGTTGTCTCGATCAGCACAATGACGAGGAACAACGGAGTGAATAGCAGTCGGCCGCTCTCGCGTATCACAAAGTGTCCACCATTGTCGGATGATGACATCGGCAGATATTTTTTACACAATTTGAGAATCGGGTTCTTCTCAGGTTCGATCTTCTCGTCACCATCTTCAAAATAGATCCGAATGCCTGAATAGATCAGGAACACACCGAAGATGTAGAGTATCCAACTGAATTTGTGAATAAAGAAAGCTCCGACAAAAATGAAGAACGCGCGGAATACAATTGCGCCAAGAATCCCCCAGAACAAGATCTTGTGATAATATTGCTCATCAACCTTGAAGTATTTTAGGATCAGCAGGATAACGAAAATGTTATCGACTGATAGTGCGTACTCGGTGAGATAAGCGGAAAAATATTCGATGGCATTTTTTACACGGTCGCCATCGCCACTATCATCGTATAAGTAAATGAAAAGGCCGAAGAAGATAGAGACGATCACCCAGAAAATCGACTGGTAGAGGGCAGATCGTGTAGTTATTTTCTGGGCTTGCTTATGAAAAAGCCCCAGGTCAAGAACGAGAAAAAGCAAAATGATTAACGCGAATACGCCAAAAAGAATTGTTTCTCTGATGTTCTCCTCGTCAAAAAGGGAAAAGGCAAGTATGTTATTTAAAGCCAGCAACAGGGTTGGATTTCCGGTTTAGGAAGCAGGCCTGCGAAAAAGTCGCAATTCTAGGCTTCCGTTAACTTTCAAAACTACAAATATATTTCAAACCCGAAAACTTACATGGCTGATTTATCCAAAGGAATGTGAAAGATTAAATAGCGGAAATGCTTTGAAAGCTAGCGTGCAGAACAGTTCTCGCAAACGCCCTGAATAAGCAAATTGACTTCCTGGGGCTTGTATCCTTTAGGCAATTTTACCGATGGGATCTCCACACTTAGACAATTGGTCTGACCGCATCGGGTGCACTTGAAATGAACATGGTTATGATGATGTCCGGCATCGCTACATGCTTCGTTGCACAACGCGTATTTCAAGCTGCCTTCGTCATCCAGTACTTTGTGAATAACTCCCCTGTCGAGAAATGTTTTGAGTGTGCGGTAAACGGTTACACGGTCGAGCGAGCTATCGATTTCCTTCTCAATATCACCGTGCGAAAGTGCATAGTCTTTGCTCAGAAATAAATGCAATATTTCCTGGCGAGTTGATGTTGTTCGCAGGTTGAAATTCTTCAGCAACCGGTTTGAAATCGCCTCCATCTTATTGCAGCTGCAGCTTCAGCAAGTTACTATAAATACCGTTACTAAGTTTGGTGAGTTCAGCGTGCGATCCGGTTTCAGCCAGCTTACCTTGCTGAATCACAAAGATATGATCGACCTTTTTGATCGTGCTCAACCTGTGCGCGATGATAATGGTGGTTCGACCCTCCATCAATTTTTCAAGCGCTTCCTGCACGAGCACTTCCGAATGTGCATCGAGCGAACTCGTGGCTTCATCCAAAATAAGAATTGCCGGATCTTTCAGTATCGCCCGGGCAATAGCCACGCGTTGTCGCTGCCCGCCTGAAAGCTTCACGCCACGTTCACCGACTATAGTTTCAAATTTTTCCGGGAAGCTCTCAATGAACTCCAAAGCATTTGCCTTCCGCGCTGCTTCACGAACTTCTTCATCACTCGCAGAGGGCTTACCATATCGAATGTTTTCCAGGATCGTGCCGCCAAACAAGATTACTTCCTGCGGCACAACACCCAGATTGTGACGATAAGCAGACAGATTGAAGCCGCTGATGTCTTTACCGTCTACGAGAATTTCACCGGCCTCTACCGGGTAAAACCTCAGCAGGAGATTGATGATCGTAGACTTTCCGGAACCACTTTGTCCGATCAGCGCAACTTTTTCTCCGGAGTGGATCTTGAAATTCAGATTGCTCAGCACCTGAAAATCTTTGCGGCTCGGATACGCAAACGAAATATTTTTGAATTCGATTTCGCCCTCAACTTTCAATGGTGAAGTCGGTTCGGTTGACTCGTCTTCATGTTCGAGAATTTCCAGCACGCGTTCAGACGCGCCAATAGATCGTTGAAGTTGCGTGTAAATATCTCCGAGACCTGCAATCGAAAATCCGATGAACGAAGTATAAAAAACAAATGAGAACAATTCACCAACCGTGATCGCACCACTGGCTACCAGACTGGCTCCGTACCAGCCAACAGCAACGATACCACCGAATAAAGCAAATATGATAAATGAGATAAACAAGCCGCGATAACGTGCTGACCGGATAGCGACATTCACAACCTCGTTAATCGCGCGGGTGTATCGGTTTAATTCAAACAGCTCATTGGTAAATGCCTTGACAATGAAAACGGATTGAAGCGATTCTTCCACCACAACATTCGCTTCCGCAAGTTTGTCCTGTGTCTTCTTTGAAAGCTTCCTAATGTATTTTCCAAAGATCAGTGCAGCGATCACCAATACAGGGAACGTCAGCAACATAAAACCGGTGAGCGTTGGTGCGAGATAGAAGATTATGCCGATACCAAACAACAAAGTCAGCACCTGGCGAAGGAGCTCTGCGAGTGTAAAGCTGAAAGTATCTTGCAGGGTGGACACATCCGCAGTGATCCTGCTCATTAGCTCTCCAACTCTGCGGCTATCGAAGAAAGTCATCGGCAGCCAGATGATCTTGGCATAAACGGATTTGCGAACATCCGCCATTCCGCGTTCGCTTACGATCGAAAACGTATAGACTCGAATGAAAGAGAACACGCTTTGCACCAGGAGCGTACCAACCAGGATCAGCGCCACCTGATTTACACTCGTAAAATACTTGCCTTCACCTTTTGCCACATCGAGCAGTTCACCTGAAAGTCTTGGAAATGAAAGTATCGTCAAGCTCGATAGTGCCAACGAAACAAGTCCGATGATGAACAGTCCTTTGTACGGCAACATGAACTTGAACACGCCAGAGAGATAGCGCATGCTGGCTTTGTTCAGTTTTCTCCGTTCTTCCTTTTTCAGCGGCTCACTCGCTCCGTGTCTTTTTGCCATGCTTTGATTTTACAATTGAATTTTACCGCGAATTGAAAATGATACGGAATCGCTGAGTATCATTTTTTGTCCACCTTGTATAGAGTAGGATGTGAGGATGTTTTTATTGTCGATTTCCTGAAAAATCAGAGAGAGAATTCGTTCACTGGCATAAAGCGAATTTTCTTCCCGGTATACGGCTTCGATCTTCCGTGGCTTGAGCACAGATTCGTCATAGAATACGCGAAGGGATCTTACTGGCAGTGGCTCGAGGCTTGTAAATGCCTTTACGGTGAGATTGCTCCCCGGGTCAAAGAGCTTGTCATCTACAAGATAAAACGTGCGGTTGACGGGCTTGTTCAGTAAATCGAGCTCCCTGAAAATTTCCAGCTCTTTCTCCCATGCAGCAGATGTTCCGGGTGTTGTGAGGACAGTATCGATAGTTTCACCGAGTCCGGCAAATTTAGTCAGCTGTGCTTTCGAACCACCCAGCGCAGCTACTTGGACATTAACCAGGCTGTCGATCGGGTACAAAGCATGGCCACGCTGTTTTCGCTCGCATGACGAAAACACGACTAGCAACAACGGACCAACTGTCGCAAAAAGGCTGAAATGTTTACGCGAGAAGTACATTGCCGGTCATTTGTGGTGGTATTGCAATTCCCATCAGCGTTAAGATCGTTGGTGCAAGGTCACCCAGCTTTCCATCCTTCAGCTTACCTTTAAAATCGTTGTCGACAAGAATGCACGGAACGAGGTTGGTTGTGTGCGCGGTGTTCGGAGTACCATCTTCGTTGATCATAATATCGGCATTTCCGTGATCGGCAATGATGATGGTAGCATAACCGTTCCTCAAGGCTGCTTCGGTTACCTGCTGTGCACATTGATCAACTGTTTCAACTGCCTTCACAGCCGCTGCAAACACTCCAGTATGACCAACCATGTCGGGATTCGCAAAATTCAAACAGATAAAATCAGGCTCTTTCGAATTAAGTTCGGGAATGATCTTATCCTTAATGTCGTTCGCGCTCATCTCCGGTTTAAGATCATATGTGGCAACTTTCGGAGAAGGACACAAGATCCGTGATTCGCCTTCGAACGCCTCTTCGCGTCCACCGGAAAAGAAGAAGGTTACGTGAGGATACTTCTCTGTTTCGGCAATGCGAATCTGCTTTTTCCCGGCTTGCGAAACCACTTCACCCAGCGTCTTCTCGAGGTTATCCTTGTCGAAAATGACTTCCACATTTTTAAATGTATCGTCATAGTTTGTGAGCGTCACGTAATGAAGATTCAATTTCTTCATACCCTGCTCCGGAAAATTCTGTTGCGTGAGTACTTGTGTGATCTGTCTGCCGCGGTCTGTTCTGAAGTTGAAGCAGAGTACAACATCGCCTTCTTCGATCACCGTTTGCTTTCCTGATGCATCAACAACAGAGATGGGAAGAATAAACTCATCCGTCACATTTTTGTCGTACGAGCTTTGAATTGCTTGAAGCGGGTCGGAGGTTTTTTCACCAACACCTTTCACGAGGAGATCGTAAGCGAGCTTGACGCGCTCCCAGCGCTTATCGCGATCCATAGCATAGTAACGACCCACGATGCTCGCAAGCTTGCCGGTGGTAGCTTTCATATGCCTGAGCAGATCGCTGATGAAGTTCAATCCGCTTTTCGGATCCGTATCACGCCCATCAGTAAAAGCATGCACGAAGAGGTTGTTGACACCTTTGCGCTGTGCGATGGATATCAGGCCTTTCAGGTGATCGATGTGTGAATGCACTCCACCGTCAGAAACAAGTCCGATCAGATGAAATTTTTTGTTGTTTTTAAGGGCATAATCGAAGGCTTCGTTCAACACAGGATTTTCATCGAGCTCGCGTTCTTCGATCGCTTTGTTCACCCGCACCAGGTCCTGGTACACCACGCGGCCGGCACCGATGTTCATATGACCCACTTCAGAGTTACCCATCTGTCCTTTCGGCAGCCCGACTGCCAAACCCGAGGCTTCAAGTTTACTGTGTGGATATTTTCCGTATAAAGAATTGACGAACGGTGTCTTGGCCTGGTCGATCGCAGAAACTTCTTTCTTTGTTGCGATTCCCCAGCCATCGAGGATCATGAGGAGAACTTTCTTATTCATAGTGTAAGAACATTGAGCAGACGGAACTAATTCGAATTGAGTCGAGAATCGTTAACAGGATTAGCCCCTTCTTTGTGAGGGCGCAAATATAGGAACGGATTGTAAGATTATTTAGGTAATATGACATGAAGACGCGTTGTCGATTTCGTTATCTTTCAATAATGGCATAATTTTAGCCCCAAAGAACCTGTCATGAAGGGAATTCGATTGCATGTGTTTTTGATTAGCGCAGCGCTAACCTTACAAGTGTTTGCTGCGTATGGACAGGGTGACGTAATCGCTGGGATCAAAGAGACGATCAAGGCGGGCAGTGCTAAAGAGCTGTCTCGTTATTTGAATCAGACCGTTGATATTACCATCGAGGGCAAAGTTGAGTCATATAGCAAAGCGCAGGCGGAGTTCGTGTTTCGTGATTTTTTCAAACAACATCCGCCATCAGAATTCAGCATCATTCATCAGGGTTCTTCGAAGGGAGGTCAGCCTTTTGTCATTGGCCAGTATAAAAGCGGTGCGGAAGTTTATCGTGTATTTATGAAGATCAAATCGGTCAACAACCAACAGCTGCTTCACGAGATTTCTTTTTCCAAAGAATAGTAAATCCTTCAATTACTGCTCTAATTTTGTCGCGTGAAACCGGCTTATATCACGGACGAACTCCTCGATCATTTCATTGCTGCTGCTTTGCGCGAAGACGTTGGCGATGGCGATCATTCTACGCTCGCTTCTATCCCCGCTGACGCTAAAAGTTCTGCTCAGCTGCTGGTTAAAGACACCGGCATTCTCGCGGGTGTTGAGGTAGCTGTTCGAATTTTTAAACTGGTTGATAATGCCCTTGAAGTAACGGTCTCGTTGCCGGATGGAGCGGCAATTAAACCGGGCGACAAACCATTCATCGTTTATGGATCTTCGCGGTCGATTTTAACTGCGGAAAGGTTAGTGCTGAACACCATGCAGCGCATGAGCGGAATTGCAACCAAAACCCGTGCGTTTGTAAAGCTTGTTGAAGGAACAAAAGCTCAACTTCTTGACACCCGCAAAACCACCCCCAACTTTCGCTTGCTTGAAAAATGGGCCGTTTTGATTGGCGGAGGATTCAACCACCGTATAGGCCTTTACGATATGATCATGCTCAAAGACAACCATATCGATATGGCTGGAGGCATAAAACCAGCAATCGTAAGAACAAACGATTATCTTCGCGCCACAAAAAGAAGGCTTAAGATCGAGATCGAAACACGAAATCTCGATGAGGTACGCCAGGTAATAGAAGTTGGAAAGGTGGAGGTGATTATGCTCGACAACATGTCACCAGCTGATATGAAGGAAGCGGTTGCGTTAATCGGTGGACGTTATAAAACCGAAGCCAGCGGAGGAATTACGGAAAGCACGATACGCAGTGTGGCAGAAACCGGAGTGGATTTTATTTCCGTTGGTGCGTTGACGCATTCTGTGCGCAGTCTGGACCTAAGCCTTAAAGCGATAAAGAAGTAAATGCAAGTATTGCCATATGATCGTTAAGACAAAGAATTACAAACTCGACAAAAAAACCTATATCCGGCTCGCGCTTCGAAACGTGTTGAAAAGACAGGGATGGATTGCCGCAGCGGCCGCTTTCGTCATTTGCCTCGGCTATATCTGGATTCCAAGTATCTGGTGGTTCATAGGGGCCGTCATTGGCCTCGGACTGTACTGGCTTTTTTGGTATGTCCAGTTCTATGGTGTGACGCAACTTGAACAGGGCAAAATGCTGTTCGAAAAATTTTCGTACGAGATCACCAGCCAGCAAATCGTGATGAAGATCAACGCAAGAGAGGGCATGCCATTGAAATGGGACCAGATCACGCGTGCCGAAGCCGGGAAAGACGATTTCACACTGTTTGTTAATAAGGCACAGCTCATCCACTTGCCTTATAAGATCTTTAACACAGACAATGAGCGCAAATTTCTCGCGAGCATTCTGAAGAACAAGGGATTTATCAAGAAGATCTGATTGCATGGCTTCCCCGCTTCAAAAGAAACTGACTTCAACTGAAGCGCTGGGCAAAATTCAGCGGTATTGCGCCTACCAGGAGCGTTGCCACCAGGAAGTGCGCGCCAAACTTTTCGAGTATGGGCTTCGCAGCACCGAGGTTGACGAGCTGATCACAGAACTGGTCACCTCGGGTTTTCTCAATGAAGAACGTTTCTCAAAAGCATTTGCAGGCGGGAAATTCAGGATGAAACAATGGGGACGAATTCGAATCACGCACGAACTCGAAGCACGTGATGTTTCCAAAAATTGCATTCGCATCGGATTGAAGGAGATCGATGAATCAGACTACGAGAAGGTACTTCGAACAATCCTCAAAAAGAAAATCGGGGAAGTTGGAGATGATGACGTTTATGTTGTGCGCGACAAAGTCTCCAAGTTCGCAATTCAAAAAGGTTTCGAGCCAGATTTGGTGTGGCGGGAGTTGCGGGACATGATTTGATGGTGATTCAGATCTGCGCGAAGGCGTGAAGCCCGGGGGCTGTAGCCAAAGTTTGCAGGCGTTAGTCGTCAGACCACATGGTCAGACGACTTATAAGTAGTTGTCCTGAATATTGATCTTGGCTCTGCGCAATTCGAAGTTCTGTCCTAGATACACTTTACGCACTTGCGGATCGTTTGCCAAATCTTCAGCAGTACCCGATTTGAAAAGCTTGCCATCAACCATCAGATAAGCACGGTCGGTGATAGACAGGGTTTCGTCTACGTTGTGGTCGGTGATGAGAATGCCGATGTTCTTGTTCTTCAGTCGGGCCACGATGGTTTGAATTTCTTCAACGGCAATCGGATCGACACCTGCAAAGGGTTCATCGAGTAAAACGAATTTTGGATCAACAGCGAGGGCCCTTGCAATTTCCGTCCTTCTCCTTTCTCCACCCGACAGCGACATCCCGAGGCTCTTTCGTACCTTCTTCAAACTGAATTCCTCGATCAGCTGCTCGACTTTTTCCTTTCGCTGTGGCTTGGTATAGTTGCGCATCTCGAGCACAGCCATGATATTTTCTTCCACCGTCAATTTTCGAAACACCGAGGCTTCCTGCGCAAGATAGCCGATGCCTTTTTTCGCACGCTGATACATTGGCAATGCAGTGATCTCTTCATCTTCAAGAAATATCTTTCCCTCGTTAGGTTTGATCAGCCCAACGATCATATAAAAGCTTGTGGTTTTTCCGGCACCGTTCGGACCCAGCAGTCCCACAATTTCTCCCTGCGATACGTGAACCGATACATCGTTTACTACCGTGCGCGTCTTATACTTCTTGATCAGGTTTTCCGCCCGCAAAATCATCTTAGTCGAATTTGATATCCTTAATTCTCAATTGTACGGAAGTGATTCCGTTATAAAAATTTTCCTCGATCGTGAATGCCATTCTGAAATAATCGCCTCGCGAAATGGGTTCGTAAAATTCTGCCTGATCGAATCCCACCGCTTGAAAGACACTGTCGCATCCATCCTGCCGAACGAGAAACTTAATGTGTCTGTCTTTGAAGGAAGTCAGCGAGTTAAATACATAAAGATTCTGGGCTTCGAATACCGGTTTTTGATTCTCTGGTCCGAATGGGCCCATTTGCTTGAGCACCGCCATGAATTTTGGTGTGATCGCATCCAGTTTGATAGGAATGTCTATATCGAGCACCGGTACAAGCATGTCATCGGTAATCGTTGATGAAACTACCTCCTCAAACCTTTGTTGAAAGGCTTCCAGGTTGCTGACATCGAGTGTCAAGCCCGCGGCATATTTGTGTCCACCGAATTTCTCGAGCAGGTCGCTGCATCCGAGAATCGCGTTGTAGAGATCGAACCCGTAAACACTGCGCGCGGAACCTGTTATCTTATTATTTGACTCAGTAAGGATCACTGTCGGACGATAATATTTTTCGACACACCGAGCAGCAACTATGCCAATTACGCCTTTGTGCCAGGTATTTTTGAATAAAACTGTAGACTTCGATGAGCGCAACGCGTTATTCGTTTCGATCATAGCGATAGCCTCTTCTGTGATGCTGCTATCGAATTCTTTTCGCAGGTCATTTTTCAGATTGATCTTTTCAGCCAGCGCATTCGCTTCTCCTTCGGTTTTCGCGACTAGCAACTCGACCGCAGCCCGGCCATGTGCCACTCGTCCAGCTGCGTTGATGCGTGGTCCTAACGTGAACACAATACCTGATACATCAAGATCATTTTTGATTGCGGCAATCTCCTTTAACGCTTTGAGACCGGGTGAAGGGTCTTCATTCAATTTCTTCAAACCGAAATGTGTGAGCACCCGGTTCTCATCAACGATCGGAACAATATCGGAGGCAATACTGACCGCCACCAGGTCCAGAAATCCGTAGAGTTCGCGTTCATCGCGATAGCGTCTTGCAAACGCCTGCATGAATTTAAATCCAAGACCGCAGCCACTCAGCTCTTTGCATGGGTAATGGCAATCTTCCTGTTTGGGGTCGAGCACGGCAACTGCACCTGGCACGGTTTCTTCGGGCAAGTGATGATCGCAGATGACAAAGTCGATTCCCTTTTGGGCTGCCAATCGTACAAGTTCAAACGACTTGATGCCGCAATCAAGGGCGATAATAAGTGAGTATCCGTTCGCCTCGGCAAATTCAATTCCGGCAAGAGAGATCCCGTAGCCTTCCGCATAGCGGTCGGGAATATAGATGTCGCAGTTCGGATAAAAGCACTTCAAATAGCTGTACACAACTGCGACTGCTGTTGTACCATCAACATCGTAGTCGCCATAGATCAGTATTTTCTCCTCTTTATCGATGGCTGATTTCAGACGCGACACTGCTTTTTGCATATCCTTCATGAGGAAAGGGTCATGCAGGTCATCCAGCGAGGGTCGAAAGAATTTTTTAGCGCTATCGAAGTCGCCAACGCCACGCTGAACCAGGATAGAAGACAAATAGTGATTTGTGTTGATGGCCTTTGAGAGGTCTCCTACTTTCTCCGTTGCCGGGATGTCTTTGTATAGCCACCGCTTCACCATCAGTCAGTAATTTGTCTCAAAGAGAATTGTTCCTATCGTACCGGGTTTTCCAAGTGCGCCATCATTTCCCGGAGTTCCACCTCTTCCGTTTCGCCTGTTTGGACCAAGCCCGGGAGGTCCACCGTAGCCTAACACTCCGCCATATCCAAAAGTACCGGCTCTAGTAAATACCTTTAACCCGGTTGATAATAGTGAGCGCAAATGCTTGGCATCTTTCCCGCCCAGTGTAAGCACACCACCATTTCCGCCATTGCCACCAGCCCCCGCATGACCACCGTTGCCTCCGTCACCACCATCACAGTGCCTGGTGCCAGGACTACCACCACCGCCCGGACCGCCATTTCCACCATCGCCACCGTCCCCGCCCGACAGATCTATAGTGAGACTGCCAAGCGTCTTCAATTGATCAATATAAAGAAAAAGATTGATGCCGGATGTTCCGTCAAGTCCTTTTGCTCCATTGCGTCCTGGCTGTCCGTTCTGGCACGGCCCGATTGATGTTGCACCGGTTGTTCCATCACGGCCTCGTTTTCCGTGGATGCCGCGTCCATCGATAACGCAGGAATTTCCGATCACAACATATGATGCGCGAATGTAATTTTCTCTTTTCAGCGGATTAAGAATAAGGCGCGAAGAGTCTTCCATGATCAACGTATCTGCCACAACGATATCAGACGAATCCAGCTGGTAAACTTCGTGTTCAGCAATTACAAGGCGCGACATTCTCACCTGCGCCAGTAACATAGTACAGCCACAGAGCAAGAGGATCAACACGCTTAGCATCTTCATTGAGTGGAAGCCTCAAAGATTAAAAAAGTATTCCTGAGCACAAACAAAAAAAGCAGTACCCTCATACTGCTTTTCATTGAAATGTCTAGGCTATTAGTTCGTGCCTTCTGCTGGCGCGGGTTTATCACCTACAACGCCTTCGAGCACATCTTTTATTTCCACACGGGTGCCGTCACGATAAGGAACAATCCAGGCATCTTTCACACCCATTTCTCTCATATACTTTTTGAAGGTGTCGGCTTCCCAATAATCACGGAAAATACCAATCGTAATTTTCTGCGGTTCGCCTTCCTTGACTTCACCACCAAAGTTTGGATTGTTCTCGAAGTACTTCGCGAGGTCCTTGTTCTTGAACGCACCGATCTGCACTTTGAACACCACGCCTTTTGAAAAATCCATTGGGTTTACCACCGGAGCTTCTTTAAGCTGTGCGATCTCGGCCTTGGCGCTGGTGAGCTGCGAACGTGTTTGAGATAACTGATCTTCCAATTCAGCGATACGCGCATCCTTATCACTCATGCTCGATTGAAGTTGCGTAACGCGTTGGTTCAATTGTGTGACCTGCGCATCTGCTGATGTTTTCTCTTCAGTAAACTGTTTCAGGTTAGCAGGATTCTTGGCAAACTCCTTGGCTTTTTTCTTCCATTCCTTTTTTTCCTTTTTGGAAAGCTGAGCGAAGGACTGCGTAGTTGAAAAAATTAAAGCCAGACAAAAAAGTAAAATAAGTCTGTTATTCATATGTGTTTAAAAATTGATGTTCTGTCTTGTCGATCAGCGCCCGTCCTTCACACGTTCATGCCCACCTGGGCGAAATCCAATTAAAAGTACAAAAATGAGCGCTTTTTGCAAAATGGTGCTTATCCGGCTAGTCAAGGCTACCCACCATCTTCTCGGGTCTCACCCATTGATCGAACTGCTCCGATGTTAGCAATTTGAGTTCGACCGCAGCCTCGCGCAATGTCTTGTTTTCCTTGTGAGCCTTCTTTGCAATTTTGGCCGCATTCTCGTAGCCAATATGCGTGTTCAATGCCGTGACGAGCATAAGCGAATTTTCAAGGTGCTTTTGAATAACCTCTTTGTTCGGCTCGATTCCAGCAGCGCATTTGTCGTTGAACGATACGCACGCATCACCGATCAATCGCGCAGACTGTAGAACATTTGCAGCAATCACAGGCTTGAAGACGTTCAGCTCAAAATGCCCATTGGATCCTCCAATAGAAACGGCAACGTCATTACCGATCACCTGAGCGCAAACCATAGTCATGGCTTCAGGTTGAGTGGGATTCACCTTACCAGGCATGATGGAGGAACCTGGTTCATTATCCGGAATCAGGATCTCGCCAATGCCACAACGCGGGCCAGAGCTGAGGATACGAATATCATTGGCGATTTTCATCAGACTCACTGCAGCGCGTTTCAAGGCACCGGATACTTCCACCATTGCATCATGTGCGGCAAGGGCTTCAAACTTGTTGGGAGCGGTAACAAACGGATAACCGGTTAGCGCGGCAATTTTCTTTGCTACGAGTACGTCATATCCTTTTGGCGTATTCAATCCCGTACCAACAGCCGTTCCACCCAGTGCAAGTTCGCGAACAGCATCGAGTGAGTTGTTGATCGCTTTGATGCTGTTGTCGATCTGCTGAACATATCCGGAGAATTCTTGCCCGAGGGTAAGGGGCGTTGCATCCATGAAGTGCGTACGGCCCGTTTTTACAATATTCTTAAACTCCGTAACTTTCCTGGACAGCGTGTCACGCAGCTTCTTCATTCCCGGCAGTGTTATCTCAACCACTTGCTTATATGCAGCGATGGACATTGCGGTGGGAAAAGTATCGTTAGATGACTGGGACTTGTTCACATCATCATTCGGGTGCAGCACTTTCTTTTCATCGGCAAGCTTACCGCCATTGAGTACGTGTGCACGATAAGCAATCACCTCGTTCACGTTCATGTTGCTCTGCGTGCCTGATCCTGTTTGCCATATCACCAACGGAAATTCGCCATCGAGCGCCCCGGTGAGGATCTCATCGCAAACTTTTTCGATCAATACTTTTTTGTCTGCCGAAAGAACACCGAGCTCATGGTTGGCTTGTGCAGCGGCCTTCTTGAGGTAAGCGAAAGCGTAGATGATCTCTTTCGGCATGCTGGCCTCGGGGCCGATCTTAAAATTATTTCTTGAACGTTCGGTTTGTGCGCCCCAGTACTTGTCGGCTGGAACCTGCACTTCTCCCATGGTGTCTTTTTCGATCCGGTAATTCATAGCTGGTGAAATATCCGGTAAAAATAGAGAAAAAGCGTAAAGCCAAAAGCTCATAGCTAAAAGCCGAAAGCTAAAAGCTAGGTGAAGGGTTATTGAAAGCGTATATCAGCCGACACTACGAGTTGAGCAAAACGATGGTTGTAATACCTGAAGCTAAGCTTTCAGCGTTCAGCTTTGAGCTTTTTGTTTTACCTCAGTTGCCGTCTGTTTTGAAGTACTTGTCTTCGTCAAACACTTCCTCGTCTTCGATCTTCTTAGGGATGACACCCACTTCGAGGATCTTGAACTCGGTTCTACGGTTGCGATCACGACCGGCCGGATTGTCAGTTCCATCGGGGTTGGTGTTGCGTGCTATCGGTCGAAGTTCACCATAGCCTTTTGCAACGAGACGCTCCGGAGAGATGCCATGTTCAACGAGATAGTTGACTGCCGACTCAGCACGTTTCTGCGAGAGTTGCATATTGTATTCCACTGAAGCAATACTATCCGTGTGTGAACTGAGTTCGATCTTGATTTCCGGATTATCGACAAGAAGCTGCACGAGTTTGTCGAGCTCTTTTGCCGCTTCAGGCTTGATGTTCCATTTGTCCAGATCGTAATAAATGTTTTCGACAACGAAATATTTGTTCAGATCTATCTTGTCAAGCACCATCGTTGTGTCGAGCGTGATATTGGTGACAAGGTCTTTCACGGTTGAAGGATCGACACTCTTACCCCGGGTTGTGTAAAGCTGGCGTTTTACAAGGTAGCCATCGGTTTCACCGACCATGTTATAGTCCTCATTTTCATAAACGCGGAACAAGAACTTACCATCGTTGCCGGTAACAAAATCCTGAAGCACATCGCCATTCGCATCGATGATAGACACTTTTGTGTTGGGAAGCACCTGAAGTTTGCCCTCTGTGTCGGTCGTATAGGTGACGCCTTCAAGATAGTAGTTGATTACCCGCAGGTTGGGATCTTCGTTCACAAATGTGTAGATGTCATCATCGCCTTTTCCCCCTTCGCGATTTGATGTGAAGAATCCCCGATCAGCGCGGAAGAGAAAAATTCCAAAGTCGTCTCCGCTTGAGTTGACGGGTTGCGCCAGATTCTCGACAATCGTTTTTCCATTCGTGCGCTTGACTACAAAGAGATCCAGACCACCGTAGCCGGGATGACCATCAGAAGCAAAATATAGTTTCGCATCTTCGGCCACATAGGGAAACATTTCATTGCCTGCAGTATTGATGTCCGGGCCCAGGTTTTTAACGCGGCTGAATCGACCCCGTGAATCCATCACTGCCGAATAAATATCAGTTCCTCCATAGCCAAGCTTTTCGCGGCCGCGCCCCTTACGGTTCGAAGCAAAATATAATGTGTGCCCATCGGGACCGAATGCCGGAGACGAATCCCATGCTTCAGGATCGTTAATGTTCAAAGGGATGGGTTCAGTCCATGACCCGTTTCTGAACCTGCTTAAATATAGGTCGACATCAGCGCTTCCCTTGCGTTTACCGGTGTTTCCTTTGGCGAAAACCATCGTCTTTCCATCCGGTGAAAAGGTGATACAGCCATCGTTCACGTTTTCGGTGTTGATTCCGATGGGTAATGGCGCAACAGTGGCCAGATCAACGTTGGCGCCCCGGGACGCAACTTTGTACAGATCGGTAAAAGGTGTTCCGGTAGCCTCGTATATTTTTCCGTTTCCGCGGGATGATGTGAAGTAAAGTTCGTTGTTGAGAAACACAGGCGAATACTCCGCTGATGGCGTGTTGATCAGCTCGAGGTTTTTCACATGATAATAGCTTTGACGCTGATTCAGTTGTTCGAGATAGTCTAGGCCGTTGATCCTTCCCTGCGCCCGATCCTTCATTTTTTCATCATCGGAATTTGCAGCAAGCTCTTCAAGTGTCTTTCGCGCCTCACCATATTTTTGATTAGCCTCCTGCGCTTCTGCGTAATAATATTGAACGGAATCGTGGTTTACGCCACGTCCGTGTACTGCTTTCGCGTAGAAAAGTTCTGCTTCTTTGAGCCGGTTGGAAAGGCGATACGATTCTGCAATGAAATAATTCGCTTTCGCGTCATTCGAATTTTTCGCGAGCCTCTTTTTATAGAAGTCAATGACGTTCTGATATTTTCCCAGGCGGAAAGCCTTGGCCGTTTTTTTCTCAGCGCTGCATGACGCGAGCAGGATTGTAATGCAAAGAAAATATACGTACCTCATACGTGCCTTTTTTCAGAGATCGGGTCAGGATTCAAATATCGTTTGAGCCAGGTTCCACCAGCCGGCATCATCCAATTTGCTTCAAACTCAGCTCTGGATTTTATCAGATTGTTGAAAGTTATGGTTTTCTCGTTCCATAAGCCAAGGCGGGCAGCAGATTTCAATTCGGCTAAAGAAAAAGATCTCAATTCCTCCCCCATTTTGAACAACACCAACTGTCGGTTGAAAAAATCTATTCCCAAACGCTTTCCCACTTCTGTGATTACACGGACAGAGTCATCGATCGAGCAACCACTGGCGGCCTACAAATCTTCATCTGCAGCTATAACTACAAACTGATCAAATCGAATTTCAAACGATGAGATCATCGGTTTGCCGTGAGTCTGCCACCTCTCGGTAAACAACTTCAGGTGATCAGTAATTATTGTGAGCTCGTTTTCAGAAAGTTTTCGATCGCCCTGGTAGATCCAGACCCGGGCGGAGGAAGGAAGGTTTTGAAATGGTGTGTACATAATTGTGCATCAACTTAAACCGTGCGCTTCAGCAATTAGTTCGGCCAGGTCTTTCACTTTGATCTCCGCTTCCTTCTCTTTGTTTTTCACACCATCACTCATCATGGTCATGCAGAATGGACAGGCTACCGCGATGGTTGAAGCCCCTGTCTGTAAAGCATCTTCAGTGCGCTCTATATTGATATCTTTTTTACCTGGCTCCGGCTCCTTGAACATTTGCGCCCCGCCCGCTCCGCAGCAAAGGCCATTTGTTCTGCAACGTTTCATTTCAACGAGGTCTGCATCTAACGCTTCGAGTACAGCCCGGGGTGCTTCATAAATTCCGTTCGCCCTTCCGAGGTAGCAGGAATCGTGATAAGTGATCTTCTTGCCTTTGTACGATCCTCCTTCTTTCATCTTGATACGGCCTTCGTTAATAAGCTGCTGAAGGAATACGGAGTGGTGTATCACGTCATAATTACCACCGAGGTCGGCATACTCATTTTTGATCGTGTTGAAACAATGTGGACAGGCGGTCACGATTTTTTTTACTCCGTAGCCATTCAGCACCTGGATATTATTCATGGCCTGCATCTGAAATAGAAATTCATTTCCTGCGCGTCTGGCCGGATCACCGGTACAAGTCTCTTCCGTTCCGAGTACGGCAAAATTTATTCCTACAGACTGAAGTATTTTTACAAACGCTCGCGTCACCCTTTTATTACGATCGTCAAACGATCCGGCACATCCCACCCAAAAAACAATTTCAGGACTTTCTCCTTTTGCAGATAATTCGGCAAGCGTTGGTACAGTCATATTTCAATTAAACGAAGTTCTATTATTTGCTTTCCTGCGACCAGTTGAATCGGTCTGCCGGTGAAAATTTCCACGGGGCAAAACTAGTCTCAATGTTTTGGAACATTCCATTCCATGACGCAGGTGCGCCAGATTCTTCCATCGCCACATATCGCCTGAGCTCGAGAATGATTTCCAGTGGGTTGATGAGCACCGGGCATGCTTCTACACAAGCGTTGCAGGCCGTGCAAGCATTGATCTCCTCCTTTGTTATATAGTCGTTCAGCAGTGTCTTGCCGTCTTCAAAGGGTTTTGCACCAGCGTCAACGGCTTTTCGAACATCTTCCATCCGGTCACGCGTATCCATCATGATCTTTCTTGGAGAAAGTTTCTTTCCAGTCAGATGCGCTGGACATTCCGAAGTGCATCGGCCACATTCTGTGCAGGCATATGCATTCATCAGGTTGATCTTTGCCAAATCATTTATGTCTTTGGCACCGAAACGACCCACCTCGGCAGGCGGCTGATTTGCGTCTGGCGTTGTAAGCCCGAGCATGATCTTCACTTCGTTGGTAACAACGGGCATATTCGTCATATGACCTTTCGCTTCCAGCTTGGCATAGTAAGTATTCGGGAAGGCCATGAAAATGTGCAAGTGCTTCGAATAGGTGATGTAAACCGAGAAGGCCAGAATCCCTATGATGTGAAACCACCACGCAAAGCGCTCGATAAAGACCAGGGCTGAAGGCGATAATCCATCGAACAAAGGCATCAGCATGGAGCTAAAGAAAAGTGATCCCGTTCTGATGTAGTGATCATTGGTTTGCTGAAGCAATTGGTCGGTTGCGTTCATGGATAAGATCGCCAGCATCAAAACGATCTCCGTGATGAGAATGATGTTGGCGTCAAGCCGCGGCCACTTGGTCATCTCGTAATTCCAAAAACGTTTCACTTTCAAAACGTTTCGCCTGAGCAGAAAGAAAACGCACGATACCAGCACGGCTACCGCGAGGAACTCGAATAGATTCATGAGAACGGTATAGAAGCCACCGAGCCATGGCGCAAAAATCCGGTGTGTACCGGCAACGCCATCAATCACGAATTCAAGAACTTCAAGATTGATAACGAGAAAACCTACATAGATGAAAAGGTGGAGGATTGCTGGGATGAAACGCTTGAACATTTTCTTCTGCCCAAAAGCCACCAGCAACATGTTTCTGAATCGATCTGAAGGCCTATCGTTTGAAAACGATTTCCTGCCTAAGCCGATGTTCTTTCTTATCGAAGAGATTCGCTTGGAGATCACGAAAACCGAGGTCGCGAGTACAAGCACAAAGGCAATTTGTTGGATCATACGGGTATATCGGCTGTAATCTTAATAATTCGAAGTCACATTTTGCACCAAATCTAAATTTATCTACTTTTGTGGCCCCC
>CBHROW010000048.1:0-20715 GCA_966080355.1 uncultured Chryseosolibacter sp.
GGAAGGGGCCTGATCTGCAGCGATACATTCCACATCTCCGTCCTGCATTTGTTTTCCATTCCAATTCACGATCTGCCAATGCTCTGCGGCCATGAAGTATTTGCACACAAACAACACCTGACCATCTATGATGCCCACACGCCAATCAAAGGGAGTGGGAAGAAACTCCTGCGCGATCACCAGCTCAGATTTTTGAAACATGCTTACGCAAACCTGCTTGTATTCTTCCGGGTTATTGATCTTGAACACGCCTTTGCTGAAAGCGCCATCGGGTTGTTTGAGAATGAATGGATAGTTTAGCTTCTCCGGAAGCATCTTATAATTTTCTTTGCTGATCACATAGGATTTGGGCGTGAGTATCTTGTTCGCATTCAGTAATTCGTAGAGGTACACTTTGTTCGTGCATTTCAAAATGGAGTCAGCGTCATCGATCACGATCAACCCCAGCGATTGTGCTTTCTTCGCAAACCGGAATGTGTGATGATTCACGTAGGTAGTTTCCCGGATGAACAATGCATCGTACTGCACGAGTTCGCCAAAATCATTTTTTGTAATGAGTTCTACGTTGAAGCCCGCCTGATCGCCAGCCTTGATAAATTTTTGAATAGCCCGGTCATCCGATGGCGGATTTTTGTCTTCGGGATTGACGAGGATCGCCATGTCATATTTTTTCTTATCGGGCTTAACATCGCGTTTTCGCTGAAGGTATGATTCAACAGCCGAGCGCAGAAGTTCGCGATCTTCCTGCGGAACTTCCCCCAGGCTCAAGGGCTTGATACTTTGCAATACCCACTTGTTTTTCTTTGAAAATGTGGCACTCAAACAGGGAGCTTGCACATATTGAAAAAGCTGTTTTGCAAGTTTGTCGAGCTCTTCGTCTTGCGTGATGCCGAAGAAGATGTCGAACTCAACGCGGTCTCTTTTTTCATTTTTGAACGAGTTCTGGATCAAATCATCGAAGTCCTGCGAGTCTTCCCGAAGTATAGAAGGGAAACGCAGGTCCTGGATGGTGGAGATGCCTGGCAGTACTTTGTGTTTTCTTGCTTCAGCCAGCAACGAAACATAGTAACCGAGACTTTGATACTGATATGACTTGCAAAGGTTGATCACCTTCAATCCTTTTCCCTGCTGATACACCTCGGTTGAAATATATTTTGCAGGCGTCACCACTTCGGCATCATAGAGGTTGAATTGCCAATGATCCGGATTTTCAACAATGATCAGCTTTTGCATGGTGGATGGTTAATTCATCGTTACGCGTGAAAGTAGCTTCAAACGAATTTTATTTTCTGGGTTCAATGACTAACAGGTTCGCATCATAAGTGACGATACCGAGCATGATGCTGTTGATCAAACGCACGAAAGGAACGCTGTATACCTGACCTTTTCCAAGCGGATTCGGTTCCATCGGGTCAGCGATCGAAACGCTGCTCTTATCTTCGTCATACCCGGTGATCACAACAAAATGCCCGGAAGGTTCGCCTTTAATGCTATCGTAAATATCGAACTGCGGAATTTCGCGTGGAGTTCCGTACAAATATGTGGCGCTGAGACCTGTGAGTATCGGCACTGATCTCTTCAAATAGCCTTTGATCAGATCTTCATCAAGCTCGCTGTAACGGATCTCTCCTCCCGATTCAAGAAATTTGATGTATGCCTGTGAAGCCACATGGAGTTTCCTGCGCTTGTATTTGAAGTCCATCTGTTCACGCAGGTAGCCAGTTAGTTTCTTTGGCGACTGTTTGAACCATGATGGATCAAAAATGTTGAGATTATAAGTGTAAATGTGCGCTTTGTAGCCGCGCTTTAAGGCATGGTTGCCCAACATCACCGCGAGTGTACCTCCCGTCTTAAGATGCTTTACTTCTTTAATAACGTTCTTGAGGGAAGTGTTATCCTTGTAATATCTATACAAAGCCTGGAGGCATGTGGGGCCGCACGTTACTTCGTCAGGTTGCGCCATAATATCGAAACCCAGGGCCAGTTCTTTTTTCAAGGTGTTAAAGTGTTAAGGTGTTAAGGTGCTCAACCTGCAAAGTGCCTAGGGCGCTTGAATAGTGACTCGCCCAATAAAGATAATTTTAAATTCATGGGATAACAATTCCCTTATGTAGCAAAAAAGAAGATATTGGAGCTCATTTTACAAGTATGAAAAAAATCTCCGTTGCCCTTCTTCTGAGTCTTTTTACCTTCTCGTCTTTCGCGTGGGGACCTACCGGACATCGCGTCACGGGTTATATCGCTAACAAATACCTTAACAAAAAAGCACGGAAAGCGATCGATGCCCTGTTGAAAGGTCAGAGCCTGGCTATCGCGGCAACCTGGATGGACGAGGTTCGCTCGGATTCAACTTATGATTACATGACCGACTGGCATTGGGTAACTATTCCTTTCGGGCAGGAGTATGATCAAACGCAAAAAAATCCGAATGGCGATGTCATTCAGACGCTCGAACGGGTAATTACTGAATTGAAATCGAAGAAATTATCGCCTGCGGAACAAATAGTCCGCATCAGAATATTGACACACTTGCTCGGTGACATCCATCAACCGATGCATGTTGGTGGAAGAAACGACAAAGGTGGAAACGATGTGAAAGTGTCGTGGTTCCGTACAGACAGCAACCTCCATCGTGTGTGGGACAGCGATATCATTGATGACACAAAACTCAGCTATACCGAACTTGCTGAATCAATTGAAAAACCAACCGATGCCGAAGTAAGCCAATGGCAAAAATCGACCGTGCGCGAATGGGCAAAAGAAAGTCAGACTTTCGAAAAGCAGGTCTATGATATCGGAAATGGGAAACTAGGCTACCGCTATTCTTATTTGTACTATCCGATCATCCGTCACCGCCTGATGCAAGCCGGAATAAGATTGGCGGGCGTGTTGAATGAAGTGTACGGAAAATAGTTGACAGTTCACAGAATTGCATATCAAGCCCAGCTGATCGAACTTAGATTTGCACTAACAATGAAGTCACACGAGATGGCCGTGATCTGTCAACGGTCAACGGTGAACATTAAGACGAGAACATTTAAACAGCTAATCGAATGAAAAACGTGATCGTTCTGATCCTCTTCTCGATCTTTTCCACAAGCGCGAGCGCCCAGGAAACATACGCTGAGAAGCTTGGCTTCCCGAAACACGCGAAAGTACTGATCCTTCATGTTGACGATGTGGGCATGTCATGGGATTCGAATCAAGGAGCGATTCAAGCCATTGAGAAAGGTGTATCCACTTCGTTGAGTGTAATGATGCCGTGCCCGTGGGTGCCAAACTTTCTTCATTACATGAAAGGAAAAAATGTTGACGCGGGATTGCACCTGACCCTGACCTCGGAGTGGAAAGAATATCGTTGGGGACCATTGAAGGGAAAGTCTTCTGTTCCAGGGCTCGTTGACAGCGAAGGCGCGTTCTGGCCTTCGGTGGAGGCGGTTGTCGCGCACAGCAATGCCGATGAAGTAGAGGCCGAAATACGCGCGCAACTCGATCGCGCCAGGTCCGCAGGTTTCGAGCCCACACATCTCGACTCGCACATGGGAACTTTGTTCGCCTCACCGCAATTTCTTGAACGCTACATCAAAGTGGGGATTGAAAACAAAATTCCACTGATGTTTCCTGGTGGGCACAACACAACAATTTCGAGGCAGATGAACATGAGTGCAGAACTTCGACAGCAATTGGTACAAACAGGTGGCATGCTCTGGCAATCCGGACTGCCCGTACTCGATGATCTGCACAACGGCACTTATGGTTTCAACTATCCTGAAGATGAAATAAGCGATCGCGAGCTGCAAAAAGTTGCGACCGCAAAATATATCGAAAGCATTCGCGAGCTCAAGCCGGGCCTCACCATGGTGATCATGCATTGTTCAGCTCCAACAGAAGTTTTCAAACACATCACAGACTCCGGCAAAACAAGAAAGGGAGATCTGCTTGCAATGACAGATCCTGCTTTTAGAAAATTCCTTCAGGACGAAAAGATCATTCTCACCACCTGGCGTGAAGTGATGGAGAGACGTGCGAAGGTGAAATAAAGCAATGGCAGTTGGCGATGGCCATGGCCGTTCGCACTTTACGACCTGATTTTCTAGTCACATTACGCCATCCTCTGAACAGGCGCAAACGCCAAGACCTGCGCAAAAAGCCATAGCCTTAGCCAGAAGCCTTGGCTATCGCTTTCTTTGGTATACGTAACGAAACTTCTGCGCATTGGCATCTGCACTCTCGCTCGATGGCTGAAGTGTCATCTGGTCATTGGAAAATGAAACTTTATATTCCGACACTTCATGACCAGCAGCACTCTCCAGATAAAGCAGCGAATGATTCTCGTTCAGTTTAAACGCCCCACTATCGATACGCTCGTTATTAGAATAACTGATGTACTTGTTCTCGCGTGTAAATTCAAACGTTGTGTTCAAGCCTACCGTATCTGTGTTACTGATGTCCCTTCCATCCTTATAAATTCCAGACGCTTCCCAAATACCGACCACCTTCTCAATATTCTTGATTGGAGTCGCATGATGCGATGGCACATCCGGATTTGACTTTCGCTCCTGCGCAAGAGCACCCACTGAAAACATCGCCACCATAGCGGCAGCAAATATCATATTCAACTTCTTCAACATAACCTTTACCCTTTTACCGCTATTGGTTTTAAAACGCGTGCCGTTGCACCGGTCATTTCCACGCGGGTTCGAAGAAAGTCACAGGCACTCGCTGGGTAATTAACTACCCGTTAAAAAAAGAGATGCAAGGATAAATGTATGGTTCGGTCGGTTTGACCAGACAACATTACAGCCCTAAATCTTTTACGGCCTGTTCAGTGAGCGGCTTTGCAATGTAGTCTGAAACACCGAGAGCCTTGACACGCTTGCGCTCTTCATCTGTTTCCGATGATGTGAGGACAACAATCCTCACGGCCGCTTTGTTGGACACTGGGCTTTTGGCAAAAGCTTCGATAAACTGATAGCCATTCATATGAGGCATATCGAGGTCAAGAAAAATATAGTCGGGATGATAGCCTGAGCTGAGTAGTCCCATCGCTTCTTTCCCATCGTACGCAGATTTCACCTCACAAGCCACATTTGAAATGGAAAGGATCTTCGAATTCAAGAAATGAAAGATCGATTCGTCATCGACAAGAAGAATTTGTTTCATGCTATCGCGATTGCTATTACGAGCAGTAAAGGAACGCGGTTTACAACGGAATTGCAAACCCACAGATGTGAAGAAGAAATCATGATTGATGTTCTAAAATCCATCGCTGAAAATTGGGATAAAAAATGTTCGCTTTAAATATTAACTTGAGTAAGATTAATACTGGTGAATGTGGATCAAAAAATTCCGACACTACCAGCAATATCACGATTCAATTAAAACCCCGGTGCTCCAATGGAAACTTCTACACTCAACACGGTCTCAAGTCGGTCTGCTTCAGTTTCGAGAACGCGGACCAATTTTTATCTCATCGTCACGATTGCTTCTTTCTTCATTGTCATTGCTGGATTTTCGCTGACCTACCTCAAGCCGATGATCAGCGGATCATTCAGCGCACGTCCCCTTGTGCATATCCACGGCATCATGTACTTCGCCTGGATGATCCTTTTTGTAGCCCAGGCATTTTTAGTGAAGAGCGGAAACACGCGTTTGCATAAGAGGCTGGGTATCGCTGGATTTTGTCTGGCTGCCGGAATGATAGTAGCTGGTGTGGCTGTGGCTATAACCGGTGCTCAATTGAGAAGCGCAACGCTCTCCGCAGGTGGACTCACCGCAAAACAGTTTTTGATCGTGCCACTCACTGACATGATATTATTCGCAACATTTCTAAGTTTCTCGCTAGCCAATCTCAAGAATCCTGAAACGCATAAACGCCTCATGATCCTGGCAACAGTTTCTTTGCTCCCGGCAGCGTTTGGAAGGCTGATGCCGATCACCTTCGGTATCACTAATCCGTTCGCAATTTTGCTCGCAGAAGAAAGCATTCTCCTTGCCGGGATACTCTACGACATTGTGGTTCGAAAGAAAATTCACCCGGTTTATTATTGGGCTGGGGGCTTGATGGTGATCATTCACCTAACAAGATTCCCAATGGCTACTTCCGATTGGTGGGCAAAGATTGCAGACTGGCTAGTCGGTTAAGCCTCGTAAGATTTAATGTGCCAAAACAGTACGGCTCTCTCGGATAACTATTTCAGAAAATTCCATCCGAGTGAGAGCATGAACACGCGACTTTTGGCAGCATCACCATTAGATACATTGTTGATGTCTTTTACACCGAGGTTGTAACGCGCATCGAAGCCGAGCCCAAAACCGAAATCATAACCAGCGCCAAGTGATACGGCTACATCGCTGCTTTTGTAATAGTCGGTGATATCTCTCGATCCGCTGGCAAGAACGGTGTTATACTTTCGTTCACCATCCACAAGAAATCCAAACTGCGGACCGACCTGAAGATTCAACCCCATGAATGGATAGAACTTGATCATCACGGGAACGGTGACATAGGTGAAACTCTCTTGGGCAGTTCCAAAGACAGAACTCTTTACGTCACCTTTTTGCGTATAGAGTAATACTTCCGGCTGAATGGCGACTTTATCGAATTTGCCGCGCAAAAAAACTCCCAAATGATAACCGGTGCGCGAATCATAAGTGAGGTCGGGATCTTTGACGTTGAGCGTGCTCAAGTTCAAGCCACCTTTCAGTCCGAAGCCCACCTGTGCCGAGGTAACGAAGGACGCGAAAATAAAAAAAGTGCCGATGACAAATTTTCGTGTGAACATGATCTATTGGTTTCTGCAAAACTATTACAGCAACCAAACGATCGGCACTGGTTTCCGACAAACGGGAGATTTCAGCTTTGGATAAGCGGGAACAAGAATTGCAGACAGCTGGATTTCTTGCGTTCCTTCGCATCCACGGTTTCGGTCCTTTGACTACTTCGAATAGATCTTATCCAAAGCTACAAATGAACCGAATACACCTGCAAAGATGATCAGGGCATTGCATTCCGCTGCAACCACGCTTTGACATGACTACCGGATCGCCTCCGTTTAGAAACATTAAACTCAAGAAGAATGAAATGAATAAACTCAACAGTTTAAAATCCGGGGTTTTGGAGATTCTGAAAAAGTAGATCCGGGTTACAATTAACAGTTCGTTAAAGGCGATATTGAAATGCGGATAAAAATCATTCTGTGAAAATGATCATGAGATAAAGCGATCAAATCCATCTCCTCACACGTTTCCTGTAAGCCTCATATTCTTTACCGAATGTTCTTTGGAGATAATGTTCTTCCTTTTTAATCACGCACAACTGTACAACAGCAATCAGCAATGGAATCACGATAAACGTCCATAAGTTGCCCTTTAAAAAAGCAATTCCGCAATACACAAACAATAATCCCAAATACATTGGGTTCCGTGAGTAAGCGTAAATACCTGTAGTTTGCAATGAAGAGGCAGCTCTAATAGTTATCAGCGTATTTTTTGAAATAAAGAAGCGCTGAAGTGCAGGGAAAATAAAGACTAGACCAAATGCTAAGCAAAACCACCCAATGCCAGACTGGTATGTTTTGAAATACAAAGTTTCAAATGGATGCCAATTTTGCAGCGCGATTGAGAAAAGGAAAAAAACAACGTAAATGAAAGGCGGTGGGACGTAAACACCAGGGTGATCTTTTTTCATTTTGTCATTGGGTTTGCGGGTTGAAAAAATCCCAGTTGCATCATGAGCGCAAAACGATCCGGAATACCCCAATGCTCGATCACCTGATCGTTTTCAATTTTGGCTATGTCGATTACATCAATTGTAAATTGTTTTCCGGTTGGGCCTCGACCCATGAACGCACCTGTGTGCTCACCGCTGAATTTGTAGTGCACCCAAACGATATCGTTATGAATAGCATGATTTATCAGTTTGTAAGAACGATTCGAGAAAGCGCGCTCAAGGCTAATAATCGCATTTTTTAATCCCTCTTTTCCTCCTCGCATGTTAAACTGGTTCTCTATCCAGTGATCGCTGATAAACCGGTCAATGATGCTTAGGTTGGCGTTCCCAAATCCTTCCTCTACAACCTGCCTGAGGATGTTTAATTTTTGATGTTCCATAAGTCATTCGAATAGTAAACAAGAGAATTAGTTATGAGATGGCCGCTCTTTTAGAAAAGAGTCCGTCTCTTGTAAAAGTTGTGCGACTTGAACGTTCAGAATTGCAAAACAAAACTATGGCACGAACACCAGTTACTGTTAGGAAAAAATCGACATCTATTTATCCGGTGGGAAATCCACTATAGCCGCTGGTAGCCTGATGATAAAATTTACTCGGAGGGAATTCAGCAAATTCTTTATATTCTCTTAGCAGGTGGGATGAATCATTATAGCCGCATTCCAATGCGATCTGACTCCAATTTTTTTCCGGGAAACTTCTTTTAATTCCCATGGAATATTCGAAACGGGCGATCCGAAGAAATAATTTAGGAGATATGCCGACCCGTGTAATAAAATTCCGTTCGAATTGTCTCAGGCTGAGGCAAGCCATTGAAGCCCATTCCTCGAGTGAATGATTACGCAAAGGGTCGAGCATGTAAGTCGCAACCTGATCGATGGGCTCTTCCGGCCTGATGGCCTCGTCATATTTTCGTTGAATAAATGAAGACACTGTCTCAATCATTAAGTCATGCGATGGCGTTTGTCGTAGTTGATGCAAAATATCATTCACCTCATTGCCCCAGATTTTTGCAGCATCTAGCCCGCTGTTGACAGTTATTCGCATGTCGACACCAAGCAGGCGATAGGTGCCTGTAGGGTGGAAAGCAACTTTGATCATCAAGTGATCTTTGCCAAATAGTAAGCCCACCGGTTTATATTTTGGTCCGGTTACCACAACTCCGGGCGCTGGTATCTCTACTTTAGCAGCAGGCACCACTTTCATTGTATCATTGACAAAGAAATAAAGATTTTGTTCAGTGTTGGCAAGACAGGTAATAAAAGGCTCCGGCAGTTGCTTTTCTTCTTCCCACCTCGCATGATAAACCTGAAATTGCCGGATAAGTCCACGAAGAGGCGGCATAGGATCATATACTTTGTAAAAAGGCAATGCGTTCTTTTTATAAAGTTAACGATTCAATTCCTAGGCGTTCTTTTATTTCCGCAGACCAGGCCAATCCTATTTCAGCTTGTACTGGTCGGGAATTTTCAACTGATCTGATTCACGATCCCAGATGATTGAGCTTACTTTCCATATACCACCATCATTTATAAGCTGGAGCAAGTTGATGCCCCTCCGGACAACCTCGTTTTTTTCTTTGAATGAAAATTTTATTTCATAGGTGCTCAACCGTTGTGCAACCTTTCCAAAAACGTCAGTTTTGCTAAAAATCTCCATTTCTTCAATGGTGATAATACCTTGTTTGAGTATGTTACTTCGCACCGCAGCAATGTATTGTTCAATTGTCGTTGCTTGTGGGGCGATGCCAAAATTTGAAATTATCCTTGAATCAGAAAAGAAGAACGGTTCGATCTTCTCTGCATCTTTCCATTGCCCGTCATCAAATGAAAGTCCCTTATATAAGCGGTGGACCACGGAATCAATCTTCTGATGTTGAGATGAAGATTGTCCATTAGCCCAGAGGCAAGTGACGAACAATAAAAAAAATAGAATAAGTTTTTGGTCAGTCATAAAAAACAGGTTCGATGGCAAGACTAATTTAGAAAATTCCAGTCATCTCAATAAGGGAAACTAGAGCTTACCTGCACAGGTTAAATCAACGCCTTCGCTGAAGTTACAGCAGACGCAGCACCAAGCAGCCATTTATCGAACCTCCTTCTGGAAATCGTACTAAAATGGAGCGATTTTTATATACGCAGCGCGAAACACAAGCCTAACAATCCTACTTGAGAAGTCGGAGCAGGGAACCCAGATCAAAAGATAAAATTCGGTGGTAGACTGGAGCGTCAGAATATCGAACCAGTTTCTCAATGATTTGGTTAGAATCGCAGGGTTGATGTCATAAGACCACAAGTTTGGCTATCATTATTCATGATTTTCCAGACGTCTTCTACAGGACTCATTATTTCTTCTCTAGTTCGTTTTCGACACCTAACGTACCATAATCGTACACCACACAGCCTTTAGAAACCGCATTTTGACTAGTTAGGTTTATAGTATCGGAATTGGCACGATTATTCCTACTTTTAGAAAAAAGTATTCTATGAAGAAATACCAATTAGGTGAGTTTGAGGAAATCGTTTTATTGACGATTGCCATTCTGCACCAAGAAGCTTATGGTGTGGCTATCAAAGATGAGATCGAATCAAGACTGTCACGCGATGTGAGCATGGGCGCCCTGCATACTGCACTGGTGCGACTTGAAGACAAAAGTTATATCAAGTCTCTTCCTGGAGAAAGCACAGCGGACAGAATGGGGAGGCCCAGGCGATATTATCAAATCACTGCATTGGGCAAGAAGGCAATCGAATATTCGAAAGACAGGAGGAATGAGCTTTGGCGTGCGATCCCAAAGATTGTATTGGATATGAAAACGGTTGGTGCATGAGAGACAGAAACGCAATGCCTCCTCGACCGCTGCTTCGCTTCTTCCGCTGGTACTGCGACCCGAAGTTGGTGGATCACATTGAAGGCGATTTATTCGAAGTGTATCAACGAAGAGTCAAAGAAGCTGGCAAGAGAAAAGCGGATTTGAAATTCATGGTTGATGTTATTCTTCTTTTTCGAAAAGGGATTATCAAACCTGCAAGGGGTTATAAAAATTTAAACACATACGGTATGTACAAAAGTTATTTCAAGATAGGATGGAGGAACCTTACCAAAACCAAAGGTTATTCCATTATCAACATCGGGGGGCTTACTTTGGGCTTGGCCGTGGCCATTGTAATCGGCCTGTGGGTGTATGATGAATTGTCGTACAACAAATACCATCAGAACTATTCGCGTATCGCGCAAGTGATGAAAGGCGGAAGGTTTAATGGCAAACATTATGTCGGACAAACTTCGTTGCCATACCCCTTAATCGATCAATTGAAAAACAATTATGGAGCCAATTTCAAACACATCGTTCCTGCTTCTTGGAAATCAGATGGCGTGCTCTCTATTCAAGACAAAAAAGTCTCGAAGACGGGAATGTTCATCGGTGAAGATGCGCCCGAGATGTTCACGTTTAACATGATTTACGGAACATGGAGGGGATTGAAAGACATGAACTCCATAATGATTTCTAAATCGACAGCCGAAGCACTCTTTGGCGACTCTGATCCGGTTAATCAGATTGTAAGAATCAACAACGAGAAAGACGCAACTGTAACGGGTGTATATGAAGACTTGCCGAAGAATACTGCTTTTTTTGGCATTCAATTTTTTCGTCCTTGGGAATTCCTCATCAACGATGGCACATGGATCAAACAACAAGGCTGGGATAACCACTTTCTCCAGATTTTTGTTGAGATACAACCGTACGCCACATTTGAAAGCACAACCACGAATATCATCGATGCCGAAGTAAAGGCAATCAAAGACCTGGCTTATATGAAAGACGAGTTGAAATACAACTACGAAATACTTCTTCTCCCAATGAGTGACTGGCACTTGCGCGCAGATTTTAAAGAAGGCGTACTTCAAAGCGGCCTGGTGCAATTGGTTTGGTTCATCGGTTCAATCGGGGTATTTGTAGTGCTACTGGCTTGCATCAATTTCATGAACCTAAGCACAGCACGATCAGAGAAGCGCGCCAAAGAAGTGGGTATTCGCAAAACAATGGGGTCCAGACGAAGACAATTGGTGTGGCAATTTCTTAGCGAATCGTTTTTTGTGGTCGCGTTTGGATTCATTATAGCGATAGTATTTGTATATGCATCCCTTCCCTGGTTCAATTACTTATAATACAAGGAGATGAGCAAGCCATGGTACCAACCATGGTTTTGGATCGGTAGTTTTATTTTTTTTCTCGTCACAGGGGTGTTGGCAGGAAGTTATCCAGCGTTGTATTTATCTTCATTCAAACCTGTACGTGTTTTGAAAGGAGTTTTCCGTGCGGGGCGGTTTGCTTCAATTCCAAGAAGAGTTTTAGTAGTTCTACAATTCACCGTGTCTGTGATGTTGATCATTTGCACCGGAGTGATCTACAATCAACTTGTATTTGTGAAAAATCGTCCGGTCGGATATCAGCGAGAAGGTTTGTTAATGATTCCAAAAAAATCGGACGCATTTAACGCCAAGGCTGATGTATTAAGAGCAGAGTTGAAGAATTCCGGAGCTGTAACTGAGATTTCCGAGTCGGGTGGCGCGGTGACAAATGTTTGGTCAAGCAACAGTGGATTTTCTAAAAATGGAAAGAACCTCGACCAGGATCGCGGGTTCGGAACGTTAAATGTATCTCATGATTTTGGTCGGACTGTAGGCTGGCAGTTTATCGAAGGCCGCGATTTCTCGAAAGAGATTGCTAGCGACTCATCGGGTTTCGTGATCAACGAAGCAGCGGCAAAATTTATGGGGTTGAAAAATCCAACTGGTCAGGTTATTCATTGGAAAAACGGTCCGTGGCACATGGACAAAGATTTTGTGATCCTCGGTGTGATCAAAGACATGGTGATGGATTCACCGTTTGAGCCAGTGAGTCCCACCATCTATTTTACAATGGGCTGGAAAAATTGGCTGATGCTTCGCGTGACTCCGGGCATACCGATGCAGGAAGCTCTTCCAAAAATTGAAAAAGTATTTAACAGTGTAATCCCTGATATTCCGTTCGACTATAAGTTTGCCAGTACAGAATATGCAGCCAAATTTGCGACTGAGGAACAGATTGGGGCACTGGCAGCAGTGTTTACAATTCTGGCCATTGTTATAAGTTGTCTTGGGTTGTTCGGCCTTGCTTCTTTCGTAGCAGAACAGCGCACTAAAGAAATTGGTGTGCGAAAAGTTTTGGGAGCGTCAGTGGCGAACCTGTGGCGAATGCTTTCAAAAGAATTTGTGGTTTTGGTGATTTTGTCGTGCGTTGTCGCAATTCCGACCGCCTATTACATTTTGGACAAGGGTATCAAACAGTATGAATATAAAACCGAAATCGGCTGGTGGATTTTTGCCAGTGCAGCATTTGGTGCACTGATCATCACGTTGCTTACTGTGAGTTACCAATCCATCAAAGCTGCAATGGCTAATCCAGTGAATAGTCTTCGCTCCGAATGAGCCCGACCGTCAATAGAGCTTCCTCTGCTTATTCCAAGACCTGACGACTGTCTGTTAAAATCCAACTCTATTCCGTTGGCTTTGTACTTGTAGACGTCCGATAACTTACGGAGAGCAATGAGCAAGGCTCAGTATTTGGTTTACAATCAACTAGAGCCTGTAGTTAAAAATACCGCAGGGGGAGTTGATCCATCAGCTGAAGGATATGAATCCTCCGCTCTACAAACATTGAATGAGCTACGCGATAGACGATAAACAATCGAGGCTGAATACTATGGAAAGGGGAGGCGATCATTATCGAACCAGGTTGGTGAAAACTTGAGAAGATTCGCTGAATTTATGGTTGGATAAATAACCGACAGATATTTATCTATGAGAAGCAATTCTTTCTTTGATAATTTCTGTGGCCCGTTCCAATACTTTTTTTATGACGTCAAAATGCGGTGCTTCATTGTTGAAGTCCTGAAGCAGATGCGCGTATTTTTTTTCTCCGCTAAGCTCATTGATCGCTTGCCGCGATGCTTGTATAGCAGGACGTAAATGCTGATATTCCGAACAGACCTCGATGGATGCCTGGTGCAAAGCACAGAACAAACTCCATTTATAAGGATAGGTGCTTGAGTCACAAACGCGGTTATCGCTCCTGCTCCAGCTTTTTCCATTACCCAGAAGTTCAAGTGCTCTATCCAGCACTTGAAGGTCAGTCGCAGAAGCGTGCAGCGAATCCCCTTGGAGGAAGGCATCTTCTTTTGTAAAGTCACGGATCTTTAAATGGATAGGAGATTCTCGGTTGCAAGAACAATCGCCTTCATAGGTTAACTGGTTAACCATGTGCAACCTGCAATAGTATATTGATTGATTTTTTTTCCACGTGAATGTCAAAAAGTGATCGACCTCTTTCACATCCTGGAATGTAGTTGGCGTAAAACCATAGGGAGCCAATACAATCGATTTGATATTTCCCTCCTTTACGATCTCAAACCTGCATTGCGTTGTCCTTCCATCCAGTGTGGACGTGCCAAACCATAGCAATTGTTGTGCGGAAACTATTGGGCTAATGAGAAACAGAAAGACGAAGAGAGGGTGAGTCTTTGAATTCATATTTGCTGAATTTAAAACCAAATCTAGTTTAAGTTATCTACCGCTCGAAGTAGCAAAGGTTACAGCCGATCCAAAATCAACAAACCAGTAAAAATCAACCCAATTAACGTGTTGCTAATGGAAGTCTTTCTGAAAGAAATGAAAAATGAACTGAAACAGAATCCTAATGCTCCGATGGTTTTGAAAAGTAGTCCCGACAGGAATCCCCGCCTGCGAGACGCAGTCGGGCAGGGAACCTATCAAAAGTTTTGTCCCGATCATGTGTCCGTGGTCTCACCGGGAATCGAACCCAGATCAAAAGTTTAGGAAACTTCTATTCTATCCGTTGAACTATGAGACCACGGACACACATCGGGATATTCCATCCATTGAATTACGAGGCCAGAAATTCAAAATTCAAAAATTTTGAATTTCTAAGAAGCGCGCAAGTTATGAAATATTGATTACGATTCAACTGAGGATCCCTCCTTCCAATCGACAGGAGTGAATCCATGATTGATGTAATTGGGATAGATCATCATATGCTTTTTGCGCACTTCGCTGAACAACGCTTCTTTCAGCTGGTCGATGTTTTGTTTCGCGGTAGCAGACACAAAAACAATCCGGTCAAACCCATGATCGCGGTAAAACCCTTTCATCTCGTCAAGGTTGGCTTCCGGATGCTGTTGCAGATACAAATCGACTTTGTTTAACACGAGGATTGTCGGCTTATCTCCGGCACCGATTTCCGAAAGTGTATTTTTTACAACTTCTATCTGGTTATCGTGAAAAGGATGCGCCAGATCAACAACGTGCACAAGGATATCCGCTTCACGAACCTCATCGAGGGTCGACTTGAATGATTCGATCAGGTGGTGGGGCAACTTGCGTATGAACCCCACGGTGTCTGAAAGCAAAAAAGGAATGTCACCTACAGAAACTTTTCTCACAGTCGAATCAACTGTCGCGAACAAACGATTTTCAGCAAGCACATCAGCTTTTGAAAGTAAGTTCATGAGAGTCGATTTGCCAACGTTTGTGTAGCCAACGAGCGCAACGCGAACGATGCCACCGCGCGATTTACGTTGTGTCGATTTTTGCTTCTCGATCTTTTCCAACTTGTCCTTCAAAAGCGTGATCTGGTAGCGAATGTTTCGCCTATCGGTCTCGATCTCACGTTCACCGGCACCACCGCGTGTTCCTGTTCCTCCGCGCTGGCGTTCAAGGTGAGTCCATAGTCGGGTGAGGCGTGGCAAAAGATATTGGAGCCGCGCGAGCTCCACCTGCGTTTTTGCTTGTGCAGTTTGCGCTCGCCATACGAAAATGTCGAGGATCAACAGGCTGCGGTCGTAAATGCGAACTTTGAGATCGCCATCTTCGCGGTCTTTGGGATTCAGCTCTCGCTCAAGATTGCGAAGTTGGGATGCACTTAAGTCGGTATCAAAAATTACATTGGCGACTTTCCGATCGAACACAAATGATTTCAGCTCTTCAAGCTTGCCTTTTCCTATATAGGTTCGCGGATCAGGTTGAGCGATATTCTGGATATATTGCTTTATCGACTGGATTCCGGCAGTTTCGGCAAGGAATGCAAGTTCGTCCAGGTGTTCTTGCGTCTCCTCCGGATTTTTAGTGTTGCCTATTGCAACCAGTATTGCTGTATTGTTAAGTTCGGACATATTTCGTTATAAAGTGGGCGAGTTCATACGTACAAAATCGGGACAAGGTTTCCAATTCTTGGTTACATTTCACTATCTTTGAGGTATTTAACTTTAGTTTTTGGCTTAATAACGATGATTTTGACCGTTTGTCGAAGGGCGGCCAAAATTTTGCCGGGCTTACGCCATAACCTCAGAGCCCAATGAAGATTGCCATTGTCGTAAACACCTCCTGGAATATCTACAATTTCCGGTTGAATTTCGTGCGGGAACTTATCCGTCAAGGTCACGAAATTCATACCATAGCTCCTGTTGATGATTATACCAAATACCTTATTGCCGAAGGATGTATACATCATCGAATCAAAATGGACAGCCGGGGCGCAAATCCAGTTAAAGATTCAGCGTTAATTCTGGAACTGCTTCTCACGTACCGGAAACTCAGACCCGATATCGTGCTTCACTACACCATCAAACCAAATGTTTATGGAACGTTGGCAGCAAGCATGTTGAAAATTCCGGTCATCAATAACGTTTGCGGGCTCGGCACCGTTTTCCTGAAAAAGAACCTTGTTTCGGCTTTTGCGATGTTCCTCTATAAGTTCAGTTTTCGTTTTGCAAAGAAAGTATTCTTTCAAAATGCCGAGGACAAAACACTTTTTCTCAGCAAAAAACTGGTTCCCAAACACGCTGCTGATCTGGTACCCGGATCGGGCATTGACCTGAAGCGATTTTGACCCATGGAATTCAAACGGAATGAAAAATTTACATTCCTGATGATTTCGCGTTTGATATCCGATAAAGGCGTGTTGGAATATATCGAAGCGATTCGCAAGCTCAGATCGCAAGGTGTTGATGCAAAGTTTCAGGTGTTGGGCGCCAAAGACCCCGAACACAAGCGTGGGATCAAACTCGAAGTGATTGATGATTGGATCACAAGCAACATGATCGAATATCTTGGCACTACCAACGATGTGCGCACATATATCGAACAGGCCGACTGCGTTGTGTTACCATCTTATCGCGAAGGAACGCCACGTACGCTGCTGGAGGCTGCCAGCTCATGCAAGCCGATCATTGCCACTGATGTTCCGGGCTGTAATCACGTTGTTGTAAATAACTTTAATGGATATCTCTGCAAGCTGAAAGACGCTGATGACCTCGCTGAAAAAATGAAAGCAATGTCAGTGCTGGAAGACGATACCCTTCGCTCGTTTGGCAGAAATGGCCGCACGAAAATGGAAGCTGAATACGATGAATCTTTTGTCATAATGAAGTATCTTCGCGCTCTGGAAGAAATTCAAAAAGCATCGTAACGCGCGCACTTCATGCAAATCAAACAGACGGGTATTGAAGGACTCGTTGAAATTATCCCTTCCATCTTTCCGGATGATCGTGGCTGGTTTTACGAGTTTTACAACAAAAAGACTTTCGAGCAGGCAGGTATCACCCATAATTTTGTCCAGGAGAACACGTCATTTTCAAAAAAAGGAGTTGTTCGGGGATTGCATTTTCAAAATGCGCCCCACGCCCAGGGAAAATTGGTGACCGTGCTTCAGGGAAAAGTTGTTGACGTGGTGGTAGACATGCGAATGGGATCAAAGACGTTCGGCAAAACCTATTACCTTGAACTTGATGGCGAAAAGAGAAATATGCTGATGGTACCCGAGGGATTCGCTCATGGATTTTGCGCGCTCGAGGACAGCCTCTTTTACTACAAGTGCACTAATTTCTACAACAAACCTTCCGAATCTGGAATCGTGTGGAATGATCCTCAATTAAATATTCAATGGCCCGTTGACGATCCCATCGTTTCAGACAAAGACAAGGTACTTCCCACATGGGATGAATTACTGAGAAAATCAGTAATTTCACCAAACTGATAACTTTTTTCGTGTGAACAGACCCCTAGTTGTATTTTTTTTCACACTGATGACTGGACTGGCTTCGTGTAGCTCCTATAAGAAGAATATCATGTTCAAGGTAGGTGAAGGCACGCGACTAAGCCGTGACGCTCAAACTGCGGAAGCCAACTACGTGATTCAACCAAACGACTATCTCGAACTCGAGGTTTATGGTCATCATGGAGAGCGACTGATCGATCCTGAGCGCGAACTCGCTAAATCCACCAGCGCAAACGTTGCGGTAGACAAAAAAACCACGCAATATCTGGTTGACAGTCGCGGAATGGTGAAGTTGCCACAAGTTGACGAATTAAAACTGGAAGGTTTGACAATCCGCCAGGCAGAAGCAGTGATACAAAAAGCATATGAGGCTGCTTACCCAGGCTCATTTGCCTTACTGCGTTTTGTTAACAAGCGTGTTATCGTGCTGGGAGCAGCAGCTGGCGGAAAAGTCATTCCTTTGGTCAATGAAAATGTAAGGCTCGCTGAAGTGCTCGCGTTGGCTGGCGGAATCGGCCTCGATGGAAAAGCGCAAAATATACGCGTTCTCAGAAAAGACCAGGTGTTTTTAGCTGACTTTAGCTCCATTCAGGGTTACCTGGACAATAACCTCATCATTCAACCAGGTGACATTGTATATGTTGAACCTAACAGAAGACCGTTCTTCGAAGGCCTTAGGGATTACGCTTCATTCGTCTCAATATTGGTGAGTATAACTACCGTTTACCTTATCTATACCAGGAACTGATTTTGGATTCCTCATCGAATATATCGTCAAACACAGCCATCGTAGAAGGTATCGATTTCAACAAGCTGTCGATAATTTTTAGAACCAAATGGCCATGGATCCTGCTCATTTTCGTATTGGTGAATGGGGGCGTGTATCTATTTCTGCGTTACACAAAGAATATTTATCAATCAGACTCCGAGCTTAAACTCGAAATAAAAAGCGAAGCTTCCGACCTGGGTATCGCGGGCATGATGGAGGATAAAAATCTAAACATCGTCTCAGGTGAGATTGAGATCATCAAATCAAAACTCTTCCTCAATCGTGTTCTGGATTTCACGCACTATGAGGTGAGTTTTTTCAGTGTCGGACGTGTGCTCAATGACGAGCTGTTTCTCAAAGCACCGGCAGTGGTGATGGAACACTCACGATCGCACTCCCTCTTCGACACGCCTATTTATTTTGAGGAGCTGAACAAGCATGAATTTTCCCTTCAATATGGTAATCAACCGGAAGTTAAAGGACGCTACGGAAGCCCAGTTGCCATCAGCGACCTTAGGGTAACACTCGAGCGCAATCCTGAATTTGTAAAGGGCGATGAGATCGGATACTTCTTTATTATTCATAGCAGAACGGCCCTGCTCACTTACCTGATGCACAGCCTCACGGTGGAACCACTGAACTTTAATGCCAATACCATCCGCGTGTCTTTCAAAGACAACAACCCTTTCAAGGCACAGGATGTACTGAACACCATTGACACGTTGTATCTGCAATACAGCAACGAACAAAAGAATCTTGCCAACCGTCAAAAGATCGACTGGCTTGAAAGTGAACTCAGTCAGCTGGAGAAGAAAATGGAGGGGCATGAAGATTACTTCAAATCGTTTACGCTACAGAACAAAAGCAACGATCTCGATCTGGAATTCAAGCAAACGGTGTCAGCGATCAACGCCCTCGACTCACAACGATATGAGCTTAGTAAATCGATCGGATATCTGACTCAAATGGTCGAGAGTCTCGAAAACAATGACCTGGCACAATCGCTCGCCCTACGCCAATATCTTCCTGCAAGTGTAAACACGGCAGTTGCAGACTTGCAGCGTATGCAACTTGACATGGAGCGTGTGAAACTCTCTTACACTGAGATCACATTCACCTACAAGCAAAAAGAACAGGCACTCAATGCAGCCAGAACATCGGTATTGAAAGAACTTCAGGACTACAAGAAGAATTGGCTTTTGCGCCTTCAGGAATTGAATCAACGAAAAGCAACACTCGAAACACGCTTCGCTACGCTGCCCGACAAGAGTACGGAGTTCACCAAGAATCAGCGGTTTTACAAATTGTACGAGCAATTTTACGTGACACTCATGGAATCAAAATCGGAATTCGAGATTGCACAAGCCGGCAGTATTCCCGATTTCAAAATACTGTCATCAGCTTCGCTCCCATTGAAACCGATCTCCCCGCAGAAATTAATGGTGGCAGGTGCAGGTTTTGTTGCGAGCTTGGTGCTGGCGATCCTGTTCATTGGTGTTCTCTACCTGCTCAATAACAAAATTACAAGCCTCATCGAACTCGAGCGTATCGAACGTGCACCGATATTGGGCGCAGTTCCCCTTTCCAAAAGTTCCAACGGCTCGCTGCACATCATTGACCACCCGAAGTCGGTCGTGAGCGAAGCGATCCGTTCACTTCGAACGAATCTTGACTTCTTCAATGTTCAGTCAAAACAAAAGGTCATCACAATATCGTCTACCGTTTCAGGCGAAGGAAAATCATTCATTGCGATGAACCTCGGTGGCGTTATCGCGTTATCGAAAAAGCGTGTGGTGTTGATCGATCTCGACATGCGCAAGATAAAAAGTGAGCTGCCTGTTGAAGAGACTGACGAAACAAAAGGTGTGAGCACGGTGCTCATCAAACGCAACACCTGGCAGGAATGTGTTGTGCCTACCTCTCTCGAAAATTTTGATTTTATCCCATCAGGCCCTCATCCTCCAAATCCATCGGAACTTCTCCTCAACGGTGAGTTCACAGATCTGCTAGACGACCTTAAAAAACATTACGATTTCATTATCATCGATACACCACCCGTTGGTCTGGTTACCGATGGCATCATGGCAATGAAGCGCTCTGATA
>CBHROW010000049.1:0-20233 GCA_966080355.1 uncultured Chryseosolibacter sp.
GCGACAAAAGATTTAATCGAAGTGATCGCGTTAAAAGTTCTGATGAATTTTCCCCAGACAGTAGTAATGTCAGATTTCAAATCTATTTTGGTCAATAATTTGCTTATCGATAAAATATGACCTTGTTTACAAACATTGCCGCCTGGCTTCAAATCGCATTGCTTGCGGTTTCTTCTCTTCATCCCATGCACGTCTCCGTGACGGAAATTGAATACGATGAAAAAGAAAAAGAACTCGAGATCATGATGCGTGTTTTCATCGATGATTTTGAACTGTCGGTAAAAAATCAACTCCGTCAGGAAGACCTTGATATTCTCAACCCGAAAAACGGCAAGACCACCGACCAGATGGCGAGTGATTACATCAAAGATAAATTCAAGATCGCCCTTGATGGCAAACCACAGCAGACCGTTTATCTTGGTCACGAAAAAGAATCCGATGCGTTCATCCTGTATATCCAGGTTCCGAAGATCAAGAAATGGAAGATGATCCAGGTTACAAATACCGTGATCACCGAAATGCACGATGATCAATCCAACCTCGTCAATGTTACTGTTCGCGATGACGTGAAAAGTTTACGGCTCACCCGAAATACCCCTACCGATAAATTGACGTTCAACTATAAATAAGGTGAAAGCAAAAAGCTGAAAGCAGAAAGTCGTGATGAACGCGCAATGTGGAAACTGAAAGCTTGATCATCTGACACTTAAATCAACAGCGTTGCATTCTAAAAAAATCTTTGTGTCTTCGTGCCTTAGTGGCTACGGCATTCACTAATTTTTGATCATGAAAAAAGTTTTTTGGCTTCTTGTAATTTCGATATTCGCATTCAGTTGCGGAGAGGGCGATGAAGAAACCTGTGCCTTCGTTCCTGATGCGAAGGAGGTTAACGTTGAATTAAGGTCTTACGAAGATTCGCTCGTAAACATTCCTTCGAAGAAAGCTTTGATCGCCTTTCTCACACGGAAGCCAGTGATGCGCGATTTTGTTTTCAAGCGAGGCGAGTACCCAAATGATTCAACATTTGTTCGCGAAGTATTCAACAAATTGAACAACCCGCACTTCGATACGCTTCTGTCTGAAACCAACCGCGTTTTTGGCAATCGGGAACAATTGAAAAAGCAATTTGAAGAAGCTTTCGCAAATCTGCGCTACTATTATCCGAATGTAAAGATCCCACGCATAGAAACCGTGATCACCGGCTTTGACACCGATCTGTTTGTTTCAGATTCGCTGATTGTGCTGGGGCTTGATTATTTTTTAGGGCGTGGCGCGAAATACCGGCCAAAGCAGTATGAATATGTATTGCGTCAATACAATCCGGAGAATATTGTTCCATCGTGTATGCTGATCTATGGCATTTCCGATCGTTTCAATAAAACGGACCTCAACGATAAGACCGTGCTTGCCGACATGATGGCATACGGCAAATCGTTCTATTTCGCGAAGCACATGCTACCATGTACGCCTGACAGCACGTTCATCTGGTACACTGCGGAAGAAATTCGCGGCTCGAAAAAAAATCAGGATCTGATTTGGGCACGTCTTATTCAGGACAATGTACTTTACGCCACGGGCCACATGGTGAAACAAAAATACCTTGGCGAAAGGCCAAAGACACTTGAGGTTGGAGAAGATTGTCCCGGGCGCATCGCGCAATTTGTAGGTTGGCAAATTGTGAACGCATACATGAACAACCATCGCGAGGTAACACTGCCTGAGCTCATGAAACAGTCAAACGCGCAGAAGATCTTTAAAGACTCGGGGTATAAGCCGGAGCGGAAGTAGGTGGTGTTTGTAACCTCTAAGAAAAAATATCAAATAACGAATATTGAATAACGATTATCGAAGCGGGCATACAAACTTCGATATTCAGTGTTCGTTATTCGTTATTCGATATTACTTTCGAGTGCAAAAAATCTAATTCAGTCTTACCAATGAAAAAATTCCTGTCACTTATTGCCATCCTTACACTAGCATTTGCGGCCTTCGCCCAGAAAAAAACCGGAGAGCAAAAAGAAATAGACGACCTGAACCGCGCAATCGATCATGCGGTAGTTAAGAAAGACATTGAGTTCCTGAAAAAGCACTACTCCGATGATTTCGTGTTCACGCACGCAACGGGTCTCATCGATTCGAAAGAAAGCTGGATCAAGGGCATCGAAAACATGAAGGATGCCCGTTATGCTTCGCGCGAACATGATTCAACCGTGGTTGAGCTGCATAATGATGTCGCCATTATTTCCGGCAAGCTTTCCGTGACCCGGGAAGAGAAAGAAAAAACTTCCCGCTATGCTGTGAAGTATGTGAGAGTATATGCACTGCGAAATAAAGTCTGGCAGATGATCTGTCACCGAAGTACCGGTGAAGCGCACTTCTAGGTGGTCAGACGACTAATCAACGTAGAGCACCAATCCCTTCAAATACTCTCCCTCCGGATGAAAAATTGAAACGGGGTGATCTGCAGGCTGTGAAAGATGATGCAGCACGCGGATCTGTCTGCCCGCCTGAATTGCCGATGAAACGATCGTATCGTAAAACAATTGACGATCGACAACCTGTGAGCATGAGAACGTGAACAACACCCCGCCTTTACGAATCGCTTTCATCGCTTCAACGTTGAGCCGCTGATATCCTTTTACGGCCTGATGACGTGCATCACGATGTTTTGCGAATGCGGGAGGATCGAGCACAATCACATCGTAGTGATCCGCTTTGTCTTTTAAAAAGTCGAAAGTATCCACAGCAAAGCACTCGTGAATATCTGGGTTGAACCCGTTCAGTTCTATGTTCTTTCGCGTGAGATCGATTGCTTTCTGAGAAGCATCGACAGAATGAACCAGCTTGGCCCCGGCATGCAAGGCGTAAATCGAAAAACCTCCGGTGTAGCAGAAAGTATTGAGCACCGTTTTGTATTTCGAAAAATCACCGAGCAACTTCCGGTTCTCACGTTGATCGAGAAAGAAGCCGGTCTTCTGTCCTTCTTCCCAATCGATCAAAAATTTGAAATTGTTTTCGAGCACGATATGGGGAACAACGCCCATGCCTTCGAGATATTCATCATTGACCTCGCGAACCTTGCCAGGAAGCGTTGACTTGCTTTTGTAGTAGATCACCTTGAGATCGGGCAGAATCTCTTTCAACGCTGTCGCGATGATATTTCGGTCGAGGTGCATGCCTGCCGAGTGCGCCTGAACGATCAGCGCGCCATCATAGTAGTCGATAACGAGGCCGGGAACGCCATCGCCTTCCGCATGTGTCAATCGAAATGCGTTCGTAAAATCGCTTGGAAGTCCTGATGCTTTCCGGACGTGAAGCGCATTTTTTAAACGCTCCTTCCAAAAATTTTCACCTGGACGCTTTGCACCGAATGATAGCATCCGAACAGCAATACTTCCATTTTGATAATGACCAAACCCAAGCGTATTCGCTTTGTGATCGACAATTTCAACCCAGCAGCCGTCTGTGATTTCACCCTCAAGTTTATTAATGGCGCCTGAAAACACCCATGGATGGAATCGCAAGAGCGAAATCTCTTTGCCCTTTTTTAGAATTATTTTGCCGGAAATGGTCATTACTTGTGCAAGAAGCTGCAAAAGTATCGAAAACGAACCCGTCTAGAAAACGATGCAATTCGTGAACCAGATAATCATGATTACCATCGTGATGAGCCAGAAAACCAAAGCAACTCGAAGCTTGCGAAGAAGGCGAGCATCTTCCTCGCGCCCTTCCTTTCCCTGACGACCTTGAAATATCGAAGTGAAATAGCTCATCCTAACCCATTTTACGCTTAATGGCGGCCTGTGGTTTACCTAAGGATGCGTCAGATGTGCCGAAAGTTCGAATTTCAGCCTTAAAATACCGTGTCGTGGGTGAGTTTATTTATAACGCTCAAACGGATAAGGAATCACTTTCCCATCGCCTTCGATCGAGGCATCGATGAATTCTTTCCCGTCTTTCTTGACGAGTTTGTAACGAATGATCTTCGGAAAATCGTGTTTTGGATTCTCTGCTACAAACTCATCTTCGGTGTGGGAAGTTATGTAGAATTCAACCGGATCCTGATCGCCAGCCACATCGGGAATGTAGTAGAATGAATTTCCGCTGCGAACGAGCTTGACTTCTTCCTGGACTTCGGCTTTGTTGTTTTCCATTTTAAACGATGAGCCGAGTAGTGTTTTTCCGTCCGTATCTACTGACCAGGTTTCGAAAACATCCTTGTCTTTGAGTTTCCATGTACCAACAAGCCAACCGAATTCTTTCTTTTGGCCGTAGGAAGAAAATGCGATGATTGTGAGCACGAGAATGAAATATTTTTTCATGAGATTTTTTCTTCAAAGGAATAAAAATACGGGTGGGAAGTCTTGGAAAAAAACGACAGAAGGGCTCCGAGCTATGAGCCGCGAGCTCACCGCTCGAAGCGCTTTCCCATGAATAATTCGGACATCGGTTGATTCGCCCGAAACCAATCTTCCGGACTCATTCCTGTGAACTCGCGAAACTCGTTGTTGAAATGCGGCTGATCAAAGTATCCCAAAAGATATGATGCTTCAGCTTTGGTGTGTTTTCCTTTTTGAAGAAGTTGATAGACATTTCTAAACCGAACTATCCTGGTGAACATTTTTGCCGACACACCAACTTGTTCGAGAAACGTTCGCTGAAGCTTGCGTTCAGACATTCTGAACTCGCGAGCCAGTTGGTGAATCGACAAACTACCCTGGGCATTTTCTATTCGCAGAATCAACTCACCAAGCGTTTCTTTTGGTTCTGTTCGCGCTGCAATTCCCAGCAGAAATTGTTCAAGGCATTTCACTTTCTGGAATGAGGACGGCTGTTCAAGTAGTCGATCGCGAAGGCACGATATCTCATCTCTCAAAACATTGCTTGCATCAATAACATTGTTCGTAAAGCTGCCCATCGGAATCCGCAGCAAACTCCACAAGCCATCAGGTTTGAACTTGACACCGAGCACGCAGCTTTTCGATCCGGATCTCAAATTCATCGCTTGTGCGATCTGACCGGCAATCAAGATCTTTTCCTGACGAACCCACTGCCCATCGCCAGACAAAGAAGAGAACGGGTCGCTCAAATGAAAAATCAATTCGCTGCAACCATCAGGGACAACGATTTGTTCTTCTATTCCATCACCTTGAACAAGCCAGAAACATTCAACAAAACGTTGAAGACGACTTTCTGGAATGAAGATTGAATAATTCATGATAGCGCGTCTTGAATTTAAGATTCTGGTTGGCTCAAATAAGATTTTTGCCGGAAGAATAAATCAGGTAACAAAGTCCGAAACGTTTCGTACTTAAATCTAAAACCTCTCGTTATGACAGAAAATTACCTGGCAAACAGCGTCAAAAACTGACAAAGTTTCACTTTTTAAAGTCTCTGCTCAGTTTTTGATTTATTGATTAAGCATTTTTAAACAAGTAGTGGAAATATGAAAAGATTCAGTTCCTTATTCGCGGCAGCCGTACTGGGTAGTATATGTACGGTAGCCTCTTACAAATTTCTGGATGATGACAACGGAAAAGTGAAGTTGGACTACACCGCCAACGCGCCCGTTCATCGCGTAGCTTATTCTAATGCGGATGGCAAAGCTGTTCCGCTGGATTTTACTGCCGCTGCAGAAAAAGTGATGCCGGCAGTAGTGCATATCAAATCGACTTACCAAGGTTCAAGAACATCAGGCGAACAAGACGCTCAAGATCTCTTTGAACAATTCTTCGGTGGCCGCATGCCTCAGCAAGGTCCACGTGAGGCCGGTGGGTCAGGTGTGATCATTAATTCTGATGGCTACATCGTAACTAATAATCACGTGGTAGAAGATGCCGATGAGATCGAAGTTTCTCTCATGGACAATAGAACGTACGATGCTGAAGTAATCGGTACCGATCCCGACACTGACATTGCGCTCATCAAAATCAAGGAGAAAGGATTGCCTACATTATCTTTTGTTGACTCAGACAATTCGAAGGTCGGTGAGTGGGTACTCGCAGTGGGAAACCCGTTCAATCTCAACTCCACAGTTACCGCTGGCATTATCAGCGCGAAAGGCAGAAGCATTAATATTCTGGGCGCTAACAGCAATGGACGGAGCAATGAGAATCCGCTTGGCAGCACGGCCATCGAATCATTTATTCAAACCGATGCCGCAATCAATCCAGGCAACAGTGGTGGAGCGCTCGTTGATCTTAATGGAGGTTTGATCGGTATCAATACAGCTATCGCAAGCCCAACAGGATCGTATTCCGGATATGGTTTTGCAGTGCCTTCCGATATTGTGAGCAAGGTTGTGGAAGATCTGCTTCAATTTGGCGTAGTTCAGCGCGGATGGCTCGGTGTGAGCATTACAAGCGTAAACAGCCAACTTGCAAAAGAACAGGATCTGACCGTTCGCGAAGGTGCTTATATTTCGGCTTTCGCGCCATCGAGCGCAGCTAAGGAAGCCGGGCTAAAAGAAGGTGACGTTGTGGTTAAGATTGATGAGACACCGATCCGTTCCAATACAGCCCTTATTGAGTATATTGGAAGACACCGTCCGGGCGACAAGCTTAGTGTCACGGTAAATCGCAAAGGCAAGGAGGTCACTATACCCGTAATCCTTAAATCCAGCGAAGGCAAGGTAGGCACCATCAAGCCCGAAGACCGCAAAGGTTTTGCTTCTCTGGGCATAGAATTGGAAGATGTTGATGCAAAAGTTCTCAAAAATCTTGATCTTGAGAACGGAGTCAGGGTTAAAGCCCTCGCTCCCAATGGAAAATTAGTGAGGGATACGGATATCCGCGAAGGATTTATCATCACGAAGGTTAACGATACCCCTGTAAATTCCGTTAAAGAGCTAAACCAGGTTTTGGATAAAAAGAACGCTGGTGAGCTGGTTATCCTCTCGGGAAAATACGAGACGTCCCGCAGAGAGTATAACTACGCTTTCCGCAAGTAAGTGATAAAGAATATATGAGAAGATTGTTTAGAAAGGGCGAACGTGTTCGCAGCAAGATCGATGGAAAAGTGGTGGAAGTGTTAAAGTACATCAAGAAGAATGTCGTGCAAGTGATGTGGTTCGACATGGAAAAGAAAGAGCCGCGCACCAATACGATTGAAGAAGACAAGCTGTCGAAAGCAGCATAATTCGTTCTCGATTGTAATTGAATATCTATCGACAATGGCGTAAAAAACGCCATGAACGATCTTTGTGTAATTTTATTAAGGCATCACCAGGAACGCAGGCATAACTACCTGCGTTTTCTTATTTTGCAGCGTTTCTAAAATTACCGCCATCAAGAAGTTTGATATACCCGCTTACTACCGATCGTCAATCACTGGACGGATCAAAGAACTCCGCAGATCAAAGGACCAGCGTAAGCAAGACTTCACGCCAACCCTGTTGGACTTCGGCCCTGTTCAATTTTATATCGCGCGACATTTCGGGTTTTGCTATGGTGTTGAAAATGCGATCGAGATCAGTTACAAAGCGTTGGAAGAAAATCCAGGCAAGCGCGTGTTTCTCCTAAGCCAGATGATTCACAACCAGGAAGTAAATAATGATCTTCAGAGCCGCGGAATCAAATTCATCATGGACACCGATGGAAAACAGTTCATTCACTGGGATGAGATCAATAAAAACGATGTGGTGATCATCCCCGCGTTCGGAACAACCGTTGAAATTGAAAAATTACTTCTTGATAAAGGTGTTGAAGTTCAACAGTTCAACACAACTTGTCCTTTTGTCGAGAAGGTTTGGAACCGCGCGGAAAGACTTGGCAAGGACAATTACACAGTGATCATTCACGGAAAGCCAAACCACGAAGAAACACGCGCTACATTTTCTCATAGTGCACAAGCAGCCCTGTCTGTGATCGTCCGCGATATGGACGAGGCGAAACTGCTGGGCGAATTCATTTCAGGCGCGCGATCTAAAGATGAGTTCTACGAAAGATTTGCGTGGAAACACTCGGAAGGTTTCGATCCCGATCGCGATCTGCAACGCGTTGGCGTGGTGAATCAAACTACGATGCTCGCCACCGAGACGCAGGCCATCGCTGATTACTTTCGGCAGCTGATGAGTGATAAATATGGCGTTGAAAACATCAAACAACACATTGCCGATACACGTGACACGCTTTGTTACGCCACCAATGATAACCAGGACGCAACGTACGCACTTCTCGAGACCGATGCAGACCTGGCGGTCGTAGTTGGCGGATACAACAGCTCGAACACATCGCACATCGTTGAATTGTGCGAGCGAAAATTTCCGACTTATTTTATCAATGCCGACTCTGAGATTCAGTCGCGCGATGAAATCAGTCATTTCATGTTCCATCAGAAGAAAAAAGTCACCACACGTGATTTTCTGCCTGAAAAAACACCTGTGAAGATCATCCTGACCAGTGGCGATTCTGGTCCCGATACCCTTGTCGACCGGTTGATGATGATGCGGGTCGGGTTTTTTCCCCCGGCAAACTCCATCGATTCTGTTTGGGCTTCTTTAAAATAACTAAACGACCGATCTTTCTTTTGAAAACGATATGATCACTGCTAACGCCATGATGACTACCGAAAGCCAGGTTGTCAGCCCCATCAATACCAGCAGGAAAAGAAAACAACTTAGATAGAAGGCTCTCGGAATAAATGCCCGAACATCCGGAGAAAACAAAAGGAGGCTGCGAAACAACATGGCAAGTCCTATATGCAAAGCGCATAACGCCATGCTGATCGCGAGGGTAAATTTTATACAATACCAGACTATTTCAGGCAAGGTCAGAATAAGGTAAGTAACAATCCGCGTGAAAAAAAAATAAGACTGAGTTCTCGGAAGATTGCGCAGGAAAGTCAGTTTCTCTCTTTCGAAATGGAAGGCGTGAAAAACCAGCATGATGTGAGTTACGGCAATTGCCAGTGTGATCAGGCTCCCGGCTCGAAGCTCATCCTGAACATTCGCAAGCCCATAAAATCCAGCGCTCATCAGCGCCCAACTGATGCACTTGATAATGACGAAAGACAGTTTTTGTTTTTCGAGAATTTGGAATAAGTGCCAGCTGAAGAATGGTTTTGCAAAGCTAAAAGCGAAATGTCGCGAAAGTGACGATGCCGTATCAAAAGGTCTGGCAGTTCGTGAAGTCAATACTACTCCACCGATTGCAGCAAGAATAAAAGTATAACCCAACAAAAGCAGAGCTATCGAAACATGCCCGAACACAATACCGATCACAGCGCAAAACACTCCATAACAGATCATCGGCAGCGCAATAAGTACATTTGCCAAAGACCAGCTTATCCACCTCTGCCAGGGCTTTACCGCAGGAGCAGATAAAAACAAGAATTCATTTTCGGGTAGCCTCAGCTTGAGGAAAATAAAACCCCAGCTCTTCAGTACATATAAAAACCAAAGCACGCACATTGCCGCCATGGCCTGAGGAGATGAAATCAACGTGAGTGCGATGGCTAGATTATGAAACACTACCTCACCTGGCGGAAGGTGGGTCTGATTCAAAACCTCCACAAAAAAGAAGTACACAAAGAATGTCACGAACAAGAACAGGAACAGTCCTGCATTGTCGCGATAAAATCCACGAACAAATATTTTGATGAGAATGGATGCGAATGGACTCACGCTTACTCGATAGAAATTTGTCGCGCGAAAATGATTGAAATTACGACCAACCCCTACTGGCATAAAATCACTAACTTTCTATGACATTTCATTCATGAGAAATCTCCTTTTCTTTTCTTTCGCGACAGCTGTTTTGTCGGCTCAGGCACAAGTCGTTCCTACAGCCGATTCCACAATCGCCCTTCAGCCGGTTCTCATCCAGGCTTATGCCACTGACAGACCGATCGAAGAAATCGCTGCAAGCATTGGCTATGTTGATTCGCGAGCACTTAATCGTTTCAACAACACATCAATTTTGCCAGCCGTAAATACCATTCCGGGTGTGAGAATGGAAGAGCGCTCTCCCGGAAGCTACCGATTCTCGATTCGAGGAAGTATGCTGCGCTCACCCTTTGGAGTTCGCAATGTAAAAGTCTATTGGAATGGATTGCCTTTCACAGATGGAGGGGGAAACACTTATTTGAACCTGCTCGATTTCAACTCGATCGGATCACTTGAAGTTATCAAAGGTCCGGGTGGAAGTTTATATGGAGCCGGCACCGGTGGTGTGCTTTTGTTAAATAGCCCAACCATACGCACCAATCAGGTTGATGCTATGGCGATCGCGGGAAATTATGGGCTGAGGCGGTGGCTGGTATCCGGTCAGATCCATCAAAACAACTTCAACGGAAAAATTCAATATGCACATCAGGAATCAAATGGCTATCGCGAACAAACTGCAATGAGTCGCGATGTGTTCAATGCCGAACTGACGTGGGCGCTTGATGCTCGCACAACGTTATCATCTACTTTGTTGTATAGCGATTTGCACTATCAAACTCCCGGAGGTCTCACACTGGCGCAATACAACGAGAATCCGAAGCAAGCGCGGCCTGCCGGTGGGCCCAACCGCGGAGCAGCAGAGCAACACGCTGCAGTTTCCAATAAAACTCCATTTGTTGGTATTTCGCTCGAACACGATTGGAGCAATCAATGGACGACAAAACTTGGCATTTTCGGATCAACATCAGACTTCAATAATCCCGCCATTCGCAATTATGAGAGTCGCGATGAAAATAATTTCGGTGCCCGAACAGAGACTCAATTTGCATTCGGATCAGAGAAGAAAAGCAAGATCACCTTTGGTGCCGAGTTCCAGACTTTCAAATCATCGATCGATATCTTCGGAAACTCCTATGGCCAAAAAGATACAGCGCAGACGCAAGACGAATTGCGTTCACGACTGTTGATGCTCTTCGGACAGGCGGAGTATGACCTCCCAAAGAATTTCTTTCTAACGGTTGGTGCCAGCGTCAGCCTCACACACTTTGATTTCGACAGATCATATCCTTATTCAGCTTCGGCTGTGCGCGATCTGGACCCCGCGTTCTCGCCCCGCATTGCCTTGCTCAATAAGGTCACTCCTGGATTCACGGTGTATGCGAGCATAAGCAAAGGTTTTTCGCCACCAAGTCTCGCGGAGTTGTATCCTTCCCGTCAAGTTTGGGACAACAACATTCAGCCGGAGCAGGGCGTCAATCTCGAAGCTGGGGTCAAAGGGCATCGCTTCCGAAGATCACTGGAGTTTGATATTGCGGTGTATCGATTCAAACTTCTTCATACGCTTGTTGTGCGCAGAGATGCTAATGGTGCCGACTATTTTGTGAATGCAGGAGAAACTGTTCAGAAAGGAATTGAAGCCATGGTGTCATGGCATCCGATCAGAAATGCAAAAAGTCTTGTCAATGACCTCAAGGTTTGGAATAGTTATGCTTTCAGCGATTACACTTTCGGTTCGTATGTACAGGGAACCAATGACTACTCGGGAAAGAAAATGACTGGCATTCCTCCCGTTGTCAACACCAGCGCCATAGATGTTTCAGTCTGGCGATTCTACTTCAACATAACCGGATATTTCTCTGACCACATTCCGGTAATCGATGACAACAGCGTTTATGCAAAGCAATATTTTCTCCTCGGCTCGAGACTTGGATACAAAAAAAATTCAGGCCGTTTCCCATATGAAATTTTTGCGGGGGCTGATAATCTCCTCGACAAAAAATACAGTCTTGGCAACGACCTGAATGCAACCGGTGGAAGGTTTTTCAATGCAGCTGCCGGCAGGAATTTTTTCGGTGGCGTGAAGTTCAGCTTTACGCGATAATGCGCAACATTGTTCCACCCCCGATCCTTCACTCAATTGAACGTAAACTTGCTCTGCGCGTAAATAATTTTTCATTCACAGGAGGCGGATGCATTAATAAAGGCGGAAGGCTTGCAACATCGAAGGGTGACTTCTTTCTAAAGTGGAATGATGCACATAAATATCCCGCGATGTTTTTAACTGAGGCTCGGGGACTTCAACTCCTCCAAAAGCCTGCATGCATAACTGTACCAAATGTCATTCTTACGGGTGTTGAGGATGAGTTTCAATTCATTGTTCTTGAATTCATCGAATCGGCAACACAACAATCAAACTATTGGCAAAAGCTGGGTGAGCAGCTGGCACTTATTCACTCTTTTCGATCAACATCCTTCGGCCTCGATCACAACAACTATATTGGGTCCTTGCCTCAGCGCAACACACAGATGACTAATTGGATCGATTTCTTCATCGAACAACGATTGAGCGTGCAGCTCGATCTGGCGCTGAGAAACGATCTTGTCGATAACACCATCGCAGATCGCTTTCAACGGCTGTGGAGCTTACTTCCTTCTTTGCTTGCGGTTGAAGAGCCTTCGCTGTTGCATGGCGATCTCTGGAGTGGAAACCTGATCACCGATCGTGATGGAAATCCGTGCGTGATCGACCCTGCAGTTTATTTTGGGCATCGGGAAGCTGATCTTGCTTTTACTTGTCTTTTTGGAGGATTTGACACCACATTTTACGATTCCTACATGTCAGCGCTTCCTCTCGAAAAAGACTACAATGACCGATTCGACCTGTACAATCTCTACCCGTTGCTGGTGCATGTGAACCTTTTTGGGAGAAGTTACCTCGGCCAGGTGGTTTCCATTCTCTCACGATTCGTATAAAGAAACCGGATTTTAGTAAATTCGTCTTTCCATTACCCCATTGTCCCGATAACCCTTTAATCCCATCTAGTATGAAAAAATTAAGATTGACGTTTCTTGTCCTTTTGACGGCTACTGCCTTCTCATTTTACTCGTGCGACCTCCTCGATGCCGCTGACGATGTTACACTCGAAGAAGAATTAACCCTCGATTGGAATACTGACGAAAATGCCGATGGCGTGAACGTGCCATATTCTCACGATGAAACGCTCAAGCTGGAGAACAGCTCGGCTATTGCTCCATATCTCAATAAGATCAAAACGATCGAGATCACGTCCATCACATATCATATTGAAAATTTCAATAACGACCCGCACCACTCTCCGGTAATCATGACCAATGGCGAGGCTAAGTTTGGTCCGTCAGGATCGGTTACTGCACCGATGGCAGATGCTACTGGCGTGAATCTTCAGACGCAAACCACCGAAACAACTTTGAATATCGATGCAGCCAAACTCAGCCAAATTGCGCAAATGCTGAAGGATAACAAGGAAGTCAAAATGACTGCCACAGGCACGCTGTCAAAAACTCCCGTGTCTTTCACGGTGGTAAGCACCTTTCACGTGAAGATAACCGCTAACGCACTCGACTAAACAAAATATTAGTGTGTAAAAAAAGCTCGCCTACGCGGGCTTTTTTGTTTTGAGATAACTGACGATCATTTCCGCATGAACGCGACTGTTCTCAATAAACCACTTGTTTGTTTTCAATCCTCCGCAAACGACTCCCGCAAGAAAGACATTCGGCACGTTGGTTTCCATTGTAACATCATTGTAGACAGGCGTGTGATACTCGTCTTGCTGAAATTGGATTCCAAGCGATGACAGAAACTCGAATGGCGGTTGATATCCCGTCATGGCAAGTACAAAATCATTGGCAAGAACCTTTTCGCCATCTGGAGTCCTGATGTGAACGAAGTGTTCCTCTATCCGGGTAACAGTTGCGTGGAAAAAAGCTTTGATCGACCCTTCACTAATTCGATTTTCGATGTCGGGCTTTACCCAGTATTTTACGCTTTCGCGGATGCCTGACTCGCGAATCACCATCGTAACCTCCGCTCCCTTTCGATAGGTCTCCAATGCCACGTCAACCGCAGAGTTGGCTGCACCAACAACCACGATCTTTTGCCCAAAATACGGATGAGGCTCATCATAGTAGTGGCGAACCTTAGGCAAGTTTTCCCCGGGCACGTTTAGCAAATAAGGCATATCGTAAAATCCTAATGCGAGGATCAGCGCTTTGGTTCGATATTTTCCCCGCGTGGTGATGACCGTTTGATAGATCGAATCTCTGGTGACGGCCTCCACTTTTTCATACAGCCGGATGTTGAGCTTCCAACTCATTGCCACTCTTCGAAAATATTCCAATGCCTCGAACCGATTCGGTTTGGCGCCATGCGAGATAAACGGAACCTCACCGATCTCGAGCCGATCAGATGTGGAAAAGAAAGTCATGTTAAGGGGATAATTGTAAAGCGAGTTGACCAAACATCCTTTTTCGATGATCGTGTAGTTCAATCCTGCCTTCGCTGCTTCAATTCCACAGGCCATTCCTATAGGCCCGGCACCAATGATCAGCAGATCGTAGGTTAACTCATCGTTGTTTGATCGCGTCATGTCCGATTCGCTTTCCTTTAAGGAGTAGTACTCGTAATTTAGTGAAGAGCTTCAAAAATATGCCACCTCCAGACGATAAGCATCAACAATATTTTCTTGCGATCATTCCGCCCGACCCTACGTTTGATGAAGTGGCGAAATTGAAACATTACTTTCGCGAGATCTACCATTCAAAAGCTGCATTGAACTCTCCGCCTCACATCACCCTCCACATGCCTTTTCGATGGAGGATTGAAAAGGAAAAGGAATTGACTTCAGCGATCACCGGATTTACACGCCAGCACAATCCGTTCAAAATTTGTCTTGATAATTTTTCCTCGTTCGAGCCGCGCGTGATTTTCATTAACGTGATCAATACGGTCGACCTTTCAAAATTTCAGTTGGAGCTCAAGAGATTTTGCAGAAGAGAATTGAATTTGCTGAACTCCGATTATAAAGATCAGGCATTTCACCCGCACGTCACGCTCGCCTTTCGAGACTTGAAGAAGGCGGCTTATCATCTTGCCTGGGAGGAATTTAAAAACAAAGAATTCAAAGCCGAGTTCATGGCCGACAAGCTGACGCTCTTGAAACACAACGGCAGGCACTGGGAACAATTTCATCACTTCCCACTAACATCTTCTTACACGACAAGTGCCGACAAAAAACTCGAAGGCATAGAAGGTTAATCAATTCTCACAAAAACTTCCCTTGGCGATGTACAACTTCTTTGTTGTAACGGAAATCAAACTCTCATCCACGCCCGGGTCTTGTTCGAACAACGCAGGCTGCACATCTCCTTTCATAACCACGATGCCGCCATCATGCTCCCCGAATACTCCCTCTGAAACAACGTTGCCTGTTGCGATGATCTGCCTCAGGTAGTCATCGTGTTTTTTCATGATCGTTGGATAAGTACCTGCTGTGAATTTGCTGACGGTGGCATCGAAGCGAACAAATGTGTAGTTCACCATCTCGTAAGGAGCTTTAACAGCGCACACGTTGTTGTGTCGCGGCTTGAAAGGGAGGAGTTCAACATTCCAGCGTTTCGCCTGAACGCCCGGATCGGTGCTGATCCAGTCTTGTGCTTCGGTTATTTTTGTTGTGTTCATGATAAAAATGCCTCCGCCTCCTTCGAATGGTCCCGCAGCAACGAGCTTTCCCTCTTTGGCGAGTCTCTCCATGTTCGCCATGTGACCATCCATGATCTTTTTCACCTCTCCTTCGGGCAACTTCTCCGAATCGGTTTTCTTGTGCAGAAAAACGATGGTGTATGCCTCTTGACTGAAACATGTTATTGACGACAGCAACAAGACTAAAGCGGCTAACTTTTTCATATGATTGGTTTCTGTTCAAGCTAGCAAACAAATCCGACTTGCGCGACCACCATTTTGTAAAGCGGATAAAATCGAGCGCGAAGCGGAATTTATTTCCCTTTGCTTCGGCCGATGATCAACACGCCCACAAGGATCAGTGCTGTGCCCGCGATTTGCATGGCGAGCACAGGTTCAGACAGGAAAATATTTGCCTGGATGATGGTCGAAACCGGTCCAACACTTCCAATGATTGCCGCATTCTCGGGTCCAACGCGCTTGATGCCTTCCGAGACCAGATAAGAGGGAATTACTGTACCAACAAGCGCCATGGCAATGCTGTAGATGTACACAGTCGTGTCAAGGTTGACGAGTGAACTCTGCGAAAAAATTGCGTAATGAGTAAGCACGCCAGCACATGCGAACGACATCGCGTAGCTATTAAACTTTGCAGCGCCAACCTGCGGGATCAATTTTCCACTGCCAACGATGTACATGGCGTAAGTAATCGAACATGCAAAAATGAGAAATGATCCAAAATAAAATTCATTACTCGATTCCGCGAAATCTGCTTCGCTGAAAAAAGCCAACACCAAGCCTGCATACGTTATTGCGACAGCAATCCATTGAATTTTTTTGATACGATCTTTGAAAAAAAGTGCGGAAATGAGCAATACCAATGTCGGATAAATGAAAAGGATAAGGCGTTCTATACCAGCAGAAATGTATTGAAGTCCTAAAAAGTCAAGCAAACTGCTCACATAGTAGCCGAGCATTCCAACCATTGCAACCTGAAACCATTGCTTGACGGTAAATCGCTTGTTATCGGTTTTTGACGAAGCCACTGCCGCTGAAGCAATGAAAAATGGCAATGAAAAGATCATTCGTAATGCGAGGAGTGCAACTGCATCAACCGCAGTGTCGCGGTAAGCCAGTTTCACGAATATTGCTTTGGTCGAAAAACAAACAGATCCAGCGAGGCAAAAGAGAACACCCGCCAGAAAATACGATCGCGTATGTTTTTCCATCAGATCCTGGTCAACACTTTGACCAATCGCTGCATATCGCGCTGATCGTTGTAGATGTTTGGTGAAATGCGAATAGCGCTGCCGCGATAAGAGACATAGATCTTATTTTTCAGGAAAGCGGTCTTGATCTTTTCAATGTCCATTCCCGCGGGCAGACGAAGTCCGATCAGGTGACCGCTGCGAAAGTTTTCGTCTTCGATCCAGTATCCTTTCGAACGAAGCATTTCAATTGCGGGCGCTGTAAGTGACTGACAATATTCCTGAACATTAGAGACATGCCATTTGTTCAATTGCTTCAGCGCGGTGAGCATCATCGGCACATGAATGAAACTACTGTGCTCACCTACATCGTACCGAAGTGCGCCTGGTTGATACTCATCCTGATAAATGACAAGCCCGCTGAAGTCTTCGCTCTTCAGGCGATTGATCCAATTCTCCTCGAGCGGTTTTCCGTCATTGAAATATTCTCCATAGTACGCCATGCCGATTCCATAGGGTCCGAAGAGCCACTTGTATCCGGCACAGACCAATGCGTCAGGCTGAATTTTCTGCACATCGAATGGAAGCGCGCCAACAGATTGCGTGCCATCGATGACCAGTAGCCCTCCGACATCGCGCGTGCGTTTTCGGATGGCTTCAAGGTCAAACTTTGTTCCGTCTGCCCAGTGGCAGTGTGCGATGGCAACTGCGCGCGTGTTCTTATCGATAGCTTCGAGGATGCGTTCATTCCATTGCCTCCCGCGATCTTTCGTGGTGTCTGGAGGCGCTACTACTTTCACCTCGGCAGATGAGGCGCTGCACACTTCTTGCCACACATAGTAGTTGCTTGGAAACTGCTCTGCAGCAACGATCACATGCTGACCTTTGGCGATCCTCAGATTTTTTGCAACTGTTCCCATTCCATAAGATACTGCTGGAATGATGGCGATCCTTTTTTCATCGGGAGCGTTGATCACTGAAGCATATTCCTTCCGAAGCAATTCGCCCTCGGTAAAAAAATCCTGAGGCGTGACGTCAACAGGATTTCTTTTTTGCCTAACGCCACGCAGCCCGGCTTTCTCCACCGACTTCATCATCGGTGACATATATGAACAATTCAGGTACGTGATATTTTTCGGAAGTGAAAATTTTGATCGCTTGCAACTCAGCATAGGTTCAAGTGTTTGACCACGTTGCGTAGTTACAAGGATTTCCGCGGAGCGAAAAATTATTCCGTAACTTTTACAGAGTTCGTAAAATAACGATCGCTTGTAAGAATAAGATTTTGCGTGGCTGGTAGAATAAACTAGTGTTCGGTAGAATAGTTTGTAGTTAAACTTTCTCAACTATAAACCAAAAATACAGGCCATAAACGCTAAACTATCTCCACTCGAAGGTATTGATCATATGCATGATATCCTTCTTCATATATTCAATAGCAGGTGCGAGTGAATCGTTCTGCACTTTCGTATTGAAGTAAAGCGCACCGCGTAGAAAATTCTCGGTTGAATCGGTGATTGTGAATTGGAACTGACTCGGAACTTCACCCTCGAGCTCGGCAATCACAGCCGTTTCGCCTTTGCCTGTCTTGGTGATCACCTCATCGATCGAATACGCTTTGATCTGATGTTTCGCTGTGAGCGTATACGCATCATCGAGAAATTCCTTCAACAACTTCTGACTATGATTGATCTTCTTGTAAGTGACGTGCACGGTTGAGTTCAGCTGCGGATAAAAAATTTCTACCCAGTAGCGTTCATTGATTGCTGATGTGTCGTCTTTAAGCTGTGCATGTTTCGAATATTCGAAGTAGTAAGGCAAGCTGTCCGGAAGTGACCGATAAGATGGCTGTGGAAGATCGAGCCGGTTGTATCCGACAGGTTTTGGAAGATATGTTTTATCGCAACGCATCGCGCTGACAGCCATCGCGCAAATCAAGAACGCTAAACTAGTTGGTTTTCTCTGCATGAATTTGCACCCTCACCTTCTTGACTTTTTTGTGATCGACCGCCTCAACAACAAATAGAAATCCGCCAGCTTCAATGTTCTGTCCCACCGCAGGCAATCCTTCATTGATTTCGATAAGCACACCACTGAGCGATTCGTTGATTCCTTTCACGGGTTGAAATACCGCACTATCGACATGAAGTATCCTGCAAAATTCGTAGATCGAAGTTTTTCCATCGAACAGGTAATTATTTTCGTTCAACCGTTGATAGCGAACACCCGGCTCGTCAAACTCGTCATTGATGTCACCGATGATCTCTTCGATGATATCCTCCAGTGTTATCAACCCCACTACCGATTTTTGCGCATTCACCACCAACGCCATATGAACGCGTTTTTCCTGAAATTCTTTTAACAGCAGATCGATCTTTTTCGTGTCGTGCGTAAAGTAACCCGGGCGAAGAAGTTTCTGCCAGTGGAAATCGCGCGGTTCCTGAAGAAATGGAAGCAAATCTTTGATGTAAAGAACCCCTTCGAGCTGAACCAATGAGCCGCGGCACACAGGAACACGTGAAAAGCCGGAACGCTGCACAAAGTCCAGCAGTTCATGAAAGTTCAAATCAATATCTGTAAATGAAATTTCTGATTTCGGCTTCATCACCTGACGCACAGTCATGGTAGTGAAGTTCACAATGCCTTCCAGAATTTCCTTTTCACCTTCAATCGGCTCGTTGTCGGCTGTGGCGAGCTGAAGTACTTGCGTAATCTCTTCAACGGTTTTTTCTTCAGTTTTTGCATTCAGCTTGCGCTCCACAACCATAGAAGTTTTCAGCAACGGTCGGAAGAACGGGCGAAACCACGCAACCAGCGTACTTACCGTAGAGCTGTTTCCGCGCGCAATGGCAACACTGTTGAAACTGCCAATGATCTTCGAAAGAATAACCCCACATAATGCGAAAACGAGAGTCAAGACGAGTAATGTGGTCATGGCTGAAATGGCAATGCCCTCGTGTTGTGCAGAAAAAAAGATCAATGCAGTGAAGCTTGCCGTAGCCATCATCGCACTGTATTTACAAGCGGTAAGAACGTTCAACAGAAGTCGCGGTTCTTTGAGCAATGTGGCAACGCGCTTCTCCCGATTCATGTTACTGCTTTGCATGCGTGTAACATCATCCTGATTCAGCGAAAAAAAAGCTGACTCAACCGCTGATGCCCATGAAGCAAACAAAATTAAGACTGCTGTAAGAACGGCATACAGCAGGCTCTGATCTGAAAATGTTGTCAGGAGTAAAACGAAACTGGGAGGCTCGTCCAAGTAACTTATGCTTTGGTGAATTAAAATGGCAAGTCGTCAGTGCTGTTGTCAGGCGGAGCGCTGTAGCTTCCGGCCGATGCGCGTTCTGTCGGTCGTGAATTCGAACTGTAATCACTGCCTCCGGATGAAGCACCACTTCCTCCACCGCGTGATCCCAACATGGTCATGTTATCCGCTACAACCTCAGTAGTATAGCGCGTAACACCATCTTTTTCCCATGAACGGGTGCGCAGCTTCCCTTCAATATAAATGAGATCCCCTTTGTGAACATATTTCTGCGCAATTTCAGCAAGCCCACGCCACAGCACGATGTTGTGCCATTCGGTAACTTCTTTCTTTTCGCCAGTGGTTTTATCGCGATATGATTCAGACGTTGCAAT
>CBHROW010000050.1:0-20218 GCA_966080355.1 uncultured Chryseosolibacter sp.
CGAGCTCGCGCTCCATCCTCAGCGCTGCCAGAGCACCCGCTGCAGTAGCGAACGGCCCAGCACCGTCCGGACTGATCGAATAATTCGCAGCATTGCTTCCGTCCGGCATCTTAACCCAGCTCGCTGTATTACCAGCGCGATTTCTCACCCGGTTAATATTGTTCATCGCGCCAGTGAGGTCATTGGTTTTGATCTGGCATTCCGCCAGCATCAGCAGAACATCAGCATAACGGATCAAGCGGTAGCCATTGGCTGTGTAACCTGATGTCCAGTTACCAACCTCTGTAAGCTGGCCTTCCTGCGACTTCTTATACACTTGCTTTTTTGGACTATAAGGACCTGCGTAAGATTGATCGCGGATCCAGTCTTGCCCAGTGTGTGGACCCCAGTCGAGATAAGGGATACCTCTGCGACCAACAGTCCAGTCGAGACGTGGATCGAGCGGTCCGGCATCACGAACAAACGGATCTGGCTTGTCAGATGGCGCTTTATCCACACCTTGGTCGTTTTTCACTGCATTGGCTGGCGCGTTGTAACTATTGTCAAGTAACGGAAGTCCGCCCGATGTTCTGAATGAATTGACAAAGTCCTCATTAGGCTGGAAGAATCCGCAGCAGCCACCGGGAGATCCGCCTCCTTTGTAAGGGAAGTTCAACACTTCGCCCCAGCCGCCATTCCATCCACCTGAACCATCGTTCACAGAGTATTGAATGGTGTAGATGTTCTCCGGTGATGAATTGCGTTTTGCTGCATCGAAAATGTCGCCAAAGTTTGGATCAAGGCCGATGGCAGAACCATCAGGTTTTTTGCCATTGTCAGCAACATCCTGCAATAAAGTTTTTGCGCCAGCATAATCGCCTTTGATCTGCATGAGAGCACGAGCAGCTAATACTTTCGCAACAGTTCCATTGAAACGTCCGATCTGATCCATATCATCAGGAAGTGATGTACCAGCCTTGAGGTCATTAATGATAAGGTCGCTTACATCTTCCTGGTTCGTTACGGTTTTTGTATCGGTATCTTCAGCGATGTATGGAATATCTGTCCACAGTCTCCACGCTTCGAAATGAAACCATCCACGCAAAGTCCGGGCTTGCTTGATGAAAGAATCGGCCTGATCGGCAGTGATCTTACCCGCATTCAGGGCCTTATTCGCAACAATGATCGCGTTGTTTGCTCTCGAGATCGCTTCGTAAACTGATCTCCACTTCACGTTCAAGTACGGGTTCGAGCTATTTTCGGTGAAGGTCTGGATCGGGTTGATATCCGGCTGGTCACCGGCATCAGTACCTTTGTTGGCTTCCATACCACGGATAGATCCGTATACCCAGTTTGATGATGCGGCCTCCCAGCCGAAGCCCTGGCCCGAAACACCATCGAGCATCGAATATGCTCCGATCAAGAGGGCATCAACACCATCTGCCGTAGCCAGCACCGATTGGTCCAAAGCACCGTTCGGAGTGACTTCAAGGAAATCCTCCTTGCAGGCATTGGTGATACCCAACGTCAGCGCGATCGTGAAAATTCCTATATATCTTACTTTTTTCATAGTTGTATGTTGAGTCATTTGCAATTATAAACCGAGGTTAACTCCAACAAGGAATTGGCGTACTGCAGGATAGTTACCCGCATCGGTTCCAAATCCGCGGTCATCACCACCGAGTTCAGGGTCGAGACCAGTGTATTTGGTAACGGTGAACAAATTCACACCTTGGATGTACACGCGCAATGAGCTCAGTCCGGCTTTTCCGATCATTGAAGTCGGGAAGTTGTAGCCGAGCTGAATATTCTTCATACGCAAGTACGAGCCATTCTCGATGTAATACGTGTTAGCAACCGTATTTGTCGAGAGATTAGACTTGTTAGAAGCCTTCGGAACACTTGCACCTGTGCGCTCGGGTGTCCAGCTGTCATTCAGCAATTCCTTGCTCTTTTGTCCCTGGAATGAAGGCCAGAAATCTGTCCACCACTTGTTGTAGTTGAAGATATCGTTGCCTTTCGATCCATAGAGGAAAGTAGTCAGATCGAAACCATGCCACTCGAACGAAAGATTGATACCGTAAGTGAAGTCAGGGTTCGGGTTACCGATATACATCCTGTCTGCATCGGTGATCTGGTTGTCGCCATTGAGATCAGCATACTTGAAGAAACCGGGTTCAGCACCGTCCTGAGCAGGCGATGATGCAACGTCTTCAGCACTTTGGAAAAGTCCAAGCACTTTGTAACCGTAGAACGATGACATCGGCATACCCACTTCGTTGCGATTGAACACACCACCAGCAATGCGATATCCACCGTTGTAGTCGAAGTACGGCACGCCTGGCGCAAGTCCTTTGATCTTATTGTTGTAAGTCGTGAATGTCAAATTTCCTTCAAACTTCAGATCGTTGTCGAAGCGCTTGCGGTAAATGATCTGCAGATCAACACCTTTGTTTTGCATTTTCGCAACGTTTACAAAAGGAGCGTCAGCTGCGCCATTGATACCAGGCAATTCCTGCTGATACAACAGGTCATCAGTAACTTTTGAGTAATAATCGAATACAACCTCGATCTTGTTGTCGAGCATAGCGAGGTCAAAGCCTATGTTTGATGTCACGTTGCTTTCCCACTTCGCATTCGGATTACCGATGCGTGTCGGGCGGAAACCCTGGCTAGAAGATCCGGTAGCTCCGTTGATCGCATAATTTGTTGCATCTGCTGAACCGCCATACAGGTAGTACTGGTTCTGCGGTGATACAGCAAGCTGATTACCCATTATACCGTAACCCGCGCGGATCTTCAAGTCTGAGATCAGATCGTTGCTCGACAAGAATGATTCTTCGCTGATCCTCCATCCTGCAGTTACTGACGGGAACACACCGTAGCGTGTGTCGGCACCGAAACGTGAAGAACCATCACGTCTTACCGTTGCGCTGATCAAATATTTGTCTTTGAAGCTGTAGTCCAAGCGTAAGAATTCAGAGAACAGCGTTGTCGGAGTTCCGTATCCTGAGCTTAAGCCAATCGTTGAACCACCATTGGTCAGCGTGCGGTATGATACTGCATTCGAGAAGTATCCCGCGCGTGTTCCTGACATGCTGCGTCCGATTCCATACTTCACAGCTTCAATACCACCTACGGCAAGGATGCTATGGTCATTGAACTTCTTGTTCAGGGTCAAGGTATTACTCCATACCCAATCGTTGTTGTAATAGGCGTTCTCATTGTAGGAAGCCGTGGCAACGTTTTCCGCGTTTTCGTATGTCGCGAAGCTATAGTCAGTGTTGTAACCTTGCTGGAACGTTCCACCGAAGCTGGTCTTGAAATTCAATCCTGTGAGGATTTTTACGTCAGCGTACAGGTTACCGATCATACGAACATCGAAGGCTCTGTCGTCAGCGTTTCTTTCCAGAACTGCTACGGTGTTAGAACCGTTACCTAAGCGAGGTGCAATACCTGTTCCTCCGTAATCGCCAGGAACAAAATCATGTGTCAAGCCATCGATGTTTTGATTAACGCGAACAGGGATGATCGGCTGCATGCGATACACCGCTGCGTTGATCGGGCTGCCTTCATCGAGGTTACCAACACGGAGACCTGATCGGTGTGTGATGGTCAGGTTTTCACCGAAGCGAATTCTGTCTTTGATGTTGTAGTCAGAGTTCAAACGTGCTGCGAACCTCTTGTTGAAAGTAGTGTTTACAATACCGTTCTGGTTGAAGTAGTTCAAACCCGCGTAGAACCTTGCATTTTGGTTACCACCTTGTAATGAAATGTCGTGGTTAGTGAGTGGCGCATTGTTCGTGATTGCATCATACCAGTTGGTATTAGCAGCCCATACCGGAAGTGTTGGTGTTGGGTTAGATGATTCGCCATACACAGGATGTTTTTCCGAGGTTCCATCATTCTTGTAAACGAGCCATTGCAGGTCGGCATATTCCTTTGAGTTCAACAGGTTGGTTGGGCCTTTACCAGCATATTGACTTCCGTAGTAAGCGCTATAATTAACTTTCACGCCAGAGTTCACACCTTTTTTAGTCGTGATCTCCACAACACCGTTCGATGCCCTTGAACCGTAGATCGAAGCCGCACCTGCGTCTTTCAACACCGATACACTTTCAACATCATTAGGATTCAATGTCGAGATGTCCTGGGTTGGCACACCATCAACAACGTAAAGGGGATCGTTATTTACAAACGAGCTGAAACCGCGGATACGAACGCGTGATGTAGTTCCAGGCTGGCCGCTTCCAACTACAGTTACACCGGCAACGCGGCCTTGCAACTGGTTAGATACGTTACCAGTAGGAATTGCAGTCAATTCCGCTGGCTTTACAACTCCAACAGAACCTGTTACGTCCTTCTTTTCCTGAACGGCATAACCCGTTACAACCAACTCGGTAAGTGTAGTTACATCGGGTTGCATCTGAATGTTGACTGTTGTTCTGGTTCCAACCGGAGTTTCACTGGTTGAATATCCCACGAATGTGAAAACAAGCACAGCCTGATCGTTAGGCACCGAGATGCTGAAATTTCCTTCGCCATCGGAAGCCGTTCCGTTCGAAGTTCCTTTTACCAGGATGTTTACACCCGGCATTCCGTTTCCAGACTCGTCAGTAACCTTTCCGGTCACCACGCGGTCTTGCGCATAGAGGGCTGTAGTAAACGTCAACAGCGCCATCACCATGCTTAGTGTTAATAAGTATTGATATGATTTTTTCATTTGTTGGCAGTGTTAGGGGTTATTCCAAAACAACAACTGTTGCCGTATAAACTACATCGTAGGTCTTGCCCAGGGTGGCATTGTTCACGGTTACGATGAATTTCACCGGAGTGGTAAAATCAACATGATCGCCAGACGTGAATGTTACCGGAGTGTCGTTCGTGTCATCGTCATCTACCGGAACCACCTTGATTCCCGTAACACCTGTAGCAGGCGTAACAAGTGAAGTTACTGCCAGATCAGCAACGTTGGTGCCTTTCAGCACTTTAAGCGTGATATTGAAATCGTCTCCTGACGTGGCGGAAGCAGTTGGATTGATGTTAGTGAGCGTCAACTCAAGTTTCGGAGCAACAGTGGCGTAGATGGTGTAACCCTTTGTTGAATGATCCTGTGCCTCCACAGTCACAGTTTTCGATGAACTGAGGTTGAGCAAAGAATCTTGCTTGAGTGTATCGGTTGCCGTAGTGTAGCGCAATATTCCGAAGTCGCCTGCCGTGTTATAGCTAACGCGAACAGAATCGAGAATTTCGGGATCTTGGCCATTAGGGGCAAGAATGACAACGTAGCCAGTGGCTCCATTATTAACGTAGCCCTGGAGGTCTAATCCTTTGTCAAAGGCTTTATCAACCGACTTGCCGGCAAACGATTCAAAGGTAGGGCTGGTCTCAACCGTCTTCTGATCCACGGTTACTGTATAGTCGGTAGTCGTTCCGTTTGCAGCAGTAACCCGATAAACCACCGGACTTGTAAAGTTATTGGCGGTTGCTTCACTGGTTTGCGCTGCACCTCCAACAGTTACTGTGGTGAAAGGCGAAGCAGAGAATTTTGCTTTCAGCGATGAAATGTCGATGTGGACTCCTTTCGAGGTCGCATATGGCATTTCAACAACGATCGTCTTGGCGTCCTGATCGATTGTCGTCTTCGTGCTGTTTTCAAATGTGAACGCAGAGATCTCTTTGTCACTGCTTGAAACAGTCATGGATGAAGCAGCAGAGTAAGTGCGCTCCACAGCTTTACCGTTGTTGGTAAAATTAGAAGTAACAACAACCGGCTGGAATGAGCCAATCTGCGAATACGAATAAGTAATGGTAGCCTTGCCATTGGTGAAGGCTGATTTCGGTATCAGTACACCTGCTCGGCCGCCTTCCGCCTGACCGTATGGCAAAAGGGCGATTGCATCTGCATCTACTTCATCGACAACAAATGTCACTTCATCACCGGTTAAGACGGAGGTCTTGTCCTGTGTGAAAGACGACTGTGGCGGAGCAGATACTTCATCATCATCACAACTCGCAAGAGAAAACCATGCGGAGCAGATGAGAAGATAAGTAGTAAACTTTCTCGTCATAGTTTGGTTTGGGTTAGATTAATTATTCGCTTCAATCGGCATAAGCCAAATATTATTATGGATTATGCCGCTATCGAATGTAAAGATTCCGTGAATTTTTTGTTCTGAAAGGTTCAAAATTTATTCAGAAATCGTTTCCACAATCGTTTGTGGTTTCGTTCGTGAAAGCGATTCCACATGCGTGTGCGAAAAGGCACGCGTCCTAACATGTGTTTTGGCGTGTGCGGTAACACTACTCATATACGAAACATTTCCCCATTTTTTGGCCTCTTCATTGTTGACCAGATTTCATGTATTTTGCTCCCTTATTTATGACACTTTTCGACCGTTATCCCATTAACCTCGCAAACTCGCTTACCGGAAAAAAAGAGCGCTTCGAACCGCTTCATCCCGGTCGCGTAGGAATGTACGTCTGCGGGCCAACCGTATACAACAGAGTACACCTTGGCAACGCCAGAACCTTCCTTACTTTTGACGTCATCAGCAGATACCTGCGTTACCTCGGATACAAAGTGCGCTATGTGCGCAACATTACTGACGTTGGCCATCTTGAAGGTGACGTTGACGATGGCGAAGATAAAATCGCAAAAAAAGCACGGCTTGAACAGCTGGAGCCTATGGAGATCGTGAAACAATACACGGAAGATTTTCACGAAGTGATGCGCCAATTCAATATCCTTCCACCCAGCATCGAACCATCGGCTACAGGTCATATCCTTGAGCAGATCGAGATCACCAGGCGCTTACTCGACAAAGGCCTGGCGTACGAAGCGAATGGCTCGGTGTACTTCGATGTGAAGAAGTACAACCAGTCACATCACTATGGAATTCTCTCCGGACGAAAGATCGAGGAACTGATGGAAAGCGGACGTGACCTCGATAGTCAGGACGAGAAAAGAGAGAAGATCGATTTCGCGCTATGGAAGAAAGCTTCGCCTTTGCACATTATGCGATGGCCTTCTCCATGGGGTGAAGGATTTCCAGGATGGCACATCGAGTGTACGGTAATGAGTACAAAATATCTCGGTGAAACATTCGACATTCATGGCGGAGGAATGGATCTGAAATTTCCTCATCATGAGTGTGAGATTGCACAGGCAACGGCCGCCAATGGAAAACCTCCGGTGAAATATTGGATCCACTCGAACATGCTTACCGTGAACGGACAAAAAATGAGCAAGTCACTGGGCAATTCGTTTTTGCCGTCAGAGCTCTTTTCCGGTAATCACAAGCTTCTGGACAAAGGCTACTCCCCTTCTACCGTGCGATTCTTCATGCTGCAATCGCATTACTCGAGCACACTTGATTTTTCGAACGAAGCGCTTCAGGCCGCTGAAAAAGGATTTAAAAAATTGAGCAACTCCCTGAAGATCGTTAAGAACCTTACGTTGACCAATAGCCAGAGCGTTGATCCGCAACTCGAGAAAGAGTTTCAGCGAATGGTCTCGGAATGTTTTGAAAACATGAGCGATGATTTCAACACCGCGAAAACACTCGCTGTTCTCTTTGAAATGTCCGCCCGCATCAACGACATCAAAGCCGGTAACGCCAATGCTTCAAAAGTGAGCGCATCTGTGTTCGAAGAGTTTAAAAAGACCTACATCGACATTATGGAGCAGGTATTGGGATTGCAGGAAGAGTCAGCGCAGAACGATCAGCTTTTGAATAATGTTGTCAACGTGCTGATCGACCTGCGTAAAAAAGCACGCAACGATAGAAACTATGCACTCTCCGACAAGATTCGTGACGATCTAAAAACAGCAGGCGTACAATTGAAGGATGAAAAAAATGGTGAGATGTCATATTCAATTGAGTCGTGAGTTTGGTCTAAGGACTTCCGCGGCATTGAACCTTAAACTTTGAGCCGGAGTTATTAATCGATCGACATGCTCAAAAAATTATTCATTCTGCCAGTGCGTATTTATCAGCTCACTTTGTCACCGATGCTTGGCACACACTGTCGGCATACACCTTCGTGTTCTCAGTATACGATCGAGGCCATTCAAGAGTGGGGCGTTCTCAAAGGTATCTGGTTGGGAATGAAGCGGATCGCCCGCTGTCATCCGTGGGGCACACATGGATATGATCCTGTTCCGAAGAAAAAATAAAAATTTGGGGCGCACTCCGCTCAAATTTGTTGCAATCGTTTGTCGTAAATAAAATCAGGTTTGCGCAATCGATTCCTGTGAAACGAGTTTAGAAAAAAGTACATTTAGCTCCTTGACTTTTTACCACTAAACTCGTCTATGCCAGGATTACAAATCAAAAAATCTGCAAAGTCTTATGACGTCTGCATCGTAGGTTCAGGTGCCGGAGGTGGAATGGCAGCTTACATGCTCGCTAACGCAGGTGTGAAAGTTCTGCTCCTCGAAGCCGGACCGATGTACGACCCACGTAAAAACGTAACACAACTCAAATGGCCGTGGGAATCTCCACGCAGAGGCGCAAGTACAAACCTGCGTCACTTCGGAGACTTCGATGCTGCTTATGGTGGATGGGAACTCGATGGCGAACCCTACACGCATAAAGAGGGAACGAAGTTCGACTGGTTTCGTTCACGCATGCTCGGTGGACGCACCAATCACTGGGGCAGAATTTCGCTTCGTTTCGGCCCAAGGGATTTTAAACACAAAAGCATCGATGGACTCGGTGACGATTGGCCGATCAGCTATGAAGATGTCGCCCCCTATTATGATAAAGTAGATCGCCTCATCGGAGTGTTCGGATCTGTTGAAAATATTCCCAATGAGCCTGACGGAATTTTCCTTCCTCCGCCAAAACCGAGATTGCACGAGCTCTTTATCAAAGACGCTGCCACACAGATCGGAATACCGGTAATTCCTTCCCGACTTTCTATTCTTACAAAACCACTCGAGAATAACAAAGACCGCAGCCAATGTTTCTTCTGTTCGCAGTGTAATCGCGGCTGCACCGTCTATGGCGACTTCTCGTCATCATCGGTACTGGTTAAACCCGCGATGGAAACCGGGAACGTGGATGTGATTGCCAACGCGATGGCCCGCGAAGTTCTCACCAACAGCGAAGGACTTGCCACAGGTGTATCCTATGTCGACAAGAGCGACATGCAGGAATATACCGTGAATGCAAAGATCGTTGTGCTGGCAGCAAGCGCATGCGAGTCAGCGCGACTTCTGCTCAATTCAAAATCTGCACAACACCCGAACGGACTTGCTAACTCGAGCAATGTTGTTGGAAAATATTTGCATGATTCAACCGGTGCATCGATGGGCGGCATCCTTCCAAAATTAGTTGGAAGAAAACGTTACAATGAAGATGGTGTTGGCGGAATGCATGTCTATACACCGTGGTGGCTCGATAATAAAAAACTGGACTTCCCTCGTGGTTATCACATCGAGTACTGGGGAGGAATGGGAATGCCCGGCTACGGATTCGGATTTGGAATGCAAGGCACTAACGGAAAATACCCTGGACGCGATGGCAAACAAAAAGCTGCCGGAGGATACGGTGCGTCTCTGAAAGATGACTATCGCTATTTCTATGGTGCATCATTCGGAATGGCAGGACGCGGAGAAGCTATTGCTCGCGAAGACAACTACTGCGAGATCGATCCGAACACCGTTGACAAATATGGAATTCCCGTGCTTCGTTTCCGTTACAAATGGAGCGATTACGAAGTGAAGCAGGCAAAGCATATGAAAGAAACATTTGCCGAGATCATCGATAAGATGGGCGGAGTTGTAACCTGGGGCAAAGACGGTGCTGAGAACGACTATGGGCTTGAAGCACCCGGGCGCATCATCCACGAAGTTGGAACCACAAGAATGGGCAACGATTCGAAAAAATCTGCTGTGAACAAGTTCAACCAGGCACATGATTGCAAAAACCTGTTTGTTGTTGATGGCGGACCCTTCGTTTCACAAGCCGACAAAAATCCGACATGGACAATACTCGCACTTTCAATGCGTGCATCGGAATACATGATTGACGAACTTAAAAAGCAGAACATCTAGACCAATTTCTAATTTCTAGTTCACAATTTCTGATTGACAAACGCCCAATCAGACGTCAGAAATCAGAAATCTAAAATCAGACTTATGGATAGAAGAAAATATTTAAAGTCTCTCGCTCTCGGAACTGCCGGAGCAGGACTATTGATACAACAATCCTGCGAGCCTAAGCAAGAGACTGCGGCTGCACAGACAACTCCCGAATTCACCATCGATCGGACAGACGCGGAAAAAGCACGCGAAGCCAAGTTGATGAGTGAGAAATTCTTCGATGAGCATGAAATGAAAACCATTGCCGTATTGTCTGATATCATCATTCCAAAAGATGATGTTTCCGGAAGCGCTACCGAAGCGGGAGTTCCCGACTTCATTGAATTCATCGCTAAGGACATGCCGCGTTATCAAACACCATTGCGCGGTGGGATCAAATGGCTGGACATTCAGTGCATGAAGCGTTTTGAAAAAGATTTTATCTCCAACGAACAGCAAATTGAATTGGTGGATGAGATCGCGTATCCCGAAAAAGCAAAACCTGAAATGCAACAGGGCGTTTCATTCTTCAATACCATGAGAGACCTGACCGCCTGCGGGTTCTTCACCAGCAAGATCGGTATCAAAGACCTTGGTTACGAAGGAAACAAACCGAACCAGTGGAATGGAGTTCCGCAAGACGTGCTCGATCAATACGGAGTGAAGTATGACGACCGCACGCTCGAGATCAGTCTCAAGTTCACTTAATAGTTTACGAATCTAACTAAACCTTTTTTTGACATGCCTGTGAAGAAAAATCAGATTGCCCCACAAGCTGAGAATTCACGCAGAAAGTTTTTAAAAAACGTTGGCGTTGCAGCTGCCGCATTCACGATCGTTCCCCGCTTTGTTTTGGGCAACGGATATCGTGCACCAAGCGACATGCTTTACGTTGCCGGAATCGGTGCGGGTGGAAAAGGTGAAAGCGACATCGCCAACTTCGCCAAAAGCGGAAAGGCGGAGATCGCTTACCTGTGCGATGTTGACGATCGAAGCGCAGCGAAATCGGTTGCTGATTTTCCCAAAGCAAAATACTATAAAGACTTTCGGCAGATGCTCGATAAAGAGCACAAGCACATCGATGCGGTTTCCGTGTCCACTCCCGATCACAACCACGCGGTACAAGCACTCGCAGCGATGGAGATGGGAAAACACGTTTACGTTCAGAAGCCACTTACGCACGACATTTATGAAGCCCGCGTTCTGACGGAGGCAGCAAAAAAATATAAAGTCGTTACGCAAATGGGAAACCAGGGCGCGTCAGGTGATGGCGTTCGTCAACTGATGGAATGGTACAACGCAGGATTACTTGGTGATGTGCACACCGTATATGTTTGGACGGATCGCCCGGTGTGGCCTCAGGGAATTCCTTGGCCGTCAACAAAAGCTGAAGTTCCCAAAGAACTCGACTGGGACCTGTGGCTCGGCACAGCACCTTACAAAGACTATGTTGAAAAACTTGTTCCATTCAACTGGCGAGGCTGGTGGGATTACGGAACAGGCGCTCTTGGAGACATGGGTTGTCACCTGATCGAGCCCGCGTTCCGTGTTCTTAACTTGAAATATCCGACTGATGTAACGGCAAGTGTTGGAAGTGTTTATGTCGATTCATTCAGACGGGGATATTTCCCTGAAGGCTGCCCACCTTCATCCTACATCGTACTCAATTTCCCTGCACAAAATGGAAAACCAGCGGTGCGTATGCATTGGATGGACGGAGGTATTCAGCCGGAACGTCCCGAAGAACTCGGCCCGAACGAACGCATGGGCGATGGTGGCAACGGAGTAATTTTTGTGGGTACAAAAGGCAAAATGATGTGCGGCACTTATGGCGCTGTGCCTTCGCTCCTTCCGACTTCAAAGAACCAGGAAGTGAGTGTTCCGCAAACCATCAAACGCGTTCCGGGAGGCGCTGAAGGCCATTACGCGCAATGGGTTGAAGCATGTCTTGCGGGCTATGGCAAAATGGAAGTGAGCTCACCGTTCGAGATCGCAGGTCCGTTGACCGAGGCAATACTCATGGGTAACCTCGCCATCCGAAGTTATGATATTCGCCATCCGCGCGAAGTGAAGCCGACACAAAACAATCCGAATCCCCGACCTCAGTTCGATTATCCGGGGCGGAACATCAAGCTCGTGTGGGAAGGCGCGAACATGAAGGTCACCAACTTCGATGAAGCGAATCAGTTTGTGAAGAGGGAGTATCGGGAGGGCTGGAAGCTGGGGAAAGCCTAACGGTAAGCCTCGAGTTTCGAGCAACGTGAACTGACTTGCTATTTCTGCTTTGGAGAAAAAACGGACGTTACCGTTCTCTCAAAATAAGCAACTCACAGCTCGAAGCCCGTAGCTCAAAGCTCGCAGCTATTTTCTTACATTGAATTATAAACAACAAAGTCACCATGCCTATTGTAAAAAATGTTTCCAGAAGAGATTTCATTAAGAACGCAGCGGTTGCAGGAGCAGCATTCACCATCCTCCCGCGATTTGTTTTAGGCGGAAAAGGATTCGTGCCGCCAAGTGATACTGTCTATGTTGCGGGAATCGGTGTAGGAGGAAAAGGAACTGTCGATGTTAAAGGAGCTGCATCGCACCCTTCATCAAAGATCGCGTTCCTTTGCGATGTTGACGATCGTCAGGCTGCTGAATCGGTCAAAAATTTTCCTCAGGCCAAATATTACAAAGACTTCCGCGTCATGCTCGACAAGGAAGGCAAAGGCATTGATGCTGTGACCATTTCAACACCGGATCACACGCACGCAGTTGCCGCAATGGCTTGCATGAATCGCGGCAAGCATGTGTATGTGCAAAAGCCTTTGACATGGTCGATCTACGAAGCGCGTTTACTGGCGGAAACTGCAAAGAAGAATAAGATCGTAACGCAAATGGGAAATCAGTTTGCATCTGCCGACCACGTGCGCCTCGCAAAAGAAATGCACGATGCCGGGTTGATTGGCGAAGTGAAGAACGTGATCTGTTGGACAAACCGTCCCGTGTGGCCACAAGGCATACCGACCCCGACAGGAAAATTTGATATACCGAAAGAACTGGATTGGGATCTTTGGCTCGGTCCCGCTAAACCTATCGACTACAATCCCGCGTACCTTCCATTCAATTGGAGAGGTTGGTGGAATTTTGGAACGGGCGCGCTCGGTGATATGGGATGTCATATTATGGATGCGGCATTCAGAATTTTACCGATCGATTTTCCGTCAGAAGTAGAATGCAGCACAACGACCGAGTGGAAGGGATTTTTCGACATGGCCGACTATAGTGATAGCTGCCCAGCATCATCCATTATTCACTTGAAATTTCCGCGCAAAGATGGGAAGGGGAATATTACGCTGACCTGGATGGATGGTGGTCTCCTCCCTAAACGCCCCGAAGAACTGTTGCCGAATGAAATCATGGGCGATGGCGATAACGGCTACATCTTTGAAGGCACGAAAGGAAAAATGATGGGCAACTACAGCACATCTCCTGTTCTTTTACCAACTGCGAGAATGAAAGAAGTAACGATGCCGAAACAAACCATTCCACGTGTTCCGGGCCAGCAGGAAGGTCATTACACACAATGGATCGATGCCGTGAAAGCTGGATACGGAAAAATGCAATTGAGTTCGCCTTTCGATTATGCAGGCCCGTTCACGGAAGCAGTGATCATGGGTAACCTCGCGCTCCGCAGTTACGCCATGCGCGGACCGAATGGCGAGGGATTCCCCGGCAGGAAAAAATTGCTGTGGGATGCCAAAAACATGAAGATTACAAACTTTGACGAAGCGAATCAATTTGTGAAGAGAGAGTATCGCGAGGGCTGGACGTTGGGTGTCTAGCTGCGAGCTTTTAGCTGCGAGCTGCGAGCCGTGAGTAGTTCTGAACGAGCATCTCACGGCTCTTTGATTTTAACGAGCTTAAAATTATGATTGTAAACGACAAACTAATATGCACAGACCGGCTTGCAGCTCGAGGCTCGTAACTCGCGACTGCTAGCTACAGGCAAGCCCCTTTCTTCGAAGCTGAAAAAGCGCCATATTGCGAGATTTTCATCCTCGTCCGATGCTCAAGATCGACTCTCATACACACATTCTTCCGAAAAAACTTCCCAACTGGTCTGAAAAATTCGGGTACGGAGATTTTATTTATCTCCAACATCACCGGAAAGGATACGCGAAGATGATGCGTGGAAACCAGTTCTTCCGGGAGATCAAGGAAAATGCCTGGAGCGCTGAAGTTCGCATCAAAGAGTATCAAAAATTCAACACACAGGTCCAGGACGTGAGCACCATTCCTGTGATGTTCTCATACTGGGCTCGCCCGCTCGATTGCCTCGACCTTTCGAAATACCTGAACGATCACATCGCAGACCTTATTCACAAACATCCCAAACAATATCTCGGACTGGCCACCGTTCCGATGCAGGACAGCGAACTGGCTATCCAGGAACTCGAACGTTGCAAAGAGATCGGCCTTCAGGGCGTGCAGATCGGCTCGAACATCAATGATCTCAATCTTAACGAAGAAAGATTTTTTCCGATTTTCCAAGCATGCGAAAAATTAGGCATGGCGGTACTTGTTCATCCCTGGAACATGATGGGCGAAAAGAATATGCAGCGATACTGGTTGCCATGGCTGGTGGGAATGCCTGCGGAAACATCGCGCGCCATTTGTTCCATGATTTTTGGCGGAATTTTTGAAAGGCTTCCAAGGTTGCGCGTGAATTTTGCCCATGCAGGCGGATCGTTTCTGCCCACGCTGGGAAGAATTCAACATGGTTTCGATTGCAGGCCCGACCTGGTGGCAATCGATAACAATGTGCCGCCAAAGAATTATCTTAAGAAGTTTTGGGTCGATAGTGTTACCCACGATCCGATGATGCTGGAGTACGTGATCAAACTTATGGGCTCTGAAAAAATTACATTAGGAACCGACTACCCTTTCCCGCTCGGTGACCTGGAGATCGGGAAATTCATTGAAGAAATGCCCCTTGAAGAGAGCGTGAAAGAAAATATTTTTTACCGTTCGGCACTCGAGTGGCTGGACATACCGAAGGAAAGATTTGCATGAAGCGTGAACTGATTTTTTTTATCCTCGCCCTGGTCTCTTCTGCAGCCTTCGCACAAGATGAGCGAACACAAGAATACCTGCGGCAGGAGGAACAGCGAAGGAAAGCCGACCTGATGCGCCAGCTTGACTCGGGCATCTACTACATGGACAACGCTCAATATCAGCTAGCCGACCAGAAGTTCAGAATGGTTCTGGAAAATGTCAGAAGTGTCCCTTCCGATCTCACCTACTACTTTGGTAAGAATTCATACTATTTGTTGAAGTTCAAGCAAAGTGTCGATTGGCTCAACAAATACATTCAGTTGAAAGGACCTTCGGGACAATTTTACGGTGACGCTGTGGCTATCCTCGATAAAGCGCAAAATGAGTTGGTAAAAGAAAAGAATGTGGAAAGCCAAAAGGCCGGACAGGTGCTTTCAAATAATTATGAGATCGATTGTGGGCCTTCTGGCCTTGTGACGTGCCCCGTATGTCGTGGCGACCATGTGATCATTCGAAAAGGCGCGTTCGGAAACGAATATCAAACTTGTCCATATTGCGATGATCACGGCATGCTCACCTGCAAGGAGTACAATCAATTGCTCCGCGGAGAGCTGAAGAAGAAAAGCTGAAAACTGAAAAGCAAGCTGAAAGTCTAAGATGCCCATGAGCCTCGCAACATCGGGGCTGAAAGCAAGGTCATCAAAACTTCAAGGCGAGGTGCCACTGCGTGGAGTTCAGTAATACACGCGAGCGCATATTAGGTCAGCAGCTTGATACGAAAGAGTTGCAGCGTTCGTTAATTTGCACATGCAGATTTCTCCAATGACACGTAGCCTGGAAAAATTATGACCTTTCTTTGTTCAGCCATTGTTTTTCTTCTATCCAGCGGTTTTGAACGGACGAATGTTGCTGATACAACAATCCTGCAAAAAGAATCGTCAAAAACAATCCCCGCTGTTTTCGAAAAACCGATCCGCGAGGCCCTTGCACATTTCCCCGAGCTTGAGAACACCCGAATCGAATGGCGTATTGAAAAAGCTTACACGCCCCTGTCCACACGACCGACAACGTCAAGCGTCTTCAAGCGCAGAGCAAAAAGAAAATATATCATCACCATCAGCAACCAAACCATCGACACACTTCGGCCGTTGCTGTTTCAAAATCTCGAATACAAACAACAAGTCGGCATTATGGGTCATGAGCTAAGTCACGTGCTTGACTTCCAACGACAACGTTTTTTTCGATCGGTGCGAACCGGGATCGGTCACCTTTCACCGAAATTTGTCGACCGGATGGAATTCAAGACCGACTCCATTTGCATCATGCACGGATTGGGAAGTGAACTGGAAAGCTATAGCCGCCATGTTCGTGAGGTCATGCATGTTAAAAATTGGCGCGGTGTGGATTATGTCTTTCGCAATGATCAAAAACACGAGCGCTACATGAATCCAGATACGATCAGGAAGTTTTCGAATGCCAGGGAGCCCGAGAAAAAATCCAATTGATCCTCTCAACGCCTTTAAGATCATCTACCGAACCCTACTCACCCGTCATCTCCACGCTTCGCCTTGCAGCAACAACATTATCGTTCACATGCCGGTCGATCAGCTTGCAAAGCGGATCAATTCCCGCCCGCGAAGGTTTTTGTTTGAGTTGGATAACGAAAGAATTCCGGCCTGCTTTTACCTTGTGCTTCTCGAGGTAAACCAATTCTTCTTTACCTGGACTTGATTCGGCATACACGCCTACATCGATCCAGTCATCAACCGGAATTGCACTTTCGTTTCCATGGCTATCGACTCGTTTTTTTATTGTCGATGTTTGAATAGACACTTCAAAACTTCCGTCAAGCTTTTCTTCATACACCACGTGATCAGTGCGATTTTCAAACAAGGTGATGGTTTCAAACATATCATGAATCAGATATTGTAAGGTATCAGGCGTCTGAAGTCTGATCTCTCTTAAAAGATCCGAGCTCTCAGGATAGTGGCCGTTCTTTCCCCGCCATTTTGTAAGATAAGACCGTAAGGCTTTGTTAACAGCCTCTTCTCCGATGTAATCCTGCAACGCAAAGAAGACCAACGAAGCTTTATTGTAGTGGATGTACGTCTGGCTGTGAGCCTCTGCAAGTGGCAGCTCCTCGTTTCGCTCCAATGATCTGCCGGAGAGATAGGCATTCAGCTCGTAGCGCAGGTATCGTTCCATTACCGCTTGCGAAAAATGATGCTTGAGCACCATCAGCGCGGAATACTGGCAAAGGCTTTCAGAAAGGAGATCGCTCCCTACGGAATCTGCCGGCATGGCTTGATGTCCCCACCATTGATGCGCAACTTCATGGGCTGTAACGTAGGTAGCCACGTCCAGGTCTTTTGCAGAATCACGTGCGTGCAAAACAAATCCCACGCCTTCCGAAAAAGGAATTGAATTTGGAAATGACTGAGCAAACGCCCTGTATCGCGGAAACTCGAGCACGCGAAGCTCATGAAACTGGTAAGGGCTGAAATTCTTTTCACAATAATCCAGCGACCATTTCATTGCTTGCATCATCTTTCCAAGATTCAGCTCGTGGCCTGGCTGATGATAAATTTCTAAGTCGACATTCCTCCAGCGCTCGCGCTTCACCTCGTAGTGGGCAGAAACGATCGTAAAAAATTTCGCAACTGGGAGCTCCGTCTGATAACTGAAATAATTCCTGGCTTCCGTACGCCATTTTTTTTCCAGCGCGCCAGGAGCAACCGCAGTTTGGTCTTCGTCAGTTCCTACCACTACATGCAGCCGCAGTCTATCTGCATCACTGCTAAAAATGTTTTGCTTACGCCCAGCTGATTTTCCGCTCGTATTCGAAGGCCGTGAAAGGTCATACTGACTTCGCAATTGCGCATCCTTGAGTTCGAAATTCTTGTTGTAGCCAATAGACGGGAAATAATCACTCGTCAGGAAGGTTCCATTATGCACGAGATCAACAGCCGAAACATTTGCCGTAAAACCTTTTGGTTCATAAGTCTCTGTGAAGCTGAATTGTACACTATCTCCTGTGGCCAGCGGAGTTGTTAACCGATAGATCCGGTATCCGAATTCTTCGTAGGATTTGACAAGCGTTGCCATCTTTTCAAAGCGCAGATCTGAAAACGCCAGGTGGTCACGCAACGGGCATTGAACGTGAACTTCATCGATAGGAACGGATGAATCGTTCACGAGGGAGTAACGCCCCGAAGCTGTAAAGCGCCTTGATGACGGGTATAGCTCCACGTGCAGTGACGCAGATATCACTTTCGGCTGGATACGCGTGCTCATTCCTGACAACACCTTCTCATAGTCAGACCACCGCTTTGCGTTTGTGTTTTGCGTTTCAAACGCGTTCAAAAGATTGGTGTTGTAATAAATGTAGGTACCGCTCAGGCAAAACAGAATGGCGATCGCACCCACAACGCTCCACCAGCGGGTCGCCATGGCGCGATTGCCCTTTCTCCAGCGCATAATCGGTAAGCTGTCGTAGCCGCGCAGCGAAAAAGCGATCGCGATCGTAAATAACAGCATTGAAAATAGACTCCAATAGATACGCATCCAGGCAAAACCGAATACAAAATGGCCATACCCGTTCATGTCGGAAAAATTACCCAACGACCCACTCGCGAATCGCGCAAGCGGATGCTCAATCCCCAATCCCGGAAGCACGAACTGAAGGGAAAAGAAGAGAACGCAAATGGCAAAACCCAGAAACTTGTTGTTGACTACCACGTGCACAAAGAACGAGATGAGTGTACACATCAACACATACGAAAACGTAACTCCGAATACCGTGCCGAAATATACGTCCAGTCTGATGTCGCGATACCCGTAAATGATTTGAACTACAACTCCTTCCACGATCAGTAGAACCAGTAACACAATATATACAAGGATGAGTGCTAAAAGTTTTGAAATGATAACTGACGAGGTGCTGACAGGAATCGCATCAGTCACCGCATGAATATTATCAGATCGTTCTTTCCAATACAGTTCGCCACTGTAAAGTATAGCAATGATCACCAGGTAGAACGTAAAAGAATTCATCAGCGCAAGCACCGAAAATGTTGTTGGCAATGAGCTCGTGCCATACATAGCTGTCATCTTGGTGGCGTTGATGATCACGACAATGAATCCGGTTGCAGCAATCACGCGAAACGGAATTTCGACCCACAATTGCCTGAAATAGAAAAGTCCTAATCTTACACCCTGTTTCAGCCACGATACGGAATTATTTCCGATTCGCTCTATGTCGAATATATTTGCAACGGGTGCTCCCGTGTCGTCCGGCACATCGCGAATTGAAGTTTTGAATTTGGCTGGAGTGACAACAAATGAGAACCTGAAACAAACCCAGGCGAGACTCGCTATACCGATGGCAATCCATAATACGCGGTTGTAGATGAGAATGCTATCGAGCGGAATCGCATTGGCGTTTTGCTCGACCGGAGTCCAGTACCGGGTCAGGTTTTGAAATGCCTGGAGGCCGAATGGATCAATGATAGCAGCGAAGTCGCGCGAATCAAGGTCGTTCAGAAATCCATTCGCCAGCTGATAAAGTACCATCAGAAAAACTCCCTGCATGTAAATAATGATCGGCTTTTTACCAAGCGCACCCGATGTGAAAAACAAGGCCGCGGTAACAAATGAATTAGTTACCGTGAATAGGAAGAATGGCTGGATGTAGTGTGATGGGTGAAAGGAAAGCATCTCACGCCCACGCCAGGCTACGTCCCACGGAACGATCTGTCCAAGCAAGATGCCCGTCAGCAGTCCGAGCGGCACAGCCAGATTGATCAGCAGCAGAACAGAAAATGATCCGGCAAATCTGCCGAGTAAATACACAGTGCTGTTGAGGGGATAAGAAAAGATCACGTCCGCTGTACGATGATCGATATCGCGAACAACCGCGACACCGCTGATCGCTGAAGAAATGATTGTAAACACCCATGACAGCACAAGCATCCACAACGCGAGGAGATATGGGGCGTTCGGCAGCATCGGCCCAACTGCGCGCTGAATTGGACTGGCGATCACGAGAAAGCACACGATGAACACCAGACCGAAGGTCAGCACGTCGCGGTTGAAGCGGCCGCCCTG
>CBHROW010000051.1:0-20054 GCA_966080355.1 uncultured Chryseosolibacter sp.
GTCTTTTATCAATCTTTTGTTATGGCGTAATTGGTACGATGGCGAGCGCTCAATCGACCGAATTATTCGACAAACTCATTTTCAAACATGGAAATGATTCATTGCCCTATCGATTACTCAAGCCCGTGAATCCCACTGCAATGGATAGATTTCCGCTGGTCATTTTCCTTCACGGAGCGGGAGAACGGGGCGATGACAACGAATCACAACTCGCACATATCCGCGACCTCTTTCTCGACACAAAAAATCGCGGCAAATATCCGTGCTATGTTTTAGCACCACAATGTCCGAAACATCAAGTTTGGACAAGTGGTGGAGTTCCTGCGATGCCGGCATTGCTTCTCATGCAGTTACTCGACCAGATTGAAAAAACGTTCCCAATCGACAAAGACCGTATTTACATTACCGGAGTTTCTATGGGTGGATTTGGAACGTGGAATCTGATCACAAAAAACTCCGACCGGTTTGCTGCAGCGGTTCCCGTCTGCGGGGGCGGAGATGAAAAGTCGGCCGCAACGATCAAGGATATCCCGATCTGGGCATTCCATGGAGCCCTCGACAATGTAGTGGATCCAAAACAATCGCGGAATATGATCCTGGCCATCCAAAAGGCAGGCGGAAATCCAGGATACACGGAGTACCCGGATATTGCCCACAACAGTTGGGTTCAGGCATACCAGGAACCTCATCTTTTACCCTGGCTTTTTAAACAATCAAGGACCCCTAAACGACCCTAAGTGGCTGGCTTATAATTACATAACGATGTCAATCAAGCACTTAACAAAAACTTAACATGGCGGTACCCGACCGCTGGGGAATTCGACTTAGATTGCGGGAATTTTAAGCCCAGTATGTTCGAACTCGAGTTGTCCCATGCCCTCCTTCTTATTTTATGTCTTGTTGCGGCCTGCGGGTTTGAATTTGTCAACGGCTTCCACGACACAGCGAATGCGGTTGCTACGGTGATCTATACCAATTCGCTCAAGCCATGGACTGCCGTGATCCTTTCGGGCACCTTTAATTTCCTTGGTGTTTTCTTCGGAGGCATCGGAGTTGCCGTAGGAATTATCAATCTTCTTCCGGTTGAATCGCTCGTTGATCAGAATATCGCGCATAGCCTGTCGATGGTCATGGCGTTGTTGATCAGCGCGATCATCTGGAATTTACTGACGTGGTACATGGGCATTCCCTGTTCGAGCTCGCACACACTGATCGGATCGATCCTTGGTGTTGGCATCGCGTATTCATTTTTGCCCGGAGGAAACGAAGCGGCTGTGAACTGGGGAAAAGCGCAGGAGATCGGACTTTCGCTGCTGATATCACCACTGTTTGGTTTCTCCGTGACGATTGTAATGATGTACGTGATGCGCGTGCTCACAAAAAAGACGAAATATGGAGAAGTACTTTTCAAGGAGCCAAAAAAGAGCGCTCCTCCGCCAACCGGTATTCGTGCATTGCTGATCCTTACTTGCAGCAGCGTAAGCTTTGCGCACGGATCAAACGATGGTCAAAAAGGCGTGGGCCTTGTGATGCTTGTGCTCATCGGCATCGTGCCTTCCTTCTTCGCGCTCGACCGCACATTCGATCCATCGAAATTGCGAGATCCTTTGACAAAGATCGAAGTAGTTCTCGACTCCATTAATACGAGCGTGCTGGGAGAAGCCGACAAGGGCAAGATCGCAGAAACTAAACGACTTGCAAACGAGATCCTCGGCAAGGTCGCCACGCTTTCGTCCGTTGACCAGATCCCAAAAAATGAAAGATTCCTGATTCGGAAAGATGTGATGTTTATCGATCGGAATTTGAAAAGTTTGATGGGCAAAGAAGAAGTGCGAATCAGTCACGCAGAAACGCAGCTGATTAAGAGCGAGATGAAAAAAGTAAAGGGTATTATTGATTATTCACCTACCTGGGTGATCCTGATGATCGCCCTGTCACTCGGAGTGGGTACCATGATCGGCTGGAAACGGATCGTAAAAACCATTGGCGAAAAAATCGGCAAGGAACATCTTACATATGCCCAGGGTGCAAGTGCAGAGCTTGTTGCGGCCAGCACCATTGCCGTGTCTACATACCTCGCGTTGCCGGTAAGCACAACCCACGTGCTTTCATCTGGTATTGCCGGAAGCATGGTGGCCAGCAAGGGTGTTAAGAACCTTCAGCCCGACACGGTGAGGAACATTCTGCTCGCGTGGTTTTTGACGCTACCGGTTGTGCTGGTGATGTCGGGAACGCTGTTCCTTTTGTTCCGCGCAATATTCTGATCACCGCAATACGAGTGACGGCTGAAAATCTGCGAGGAGCTCTGCGTTGGTTGCAGCCTCATCTTTCCTGAAACGTTGATCAAAGTTCTTCACGCGTTTGGTGCAAATGATCTTGTCACCATCCTCATACGATATTCCTTCTGCATCCCGATTGATGACCTTAACCACATGATCAGGTCTCAATATCTCCCTGTAAATTCCCTTCATAAGTTTTTTGCTTGATTGTAGCGATCCGCTACGTTGGACAGTTTTCTGCGTAGGCATAAAAGGCGTGCCAAGGAGTGGTTGGCAGTTGGCAAGAAAGCCCGTTGGCAATTGGTGAAAGTAGGATTAGGCTTTCACCACTCTCAATATCGAGCCGGACTAAATGAAAATGTCCAAGCTGATTCTACAATGATCCGGATTTCAGACCTAAACTTCCTTGCAAAAACTGCCAGTTTCTAAAATTAATTTCTTTGGTCGTGCAAGTCAATCGAAGGGAATCTGTTTGAACTAGTTTCTACTATTGCCAACTGGTTTCTTTGCCAACTGCCAACTGTTCTGCCTACTATTCAGCATAAGCCAGCGCCATCTTCTTGATCCGATCTTCTAACTTCTCGGTGGTGAGCTTCTCGCGCATATGATCGACAATGATGGGAAATGCGAAGGGTGTAGGTTTGTCCGGATGCGTGATGACGATCTTTTGGGTCGCAATCCGCTCGAGCGCTTTTCGTAAACGCGCTTCTTCAAGCTGAAAGTCCATCACCTCTTCATAAGCCTGACGCAGCAAAAGATTATGAGCTTCATAATCGTTGAATACATTGAAGAAAAGCTGGGATGACGATTGCAGATGTTTGTCCTTCACAGGCTTGCCCGGATATCCTTTGAACACGAGTCCGGAGATCGCAGCGATATCGCGGAATTTTCTCCGCGCCATTTCAATTGAATTGATACTCGCCTGAATGTCTTTCAGCAGATCATTTGTTCCCAGTACATCTGTTTCGACAGCCTCCTCGATGGGAATCGGTTGATCGGACAGCAATTCAAATCCATAATCATTCATGGCGATGGAGAACGTGATGGGCCTGATCTGCGCAATTCGATAGGCCATCAGTGCAGCCATCCCTTCATGCACAAAACGACCTTCGAAGGGATACATCACCACATGATAGCCCTCCGAGCTTTGAAAATACTCGATCAAAAAATCGCGGATTCCAGGGATTATGGATCGCTCTTGCTGAAGTTTGAAAAGTGGTTCGAGAAAGACAAGCTCTTTATCATGTTGCTTTCCTTCAACAACTTCATTGATCTTCAAACGGATCATTTCGCTCATTTGTGACGAAAGTGGCATCCGCCCGCCTTGCCACGAGGGAACCGCGCCCGACTTCCGATTCGTCTTTCGAACGTGCACTTCCATTTCTTTGATGCGTACCAGCTCGAGATTCTTTCCCGCAAACCAAAACACATCTCCCGGATTCAATCGCGAAATAAAATATTCTTCGATCGTTCCGAGATATTTTCCGGTCACAAAACGAACATGAAGTGACGCATCGCCCACAATCGTTCCTATTGAAAGACGATGGCGCATGGCGATCATCCGATTCTCGACCTTAAACACGCCATCACGAATCACCACCTTGCGATATTCATTGTAAGCTTGCAACGAGTCACCACCTGTAGTGATGAAATTCAGCAACCACAGCCACTCCTCCTCGCTCACGCTGTTGTAGCTGAAAGTACCCTTGATCTCCCTGAAGATCACATCCGGCCTGAAGCCATCGGACACTGCCAGGGTGATCAGGTATTGCATGAGCACATCGAATGACCGGATATACGGAAACCTGTCTTCAACAATACTTTTTTTGATGGCCTCCCGAAGCGCGGCCGCTTCCGTGAGTTCGAGAGAATGTGTGGGAACAAAAAATATCCGGCTGACGGCTCCGGGCTGATGGCCGCTTCGGCCTGCGCGCTGGAGAAAACGCGCGACACCTTTTGGGCTCCCGACCTGTACGATAGTTTCAACCGGGCGGAAATCGACACCAAGATCGAGGCTCGATGTACACACCACGGCCTTGAGCTTGCCTTCATGCAGTTGTTCTTCAACCCAACTACGAAGCTCCTGGCTGATCGATCCGTGGTGCATGGCGATAAGTCCTGATAGCTCTGGCGCTTTGTCTAACATCTTCTGATACCAGATCTCCGCGAATGACCTCGTGTTTGTAAAGATGAGTGTACTGTTACTAGCCTTGACGATCTCAATAACTTTGTCGAGCAGCAGAATACCGAGGTGCCCTGCCCACGGCATTTTGTCGAGGCTGTCAGGCATAATGGAATCGACTTCAACCTGCTTACTGATATTCGCCTTCACGATCTTGTATTCTCCTGGAACGTACGAGTTACCGAGCAGCGCTTCAACGGCCTGATCCATGTTTCCGATAGTAGCCGATATGCCCCACACTTTCAATCCCGGAGAAATCGACTTCAACCTCGAAAGAGCAAGCTCGATCTGAACGCCACGCTTCGAACCCATCAGCTCATGCCATTCGTCAGCAACAACCGCTTTCAGATCTTTAAAGAATTCAGCGTAATCTTTTCCAGCGAGCAACAGGTGAAGACTTTCGGGTGTGGTAATGAGGAGCTGCGGAGGTTTGGATCGTTGCTTGATCCGTTCTGAAACTTTTGTATCGCCTGACCGAACACCTATTTTGAAATTGATGTCAAGTCCTTCAACAAGTCGCCTGGCAGAGATCTCGATTTCTTTGGAAAGCGCGCGAATGGGTGTGATCCAGATGGCTTGAAGTCCGCTTGATTTTTGTGATTTAACAGTTTGATGATCTTTCAGGAATTCGAGAACGATCGGCATCAGCAATGAATACGTCTTGCCGCTACCGGTTGGAGCATTGACAAGTCCATTCAATCCATCGAGATAAGTTTGCCACGCTTCCACCTGGAATGGGAATGGCGTCCAACCCATTTCCGCAAACCAATCTTTTCCTACCTTTAACCGATCTTCTGCCATAAAATAAAGGTATCATTCTCACGAGTTTCCCAAAAGTATTTTTTCAATCCAGCTGTTTAGGGGTGATTGAATTACGTTAGAGGATTATTCGATCAGGGCTCGAAAAACTGTCGGAAGCAAACCTGCGCTCTCGTACCCCGTAAAAACGTCACCAGGAATCCTCGAATCGCTGCGAACAGACATCAGTAGCCGGCTCTATTTCGCCAGCTGTGATACAAGTGCCGGGATTGTTAAACCGAGCTTCCCATCAACAACCTGAAGAGCAGAATTTAAAACACGCCTGTAAGTCCAAAAAAAGTTGACCGGATATTTGATTAACTTCCGGAACAACCTCTCGAATGAAAAAAGTTGCAGTTATCGGTTCGGGATTCTCGGGATTGTCGGCAGCAACCTCGTTGGCTAAAGCGGGATTCGATGTGACTGTATTCGAAAAAAATGAAAGTGCCGGGGGCCGCGCGAGAAAGTTCGAATCGAATGGATTTGTGTTCGATATGGGGCCGAGCTGGTATTGGATGCCCGATGTCTTTGACAAATATTTTGAGTTGTTCGGAAAAAAACCTTCTGACTACTACTCGCTCGTAAGACTTGATCCTTCCTATCGCATATTCTTCGGCAAGCGTGATCATCTCGATATCCCTTCGGGGGTTGACGCCCTCTGTAAACTATTCGATGAGCTGGAGCCGGGTGCCGGTAAAAAATTGATTCGCTTTCTGGAAGAAGGAAAATTCAAATACGAGCTGGGCATAAACGGGCTGGTGCAAAAACCCGGACTATCGCCAGCGGAATTTATCGACCGTGATTTGTTGAAAGGCGTTTTTAAACTTCACGTATTTAAGTCGATGTCAGCGTATGTGCGGAAATTTTTCAAAGAACCTCGCATCATCAAGTTGCTTGAATTCCCTGTACTCTTCCTGGGCGCAACTCCACAACAAACGCCAGCACTTTACAGCCTGATGAATTATGCCGACATGGCACTCGGAACATGGTATCCCGTGGGCGGCTTCTATAAGATCGTTGAGGCGATGGTGTCAGTGGCCAAAGAGCACCGTGTGAAATTCAAATTTTCTACACCCATCACCGGATTTGAAATGAATGGCGTGAAAGCGAAGGGCATTTATGCGAATGAACGTTTTCACGCGAGTGATTTTATTGTTGCAAGTGCCGACTATCATCATGTGGAGCAGCAGCTGCTTCCTCAGAAATTCAGGAAATATACCAGCACCTACTGGCTCCAACGTGTGATGGCCCCATCGTGTCTTCTTTATTACGTGGGTGTCAGCAAGCGAATAAAAAATCTTCTGCACCACACGCTCTTCTTTGACCAGGATTTCTCGCAGCATGCAAAGGAGATCTATGAAAAACCACAGTGGCCGAGCTCACCGCAGTTTTACATCAGCTGTCCATCTAAAACCGATCCAGGCGTTGCTCCGGCAGGCTGTGAAAATCTCGTGATCCTTATTCCTACGGCCCCGGGTCTCATCGATGACGAATCGCAGCGCGAAAAATATTTCAGGCTGGTGATGGCGCGGCTAGAAACCGCCACCGGGGAATCAATTGAAGAACATGTTGTCTATAAAAGATCTTACGCGCATCAAGACTTCATTGCAGACTATAATTCCTTTCGCGGAAATGCATATGGCCTCGCCAACACGCTATGGCAAACCGCAATTTTGAAGCCCTCCATCGTAAATAAAAAAGTCAGCAACCTGTTCTATACCGGACAGCTCACCGTTCCCGGCCCGGGAGTTCCACCAGCGATCATCTCAGGTCAGGTAGTGGCTCGTGAACTTATCCGAAAAACCAAAACCACCCGCCTATGAAAGAATTGTTCGACAACGTTTCCATCCGATGCAGCCGATTGACTACAAAAGCATACAGCACTTCGTTCTCTATAGGCATTTGGTGTCTGGACAAAGCGTTACGCGATCCCATCTATTCCATCTATGGCTTTGTTCGTTTTGCGGATGAGGTTGTTGATACGTTTCACGACTACGACAAGCAAACCCTGCTGAGACGTTTCCGCGAAGACACCTATCGGAGTATTGACGAAAAAATTTCCCTAAATCCGATTTTGAACAGCTTTCAAAAAACTGTTCGCGATTTCAACATCGAGCGACAACTCATCGACCAGTTTCTCGATAGCATGGAGCTCGACCTCAAACAAAACTTTTATAGTGAAGAGAATTTCCGGCAATACATTCTCGGCTCCGCTGAAGTTGTCGGCCTGATGTGCCTGCGGGTTTTTAGCAACGGTGATAACAACATGTTCGATAAATTAAAGCCATATGCCATGAGTCTTGGGTCTGCATTCCAGAAAGTAAATTTCCTCCGCGACCTCAAGGCAGACTATGCGGGCATGGGCCGCAGTTATTTTCCAAATGTCGATCCGGGTCAATTTGAAGAAAAAAATAAAAAAGAAATAGAACAACGTATAGCCATCGATTTTAACCATGCATTTAAAGGTATTCGTATGCTTCCGCGATCAGCGAGATTCGGAGTTTATATGGCATACATCTATTATTATGCTTTGTTCAACAAGATCAGAAACACACCTTCCGACCGGATCATGACCAAACGCATCAGGATAAAAAATCGGCACAAGGCCGGGCTGCTGGCTTACTCATTTGTGAAACATCAGTTAAATTTGCTCTGATGGAAATGGTTATCCTGGTCGACACGCACGATAATGAAATTGGAACGATGGAGAAAATGGCAGCTCACCGTGAGGGCCGGTTGCATCGCGCATTTTCCGTTCTCGTTTTCAATAATAAAGGCGAAATGCTTCTTCAGAAAAGAGCCGCTCAAAAATATCACAGCGGGGGATTATGGACAAATGCATGTTGCAGTCATCCGTTACCGGGAGAGAATATCCGTGATGCTTCCAGGCGGAGACTTAAAGAAGAGATGGGTATCGACTTGCAACCGGAGTTTTCACATTCGTTCATTTATAAAACTGCGCTGGACAAAGGATTGACGGAACATGAGTTCGATCATGTATTCAAGGCCATATTCAACGGTGTACCCGATATCAACCGCATAGAGGTGGAAGATTGGAAGTTTGTCGATCTGAAATGGCTCCTGGAAGATGTGAGAAAGAACCCCGAAGAGTATACAGCGTGGTTCAAGATCATCCTGAAGGATACAAATTTTCAAAAATAAATAACCTTCCAAGCCACTTCCTTCTTGCCTTGGTGACCTTGTGGCAAGATCGTATTTTTGATAAGTACTATGATCTTGATTTTGATATGCTCACTGATCACCATAGCCACATTTCTCTTCTGGGAATTTGTTGCGTGGTTCACACACAAATATGTGATGCATGGCTTCCTGTGGACGTGGCACCGGTCCCATCATACGATTCATAATTATGCGGTAGAAAAAAATGACCTGTTCGCGGTCATATTCAGCATCCCATCGATCGCCATCTTTTACTACTTCTCGTGGGTATCATATAACCCTTACATGCTTGCGGTGGGCCTGGGAATTCTGTGCTATGGAATTTTTTATGTGATCTTTCACGACATCATTGTTCATCAGCGATTGACGTGGCGGCCGGAAAAACAAAGCCGGTATCTTCAACGGATGATCCACGCACACTATGTCCATCACAACAAGCACACGAAAGACGGATGTGAAGCCTTTGGTTTCCTCTATGCACCGAAAAAATACGAAGCGAAGAATTTTACTTTCAAACGGCATCGCTCACAAACCCAATAGCCTTGAATTCCAAATACCTATACCTGACGCTGAACATCTTAACCCTTATTGTTCCCCTTGCATTCAGCTTTCATTCGCGTGCCAATTTTTCGAAGAAATGGAAATATGTAATACCCGCGATCTTGTTCACCGCGATCGTCTTCATAGCGTGGGATGAGATCTTCACGCGCCTGGGCATCTGGGGGTTCAATGAACGATACTATTCCGGCATCACTTTGCTCTCCGTTCCGCTAGAAGAGGTCCTTTTCTTCTTTTGCATTCCTTACGCTTGCGTTTTCACATACTTCGCGTTGACGAACCTCGTTGAAAAAGACTACCTCTATCCCCATCACGAAATTATTTCAAGCGTGATAATTGTAGTCCTGCTTGTAACTGGTGGATACTTCATGCACCTCGCATACACCGCTTTGACTTTTATCTTAACAGGTTTGTTTCTCGCTTATCAAATGTTGAAGCTCCGCCCACGATACATGGGCAGATTCTATTTCGCTTTTCTGACGCTGCTCGTCCCATTCTTTGTCGTGAATGGCATTTTGACTGGTTCTTTTATCGATGAGCCAGTGGTGTGGTATGACAACAATGAGAACATGGGGTTACGCCTCGGAACAATTCCAGTTGAAGATATTTTTTATGGCATGCTGATGATCCTGGTGTCGATCACCATCGCGGAAGAACTCGAATCGAGACGCGTGTATTGAATGCAGGTTAGCCACGAAGGCACGAAGACACAAAGGAAACGAAAAGACATGGGGGGGGTACCGGTGAATATTTTTTTGCGCTATACTTTCCGAAAAATTACCGCGCCAGATCGGCCGAAAAAAATTCCGATAGGTGATCAAAAGAATCTTCGTGCCTTCGTGGTAAAAAATAAAAAGCCTCTTCAACAGAGGCCCTTTTCCAATCGTTTATAAACCATAAAACTAAACCGATTCAACAGGCTGAAGCTTCTTACTTTTCTTCAGCTTTTTTCCCGTCAGCACATGATCCACGTAACTAAGGGCTCTATCAGCTTTCCTGACCTTTGTGTTCGCTTTTTCATCAGGCGGGCAAACTCCGCAGCCAGCTCTTTCGCACTGCGGTCAAGGAGTTTGCGAACTCTTTTCGTAGGCTTGGGCAGTTCTAAGCTACTAATAGCCGTGTTCATGGAATCCTTCAGCATCGCCTTCAATGCTTTTTTGGAGACTTTAAATTTTTCCATACCTGGCGGTTGAATGATCAATTTAGGAAAAGTCGGATGAGAAAATTCGTTTGTGAAACTTAAAATTATCGGCATGCTAAAATGTAAAAAAGGCACCCAAAAAGCGCCTTTCGAATATGAATGGTTGTACGAACCTACTCGTATCGGAGGGATTCGACCGGGTTTGCCGCAGCTGCCTTTATGGACTGAAAACTTACCGTCAGCCACGCAATCACAATCGCCACCACGCCACTCGCCAGGAAGATCCAGATGGACAGGTCAATGTGATACGCGAACGTGTTCAGCCAATTATTCACCACATAGTACGCAACACCCGCAGCAGGGAGAAGTGCAACAAGAACAAGTTTTGTGAATTCTTTCGACAGCAACACAGCAACTCCGGAGGTTGACGCACCCATCGCTTTTCGGATACCGATTTCTTTTGTGCGTTGTTCAGCAGTGAACGCAGCCAGCGCAAACAATCCCAGACATGCAATGAAGATCGCCAGACCTGAGAAGACGGTGAAGACTTGTCCCATGCGCTGTTCACCGCGGAATAGATCATCGAAGCGTTGATCGAGGAACGTGTAGTCGAATGGTTGGCCATTGGAGTATTGCTTCCATATCTTTTCGATCGATGGCACTGTTTCCTGCGCATTTCCTGAGTACCTCACCATCAGATTCCATGAATGATTGGTCAGGCGGATGGCGAGTGGCCGCACATTGATCTTCAATGACTCGAAATTGAAATTTTTGAACACTCCGATCACGCGAAGGTTTTCACGCTTTCCATCATCTATATGGATCACTTCTTCTTCAAGTGGCTTCGCGTAGCCGAACTCCTTGACGGCAGCTTCGTTCAACAATATCGCTGATGAATCGGACGGGAAATCTTTCGAGAAGAACCGCCCCTCTTTCAATTCGAATTTCAGAACATCCTGGTGGTCGTAGTCGGCATAATATAAACCCATAATATGATCCTGCTCTGACCCCGCGGCCTTGAACACCGTTGTATTGTTCACTCCGGGAAAACTGTTATTTGTATAACTCGCTTTGACAATTCCGCTTTGCTGCAGCACAGCATTTTTGAAAGCATCCAGATTTTTATCCAGTTGCCCCGCATGAATTACCAGGACATTGTGTTTATCCAAACCCATGTCTCTGTTCTGCATGAAAGATATTTGCTGGTAAACTACTGCCGTGAAAATGATGAGGAAGATCGAAAGTCCGAATTGCAGCACAACCAAAGCGCTTCTCACGCCTTTACTCTTTACGCCCGACCGCACTTTGCCTTTGAGTACTTCAACCGCATTGAATGACGTGAGATAAAATGCAGGGTAGCTGCCCGCCACCAGGCCAACGAATAAGGCAACACCGAGCAGCGACAACAGAAACTTCGAACTGATCAGCATTTCCATGCCGAGTTGTTTACCTGCCAGGAGATTGAACTGTGGAAGCAAAATGTAGGCAAGCGCGAATGCAAGTACAACGGTGATCGCACTATAGACCATAGACTCCGCCAAAAATTGTCCGATCATTTGGCCACGAAGGGAGCCCAGCGTTTTGCGCAAACCCACTTCCTTCGCGCGTCCGGCAGACCGGGCTGTAGAAAGGTTCATGAAATTGATACAGGCGATCACAATAATGAAGATGCCGATCGCAGCAAAGAAATAAACATAAGTGATATTTCCGCTAGGCTCGTTGTCATGCTGAGAAACGGAACGCAGGTGAATATCCGTAACTGCTGTCGTATAGTATCCGTACGCACCGCCCGATTTCTCCATCTGATCAATGGTAACATTCATGAAGCGCTCGATCTCCGGACCAACATATTTGACCACCAGGGTCTTGAATTTCTCCCGAAGGGCCTTTACAGATGTACCTTCCTTAATGATGAAATACGTGTGCAGATAATTATTAAGCCACTCTGTCGATTGCAGATGCTGTCCCGACCGACTCGAGATCAGAACGTTGAAGAGTATGTGTGAATTCAGGGGCGGGTCTTGCGCGATACCTGTTACTTTATATGAAGTATTCTCACCACCGATCACCACAAGTTTATTGATTGGACTCTCTTCACCAAAATACTTCTTCACCATCGATTCCGTGAGTACTACCGTATTCGGTTCTTTCAACACTGTCTTCGGATCTCCTTCGATAAGTTTGAAGGAAAAGAAATTGAAGAAGTTGGAGTCTGCATAATGCACGCGGTTCTCTGTGAAAACCTTGTCCTCATACTTGATGGTCGGTGGGCCCCAATAGTTTGCGAACCGGGTTGCTTCTTCCACCTCAGGAAAATCTCTCACCAAAGCTTCCGCCATCGGAGGACACGTTGTCGATGTGTGGATATCCTGATCACCGATCTTTCCATGTAAGCCGACCTGATACATACGATCAGCTTTCTCGTGAAAACGATCGTAGCTGAGCTCATCGGTAACGTAAAGCAAGAGCAGCAGGCAGGCAGTAATACCGATAGTCATTCCCAGGATATTGATCGCTGAGAAAAATTTGTACTTCATGATGTTGCGAAGGGCAACCTTAAAATAGTTTGATAGCATGACGGAGATTTGTGTGAATGTTTGACGCTGATTGGGTTGTGATGTTACAAGAAGCGCGAATTTAATTCGAGATGTTCGGCTGGATCAGGTTCACGGTTGACCGTACAGTTCTTCACCAGGAAATCAGATGCACCACTTCGATGGAATTTGTCGTGATCGAAGCGTAAGCAGGATGGCCTTGATGAAAGACCGTCAACTGTGAACGGTCACCTGTCGACTTTTCCTATTCATCTCGCAACGTATTCACCGGATTCATCGATGCCGCGCTGAATACTTTGTAACCGATAGCGACCGCAGAAACTGTAAACATCAGGAAGACCGAAACTGCGAAAGTTATGCTCGTTGTCGACTGGTAGTAGTCCCAGATGCTATCCATGAGTATGTCGACAAGGAAGTAACTCGCCAGTGAACCCAGAATGGATGCAATGAGCAAAATGACCGCGAACTCCGTATTGATGATGCGGGTAATGTTCGCGATCGAAGCACCAAGAACCTTTCGGACACCGATCTCTTTCATTCTCTTGATGATATTCAGCGATACCAGCGTAAACAGCCCGGTAGCCGAAAGTATCAGCGCCACGATCCCAAGGAACACAAACATTTTTACAATGTTGTTATTCACAGTCACAGCCTCGGCCATGCTACCATTCAGGTACCAACCATTGTACAACCGGTTCGGAAAAACTTCTTTCCATTGTTTTTCCATGAACTTCTGGACGTCCACTATTTTTTCGGCCGGTGCGCTCACAAGTACTTGCGCATACTGGTCTTTGCTTGTGTAACGCATCATCAGCGGATCGGTCTTCCTCCACAATCCATTAGTATAAATGTCTTTTACCACACCCACTACGTACAATTTGACGGTATCCATCCAGATGATCTCTTTTCCAAGCGGCTGCTTCCACCCAAATGCATCGGCCATCGTTTTCGAAATGATCACCGATTCTTTACGGTCTGTTTCCGAGTCTTTTTGGAAATCACGTCCTTCGATCAGCTCGATTCCCATCGTATTCAAATAGTCGTCTCCGACATCAATGATATCCACTTCTATTTCTTTCGATTCGTGTTTCACCGGATCGTTATAACCACCTGTATTGATACCGTGCTTGGTTCCCGCAATGGCCGAAATATCTTTGCTCGACAAAAGGGAATTGCGATAGGTTTCATATTCACTTTGGTTTTGCACCCACGCTACAATAACTCCTTTTTGATTGAACCCGAGATCGAAGTCGCGTTGATAAAGTGAGTTGCTGTAAAAAGCGAAAGCGAAGATGATTCCGATCAATGAGAAAGCGTATTGCAGCGCAAGCAAGATCCGTGTGAAAAGGTTGGTACCGCCAAATTTCAATTTTCCCTTGAGGATGCTCACCGGTTCAAATTTGCTGACGTAGAAGGCAGGATATCCGCCCGAGAGCAATGCCGTGAAACTGAGAATACCGATGACAAAAATCAGAAAACCAGGGTTGTCGAGATAGTGAGACTCCAGCTTCATGTATGGCCAAAGCGAATTCCAGGCACCCAGCAGCACTTCGCCAAGCAGCAAGCCGATCACCAATGCCATGAAACATACAAACGCTGTTTCTCCAATGAACTGAACGATGAGCTGCACGCGCATACTGCCCATCACTTTTCTGATCCCGATCTCCTTCAACCTGCGTGACGAGATCGCGATCGAGGTGTTGGTCATATTGAAGCATGCTATTAAGAGCAAGAGCACAGCCATGAACAACGGAGCGATTACAGCTGCAGTGGGATTCCCCTCCTTCGTCATCGACCATGTATCGTTTTGTTCATCGCGTTGAGCCATTCCCACAAATGGATCAAGCACAAACTTGCTGATCTGAAAATCCTCCCGAACTTTGTTATTGTTCTCGCGATAGGGCTGCAGTTGTTTATCGACCGTAGCGAGACGGGAAGGATCATTGATCATTACGAACAATGCATTGCGATTTTTCCAATCATCTTCCTTCACATCCTTGCCTTCGTCATAGTAGTTCTCAAAGTTCACATACGATTCATGAAAGAAACTTGAGTTTGACGGTTGTTTCTTAAATACTCCGCCAACTTCAAATTCCTTCAGGTCATTGTTGATTACTTGTGTGAGCTGCTTGCCGACAACGTCTGTTGTTCCGAACAATTTCACCGCCATTTCATCGCTCAGTACAATTTTCGACTTGTCTTTGACAGACCCCTGGCCCTGGATAAATTCGAAAGAGAACATGTCGAAAAAATCCGGATCGACATAGGCTAGCCCCGATGGAAAAAGGTTATCCGCGACCTTGACGTTAGTCCATGAATTATTGAGCCTGCTGAGTTTGCTGATGTCGGCAACATTCGATTTGATGGTCGCTCCCATTGGCCACGGTACATAACCATACATCCTGGAGCGACCTTCGAATTCGCGCACGGAGCTTACGCGATAAATGGATTCACGATTTTTATGATTGAAGTCGTAGGTGAGGTCGAATTCCCAATTAAAATAGGAAACAATGCAGCACGCGATTCCGATAGCCAGGCCGAAGATGTTAATGGAGATGAAGAGTTTGTTCTTCATCATGCTTCGCCAGGTGATAAGGAGATAGTTTTTGATCATGACGGGTAAGGGTTTCGTACCTAAGACTGCTAAACATAAACTTAGGTTGCACCAGGCGGCCAAGAAATGTGCCAGGGCCTGAACGCGCGTTGGAACTTCAGGTTTTGAGCTTCAATCGAAGTTCTATGTTCATTGACGTACACTCCTGTGTTCACTTTGCCATCGGGTGCGGGTGCTGGGGAATGCGATGACGAGTCGTAGCGCAGTTCGTTCGAGTGTATGTCGGGTAAGGGTGGGTCATGTGCCAGTTGCCGGGAAGGCAGTAGCGAGTTGTATCGCAAATCGTCAAGCATGTGGCGTGAACTAGATTCGGTGCTGGAAATGCAGGTGTTGTTCAAATCTTATTTGAGCTGGTTCAGAACTAGATATGAGGGTCAAGCGCGGAGGAAACGCGGGCCTGCCTCTTCCCTGTTTCCCAGCACCTGGCTCCGTTTATTAAATTCCCGCGCATCATCCCCCAGCACTCAAGTTGTAGACAACAAAAAAGCCTTCCAGTTTGCACCAGAAGGCTTCACAGAAAAGGGAAGCCAGGCATTTACTGACCGCCACAATCCGCCTGACGTTCGCTTTTACTAGTTTACTTTCAATAACCTATGCGACTCCTCTCATCGACTATGAAAGGCGCATCGCTGGTTAGATGTGGAAATGCTCTTTAATGTTTTCCGTAACCACTTTTCCGTCAAAGAGATTGACAATTCTGTGCGCATAGTTTGCATCGTAAGGTGAGTGTGTCACCATCACGATCGTTGTTCCTTCTTCATTGAGTTGAGACAACAGCTTCATTACTTCTTCACCGTTCGCAGAATCGAGGTTACCGGTAGGTTCATCGGCAAGGATCACTTTAGGTTTTGCTACGATCGCACGGGAGATCGCCACGCGCTGTTGCTGACCACCAGACAACTGCTGCGGGAAGTGGTTTCTTCGGTGCATGATGTTCATACGCTCGAGCACTTCTTCAACACGGGTCTTGCGCTCAGATGCAGGGACCTTCATGTACAACAGGGGAAGCTCCACGTTCTCGAACACGGTCAGTTCATCGATGAGGTTAAAGCTCTGGAAGACGAAACCGATAGAACCTTTGCGCAGTTGTGCACGCTGGCGCTCGCTATACTTGGCAACTTCGTGCTCGCCAAAGTAATACTCGCCACCAGTAGGGTTGTCAAGAAGCCCAACGATATTCAGCAAGGTTGATTTACCGCAACCTGACGGGCCCATGATGGCCACGAACTCACCATCCTTGATCTCCAGGTTGATGTTGTTCAGCGCGGTGGTTTCTACTTCTTCCGTAGTGTAGACTTTTTCGAGGTTTTTAAGTTTGATCATGGCGTTATGTTTTTCGATTGAGTTTTAATTAAGGATGTTCGCTTTCTATTATTAGTTGCTTGATTGAATACTTTTATTTTTCGAAAAGGTTACTAGTTCAGGATCAATACTTCGTTAGTCCCAAAGTTCTCGTATGAAGAGGTGATCACTTTGTCGCCAGGTTTCAGACCTTCGAGCACTTCGAAGTTCTCCGGATTCTTTCTGCCCAGTTTGACGTCTCTTTTCACAGCACGGTTACCGCCATCTTCAAGAACATACACCCAGTTTCCTCCGGTGTCTTTATAGAATCCACCAACCGGCAGCAGCAATTCCTCTGAAGACTGGCTAAGCTGAATTCTCAATCTCAACGACTGACCTCTGCGAATTCCTTGAGGCACATCACCAACAAACTGCATGTCGACATCAAAACGTCCATTGGCAATAGTGGTGTACACGTAAGTGATTTCCAAAAGGTAATCTTTATTATTGAAGGTTGTAGTCGCCTGAAGCCCTTCAGCAATGCGCGGCAGATACAATTCATCGATAGGAACGCGGACTTTATAGCTTCCCACGATATCGACCTGACCAAGCCGCTGACCCGGGTTTACTGCCTGTCCGGGATCGAGCTGCGGACGCGAGAGCTGTCCATCCATTGGGGCGCGGATCACCAGGTTGTCGAGGATCTTTCCAACGCCTTCGAGACTTTGACTCATTTTGTGCTCAGAGTACGTCAATTCCTTCACCTGACGGATCCTGTCAAGCGAATCATTTTTATACACCTCATAAGTAATCCTTCTCCGCTCGAGGTTGTATTTATAATCGGCCTCCGTTTTTTCAAAATCCTGCTTAGCAATGAGTTTCTTTTCATAAAGCTGTTTCTGCCTTCTGTACTGCGGCTCGAGGATCTGCAATTGGTTATCGATCAAAGCCAGGGTTTGTCGCTGTTCAAGGTCGTTACGCGTGATCGCAAGTCGCGTGTCGCGTTGGCGCGTGATACTTTCGTTCAACTGCGCTTCTTGCTGTAAGACAGTGATCTCACGGTTAATGTTGCTGAGTTCCAAAATAACATCACCTTTTTTTAACATTGCGCCAGACTGCGCCACAACACGCTTAATCGTTCCACCTTCAATGGCATCGAGATAAACAGTGCGGCTAGGCTCCACAATGCCGGTTTGCGGAATGGTTTCCTGGAAAATTCCGCGATTCACTTCGGAGATCGTGATCTTTTCTTTTTCGACTTTGAGTTTGTTACGTCTGTCTGCGAAAATGAATTGGTAGCCTACAAACACGGTGAACAAAGCGATACCACCGTAGGTAGCGATTCGCTTCAGTGTCCACTTTTTCTTTTTTATCTGTTTATCCATTGTTGTTAGTTGGTTGCCACGGTTTTTCAAAATAGTTTACAGGCAACATGTAGGGGCATTGCCAACAAACGTGCCAAGTGCCGGAAAGCCTGAAATAGCGCCCTAATCCCTTCGAATTTCTGTATTTCTCGTTCAGATGTGAACGGGTATGTCCGATGGCGAACATTACAAAACTGCGAAAACAATGCAGAAAAGCAGTTTTTCCATAATGTAGCCACTTTTCGTGTTTCGGTATGGCCTTTGCCCATTAGCGGACAATTCGTTTCGAAAACGAAGCACAAATCCTATAAAAACGAACACCATGGCTGAAAACAAGCAAGGTAAAATTCTTATTGTCGATGATAACGAAGACTTGCTGAAGGCTGCAAAAATGCACCTGAAGCGGCACTTTGCCCAGGTCGACATCGAGAAAAACCCCGAAGCAATCCCTGCCCTTATGAACAACGAGGACTACGATGTGATACTCCTCGATATGAATTTCACAAAGGACGTGAGCAGCGGCAGTGAAGGCTATTACTGGCTTGAAAAAATTCTGAGCCTCGATCCTTCAGCTGTTGTTGTGCTGATCACAGCATACGGTGACATTCAAATGGCCGTAAAGGCCATCAAGGCTGGTGCAACTGATTTTGTATTGAAACCCTGGGAAAATGAAAAACTGCTCGCCACTTTATTTTCGGCCATGCGGCTTCGCGAGTCGCGGGATGTGATCGAAAACCTAAAGATCAAAAATCATGAGATCAACCAGGCGATGAACGAACGCTACAGCGAGATCATCGGAACAAGTCCAGCGATGCAGAAGATCTTTCAGACGATCGATCGTGTGGCAAAAACAGATGCGAACGTTTTGATCCTGGGCGAGAACGGAACCGGCAAAGAACTTATCGCAAGGGCGATCCATCGTAATTCGTCACGACAAAATGAATCTTTCGCCAGCGTAGACCTTGGGTCGATTACCGAAACCCTCTTTGAAAGCGAGCTTTTCGGTCACAAGAAAGGCGCCTTTACAGATGCCAAGGAAGATCGCCCAGGCCGCTTTGAACTGGCGAATAACGGAACACTCTTCCTCGATGAGATCGGCAACCTTTCGATGCCACTTCAGGCAAAACTCCTGACCGTTTTGCAAAATCGAAAAGTGAGCCGCGTTGGCTCCAACAAAGACGTTCCGATCGATATCCGCCTGATCTGCGCTACCAATATGCCGCTGTATGAAATGGTGAAAGAGAATCGCTTTCGCCAAGACTTGTTATACCGTATCAATACGATCGAAATAGAAATCCCCCCGCTGCGTGATCGGTTCGAAGACATTCCTTTACTCGCCAACCATTTCTTAAAACATTACGCAGTGAAGTATAACAAGACTGTTTCCCGCATCAACGATGGCGCGCTGACAAGGATGCACAAACACCCCTGGCCCGGAAACATCCGTGAACTTCAGCATGCCATAGAACGCGCGGTGATCTTGAGCAACGCCAGTGTACTTCAGCCGGAAGACTTCAATTTTACGCCCTCTGCCGGAAAAGAAGATAGCCAGCTCGCACTCGAGCAATACAACCTCGAAGAAGTGGAAAAGCTTCTCATTCGCAAAGTGCTCAAGAAGTACAACGGAAATATTACGCAGGCAGCCTCCGAGCTGGGGCTGACCAGATCCAGTTTGTACAGGAGGTTGGAGAAGTATGGGTTGTAAAGACTTGTCAATCGACTGAAGGTGCCTCGCTGGAAAGGCTATGTAAATCAATTTTAGATTTTAGATTTAAGATTTTAGATTTAGAGGCAACTGAATTCACTCTGACGCTGTTGGTTTACACACAGGGTTGAGGCGGAGAAAAAACGTAGATTTACAAGCACAGAAAATCAAAAATCAAAAATCTTAAATTGTCTTTTTGAGACTCTTCAACTCTTTCGCCACCCGCGTTACACTACGGGTCGTCTTTCTGGGAATCATCATGTTCCTCTTCGTCTACATGATCGGGCGGCCGAACATGTTGTTTGCTGCAATCCTCACCTTTTTTGTGATCATCGTCCAGTTGGTCGAGATCTTTCGCTTCGTAAGCCAGACCAACCGCAAGCTTACACGATTCCTC
>CBHROW010000052.1:0-19978 GCA_966080355.1 uncultured Chryseosolibacter sp.
AACTTCAGCTCCATTAATATTCCGGTGATAATCAAGTAGTATACGGTTGCAGGTATCAATATTCAGGCTGGACCGCAATTTGGTTTTGTGAACAGCGCCAAAGCACCGGTGTTGTCAGGTACAACCTACACTGTACAGGATGTGAAAGACCGTTGCAAGAGCAGCGACATTACTGCAGCGCTTGGACTTGGCTGGGATCTTCCGTTTGGATTGACTATCGATGCGCGCTACAACCTCGGCATTTCCAAGATCTACGATAAGGCACCGACTTCTGGAACTGCTGATGCAAAGAATCAGGTGTTCCAGTTTTCTCTGGGATATAAGTTGTTCAAACTGGGCAAATAAGTCCCATGCAAAAAATAAAGAGGAGTCAAACGACTCCTTTTTTATTTTATTTTTTTTTTCCAGGTGCCGGAAGACCGGTTGCTGGGAACCAGTGACTTACTCAATCACAAGCAGGTAATAGTTCTTCTTGCCTTTTTGTGCCAGCAAATATTTGTTCTGCAGCAAGGTGTAAGCTGGCTTTGCGTTGATATCCTCCACTTTCGATTTGTTCACACTTACACCGCCTCCCTGGATCATCTTACGCGCTTCTCCCTTTGAGGGAAAAATTTGATTTTGTGAAATTGTTGAGAGCAGGTCAATCACCGTAAGGGCATTCTCGAATTCTGATTTGCTGATCTTCACCTGCGGAACTCCTTCAAACACCGACAGCAATGTATCTTCATCTAGGCTCTGCAATTCTTCAGTCGTGGAATTTCCAAAAAGGATATTCGATGCTTTGATTGCGTTATCGTACTCCGATTGAGAATGAACTCGAATCGTAATGTCCTTGGCGAGCACTTGCTGCAGCTTTCGCAGGTGAGGAGCGCTGACGTGTTCTGCCGTTAAAGCCTCGATCTCTTCGCGTGTTAGCTGGGTGAAGATTCTGATAAAATTCGCAGCGTCATCGTCTGACACGTTGAGCCAGTATTGATAAAATTTGTATGGTGATGTCTTTTTAGGATCGAGCCAAACATTTCCACCTTCTGTTTTTCCAAACTTGGTTCCATCCGCCTTCGTAATCAGTTTGGTGGTGAGGGCAAAGGCATCGCCATCAGCTTTCCTTCGGATGAGTTCGGTACCGGTAACAATATTTCCCCATTGGTCTGAACCACCCATCTGTAATTTGCAATTCTTGTTTTTGAAGAGCCAGTAGAAGTCGTAACCCTGAACAAGCTGATAGGTGAATTCTGTGAACGACAACCCGCTTTCAAGACGTTTCTGCACCGAGTCTTTCGACATCATGTAATTTACCGTGATGTGCTTTCCAACATCGCGAATGAAATCCAGGAATCTGAACTCCTTGAACCAGTCGTAGTTGTTCACCATCTCTGCAGCGTTGCTTCCGGTGAAATCCAGAAATTTTTCGAGCTGAGCTTTTACACAAGCAACGTTGTGCGTCAGAATATCTTCCGACAAAAGATTCCGCTCTTGTGATTTCCCACTCGGGTCGCCCACCATGCCTGTTGCACCACCAACAAGGGCGAATGGTTTGTGGCCGGCTTTCTGAAAATTCAGTAGCGTCATGATCTGGGTCAGGTGGCCGATATGCAGTGAGTCAGCGGTAGGATCAAATCCGATATATCCGGCAGTCGACTCCTTACTTAACTGTTCTTCCGTTCCCGGCATGATGTCGTGCAACATTCCGCGCCAGCGCAGCTCTTCAACAAAATTCTTTTTCATCTCAAAATAACTGGCGCAAATATACGAGTGTGAGGCAAATGTTCACGGTTGACCGTTGACGGTTCACAGTAAATCCTACTTTTTGATTCCCTGAGTGTGCTGACACCGGTACATAACGGTGAACTGTCAACCGATCACCTGAACTGGTCGGGGCGTTAATGTTGAAATCTGTCGATACGCCCACGTCCTTGAATTGCGCGGACGACTCATCGAGCTTGAGCGGGGTTAGCAGTTAATCTTTGCATGCCCGCTGTTTCTCAAGACAAAATCCTGCAGAGACAACTGCGAAATAGGCTTCTTTCAATAGGCGTCATCCTGCAAGATGATTCTGAATCAAGACGTGAATGAACGCAACGCGACAGTGAACTGTCAACCGTTCACCGTGAACCTATGGGCTATCGATCACAAATTGCGTTTCTTAGTTGAGCGAGGCCGGAGCGGGCAATGCCCTACAAAATTGCCCGTCCGATCGAGCGTGTGCTATCACGCTTTTGTCATCCTTTAGTCGACTTCACGAGCCTCGCTGTTTGGTTTTCAAGATTGCCTGCGACACGGTCTAGGTTCACAGTTAACCGTTGACATTTCACAGTTAACGTGCGGTAAAAAATTCGGGGATGCCCTTGCCATGACCTCCCATGAATCTAATTTTTTAGTCATCATGTGAACAAGCCCAACCTTACTGTGAACCGTCTGCCATCTGCGGTGAATCAATGGCTGTCGATCAAAACGGACTCAAAACGTGTACCTGTAGATCGGATCCAATGGCGAGTTCACGTCCATCCTGCACACTTGATCCAACTGACCATTCTCAATATGGTACACCCATCCGAGCAAAACCGGGAGGCTGCTATTCTGCCATGCTTGCTGGACAATCGATGTCTTTGCCAGGTTCATTACCTGCTCACAAACATTAAGCTCTGTCAACCGGTCCGCGCGCTGATCGGGGTCTTGGATGGCATTGAGCTCTTCCTGGTGAAAACGATACGTGTCCTTGATATTTCTCAGCCATTTGTTCAGCATGCCATAGCTTTGGCTGGTCATCGCGGCTTTCACGCCTCCGCACCCGTAGTGGCCGCAGACAATAATTGTTTTGACTTTGAGCACGGTCACCGCGTATTGGATCACAGACAATACATTGAGATCCGTGTTTACAACAAGATTGGCGATGTTGCGATGGACAAAGATCTCGCCAGGTTCCGTGCCAGTGACTTCATTGGCAGGAACGCGACTGTCTGAGCATCCTATCCATAGGAATTCCGGGGTCTGAACGATAGCATGTCGTGAGAAAAATTCTTTGTCATGTCGAAGCTTTTCTTCAACCCAGGCTTTGTTTTGAAGGAGTAATCTATCGGCTGAATTCATGTGTTGTATGTTTATTGGTCAATTGATTTGCGAAAAAATTCATTGGGAGCTGCGTAGCTCTTTTTTACTTCTACTTGTATTTTTCTGCTTGGCGCGTTGAGCATGAAGTCGCGGATCGTTTCGATAATGTCGTTGTCGATAAAAAACGAATGTCCGCCATCGATAATCAGATTTGATCCATCTGGAATTTTGTCAAGCGTTTTACGGAGAACAGCTTTGTTGAGGAACGTAACGTCCTTATTCATTCTCAGCATGTAATTGTCGTTATGCTGGACCATCGAGATCGCTTCGTGAAAATTTGTCTTAAGCACGAAGATCAATCCGACTGCGATGCCGATGAAAATTCCGATAAGCAGGTTTGTAAAGATGATCGCTACAATGGTCACTACATAGGGAATGAATTGCGCTAATCCCTTGCGATACATCTCAATGTAAAGCGATGGCTTGGTTAGCTTATAGCCCGTTACCAGCAGAATGGCGGCTAATGAGGCGAATGGAATTAAATTGAGAACCGAGGGAACAAGCATAACGGACGAAAGAAGCAGCACGCCATGAATGATCGATGATAGTTTGGTCCGTGCCCCGGCATTGATGTTCGCTGAACTTCGAACGATGACTGCCGTTACGGGCAAGCCTCCTAACAATCCTGAAACCATGTTTCCAATGCCCTGCGCTTTCAGCTCGCGATTGAGTGGGGTCACGCGTTTGAATTCGTCCAGCTTGTCTGCAGCTTCAATGCTGAGCAAGCTCTCCAGGCTCGCCACCAACGCCAACGTGAGCGCGATCGTGAGCAATCTTGGATTTGTTATTTGTGAAAAATCGGGAAATGTCATTTGCTCGATAAACCCCGCAGCTTTCGGAAGGTTGACAAGGTGTTCAGGATCTATTGCAAGGGCAGGAATCCGCTGGAAGAAAAGATTTGCAACTACACCAAACACAACAGCGACCAATGGGCCGGGGATAAACTTCAGCGCACCAGCTTTTTTAAAGTTGTCCCAATAGATCAAAATAATGACAGAGAGAAAGCTGATGACGATCGCGCCCGGACTCAGATAGTCGAATGCATTCAAAATTTCAGTGAATGTATTTTCACCATCCGCTTGCTCGAACGCCTCATCGCCTTCAAAATCTTTGTCATAACCGAAAGCATGTGGAATTTGCTTGAGGATGAGGATCAGCCCGATTGCCGACAGCATGCCTTTGATGACAGCAGCAGGAAAGAAATGCCCAATGGTGCCGGCACGCAGAAACCCAAGCCCCACTTGAATTGCCCCGGCTACAACAACCGCACACAAGAACAACTGATAGGAACCGAGTTCCGTCAATGCACTCAGCACAATGGTGGTAAGGCCAGCAGCAGGTCCGCTGACACTTAAATTTGATCCACTGATCGAGGCAACTACAATACCGCCCACAACTCCGGCTATCAATCCCGACATCATCGGTGCACCGGAGGCAAGGGAAATTCCAAGGCAAAGTGGGATGGCAACTAAGAAAACAACAACACTGGCAGGGATATCATATTTAGAATTCCCCAATGGATTGGAAACACTACGCATAAACTTGGTCGTGAAAAAATGAAAAATGAAAAACGAAGATCACGGACATCAGGTAGACGGCCGTTCAGCTAAGGGTGTGATTATGCAATCCGCGGAGGAGGTGTTGCGATGTCAGTGTACGAGGTGCTGACAAACTGTGCGAGCTGACCGCTCGAGCGATTATGGAAGATCAGGTATCCGTTGGACGGTAAGAGACTTTCGTGGGGTAAATGAAAGTCGATAATGGTTTCGCCTCCCGATGTTTCTCCACTTTCACTCATCGAATCTTTTTCTTCTTCGAAACCGACACCGGAGATCATTTTCACGATGTTCTCAACAAGGGTGCTATTGGAAACATCGAGCTTGAGCAGCCGTATCTCGCTCAGGAAGAAGCTCATATTGAGAAAGATCAGGCCGGTAACAACCGCGATTATCCGTGAGACAAACGATGACCGAATTTTCCCCATGGGGCAAAAATAATCCAAATTTTTAAAATTGATTTGAATTTGTGTTTGCGATGATCGACTTTGAGCCTCCATTCGCTTAACCACTTCTTAAAACGAACTATGCAACAACCCGACTCGCTCAATCAAGTAGCTGATTTTCACAAAACTTTCAAGCATCCTATTCTCGCTTCGCCACAGATACCGTCCGAAGATCGCTGCAAACTTCGCGTGGCACTGATCGCGGAAGAATTGAAAGAGTTGGAAGTGGCAATTTTGGAGAAGGATATTGTTGAAGTAGCCGATGCGCTATGCGACATTCAATATGTATTGGCGGGCGCTATCCTGGAGTTTGGATTGGGAGAGAAATTCAAAGCGTTGTTCGATGAAGTTCAGCGCTCAAACATGAGCAAGGCTTGCAGATCAAAAGAAGAAGCTGAGCAGACGGTTGAACATTATCGGAGAAAGGACGGGACGGAATGCTATTACCTCCAGGAAGGTGACAAGTGGCTTGTTTACCGAAAGTCCGACAACAAAACGATCAAGTCGATTAACTACAGTCCAGCCGATTTGCAGAAAATAGTAGAGCGGTAAAAACCTACACATAAAATTCAAATTGGAACACCCCGTCTTGTCCTTTCAATTGCAAAGGGTTGATGGCGATGATCGGTGAGTCATTGTATGCTTTGATGAACTCGGTTCGGCTGATGCGCAATTTGGTCTGCCCCGGCTGGATGCGGTGATATTGCATCCTTCCGCTCGGATTGGCCGTGGCGGTATATACAAAGTCGAAGCGGAGCGGAATGGGGGAGGGGATGTACCTCATTTTGTTAGCGATAACTGTTTCTGAAGTCTACCAATAACATGCTGTTCTGGGCCGCGTTGTATTGCGCGAGCATCGAATAGGCCCACTCCGGTGCATAATTGCACTTGCTCTCCATTTCCTGAATCTTGCTGGCCAGCTCGCTTACGTAATAGCGGATTTGGTCCAAATTCCTGCAATCTGATGGTTTTTCGAAGTTTCTTGAGGCGAATGCCCTCAACTCCATCTCTGCTTTTTTGCGTTCATATTCACTCATAAATATTGTGCATTATTACACAATAATAATCGATTAGATCTATATGAAGCAAGGTTTGACGTGAAATATTACACAGACTCTTTCCACGTAAAAATCAGAAACAGACGCTCTACATGCGCTTGAGTAGAAGCTATGTAACAAACTGATAAATAGATGGAATGGAAGGGAGAACTAAAGTGAATTCTTAGTCACCCAATAGCGGTAGCCTACGATCGCCTGCTGGAACTTCGAGAGTTTGGTGAAGTCGCGCTTACTGTATCGCGGAAGAATTACCTTGTTGAGTTTCGCTAAAAGTTTAAAAATGCTTTTTTGCATGCGGAAAATTAAAGCCGGCTGAAATCGTTTTAATTTTTATCTTTAAAATCATTTAACCAAAAGTATGGAAAATTTTAATCCGAGTCCGTTTCTAGTTGGCTGGCACCAGGCAATGCTCTATGGTGCGATTGCTGTGTTCGTTGCCGGCATTCTCATTTACTTTGTTCACCTGCTTAGAATTTCTTCCATCAAAAGCTACAAAGAAAAATACGACTATATAAACCGGAGAGAGATCAAAACGCTCGAACTGGTGTTCATCATGTTTGCCGTTGCAACAGCCATGCTCATCAACCGTTACGGCATGGACAAGATCGAGGAGATGGGAGTTTGGTTCTTTGTTCGTCTGTTCATTTCGTTCGCAGGCGGCACATTGGTAGGTTATATCGCGTTCCTTATTCTTGAATATTACTATCCGGGCCAGGTCGACAAGAAATTGAAGAAGTGGCGCTATATGCCGCGCGTCAACCCAAAGACCGGAAACAAGATGAGATTACTGGCGGAACACGAAGAGGATGTGCATATGGACGAGGGTATGAAAGCAGAAGAAGACGTTTTCTCGATCGACTACGATGTCTGGATCGATGAACAGACCAATGACGTGCTTATCGAAAAGTACCAGGGGCACTTGCAGGCGCTTCAATGTGGTAACTGCGGATTCTATACCTTGAAGGTTGTTCGCGAGGAAGTCACTGAAAAACCTACTTTCGAGCACCCTGGCGAACTCATCAAACACTACGAATGTTCTTATTGCAAGTCCGTCAGAGCAACTGCCTTCAAAATCTCAACCATGGAAGCAGATGATTTCAAAAAGGAGAAGCACGTTTATAAGAAGAACCAGGATGTGGTCCTGGTGAAAGTCGAGATCAAATCAGCTTCCGGAGGCTCGAAATTCTACGAATTCGGTGACCTCGGACAGGCACAAAAGTTTTTGACTGAAGTGGAAGACGAAAAGAAATAATTCCGGTATCAATATTGCATTTGATCCCTCAAATGCCGGTAATTTTTTTCAGCCGCTAACTTCCGGGCGTTTTTTTTCGTTGATTAGCAGAAGCAGAAATTATGAAGCGATTTACATTAGCTCTTTTCATCGGATTGCTGGGTTGGAATGCCTGGTCTTCCACACCGACAGATTCCACCGAACTCAAGCCAAAGGCCATATACGGCAAAGAAGCGAAAGTCATCGCGTATATTTTGGATAACAACCATTATCGTAAAATACTGCTTAACGACTCTTTGTCTTCTGCGATCCTGGATTCCTACGTCAAGACGCTCGATAACAACAAGACCTACTTCACTACTGAAGATATCAAGTCTTTTGAAAGATACAGATACCTGATAGACGACCTCATTAAAGCGGAGAACGTTGATCCGGCATACGATATCTATAAGGTTTTTAAAAAGCGTTTCGACTCACAAATGAATTATGTGATCAATACGCTCGTGAATGAGAAGTTCGACTACACGGTGAACGAATATTACGAGACGGATCGCGATAAAGAGCCGTGGGCAAAGAATGAAAAAGAATTGAACGATGTTTGGCGAAAAATTATCAAGAGTCAGGCCCTCAGTCTGAAGCTCGCCAAGAAAACCCCCGAAGAGATCAGTAAGACTTTGAAGGAACGTTATGAGCGCCTCGTCAAGGCCTATACGCGCGATGTGGTGAGCGAAGACGTGTTCAGCATGTATATGAACGCGATGACGGAAGCATTCGATCCGCACACCAATTACTTTTCACCGAGTGTTGCCGATCGTTTCAAGCAGAACATGAGTCTCTCACTCGAGGGAATAGGGGCGAAGCTTCAAACCGATAACGACTACACCAAGGTGATCGAGATCATTCCCGGAGGCCCGGCTCAGAAAACCGAGCTCGTCAAGGTAAACGATCGTATCGTTGCTGTCGGGCAAGGTGAAGATGGTGAAATGGTCGATGTGATCGGTTGGCGTATCGATGATGTTGTAAAATTGATCAAAGGCCCGAAAGGCACATTGGTTCGATTGAAGATCTTGCCAGCCGAAATGGGCGTGAATGGTCCTACCAAAGAGATCAAACTGACCCGCGATAAGATCAAGCTCGAAGATCAGGCCGCGAAGAAATCCGTGATCAACTACCAGAAGAACGGCCGAAACATGAAGCTCGGTGTCATCACCTTGCCTTCATTCTACATGGACTTCGAGGGGTATCAGAAAGGCGATCCTAACTATTCGAGCACAACACGTGACGTCAAAAAGTTTATCAAGGAACTTCAGATCGAAGGCGTAGACGGAATCGCGCTTGACCTTAGAAATAACGGTGGTGGCTCACTTGCCGAAGCGATAGACCTTACAGGACTGTTCATCAAGAACGGTCCGGTTGTTCAGGTAAAGAATTCAGCAAATCGGATTGAAGTCGGCACTGATGACGATCCGGGCGTAGTCTATAATGGACCACTTGTTGTGCTGACAAACCGTTTCAGCGCATCGGCATCTGAGATCTTTGCGGGAGCGATCCAGGACTATCACCGCGGTGTGGTTGTGGGTGAATCAACATATGGAAAAGGCACCGTTCAAACGGTGATCGACCTCGACAAGTTTATCAGCGACCCGAACAACGAAGTAGGGCAACTAAAGCTCACATTTCAAAAATTTTACCGCGTAACTGGAAGCAGCACGCAGCATAAAGGAGTTACTCCCGATATCAAACTGCCCACAGCACTGGACCCTGAACAATTCGGTGAGAGCTCGAGCCCGAGCGCGTTGCCGTGGGATGAGATCCGCAGTACATTGTATCAGAGAACTCCGATCATCAACGACCGCGTGATCGCTGGGCTGACCAAATCTTATAACGACCGGTTGAAGAACGACCCAGGTTTGAACAGACTTGTCAACGAAACTGAAGAAGCGCGTAAGAACTTTGCCGATACCAGGATCTCCCTCAATGAGGAAACCCGTAAGAAAGAAATGGACGAGGCCGAGAAACGCACTGCCGCAGCAAAGATGAATACCAAGATCGCTGGCAAGGAAACTGAGAAGACCAGTGACCTTAATCAGATCGATGACGAGTACCTGCGTGAGGGGTTGTTTGTGCTTGGAGATCTGATCACAACTAAGATTGGTTAACGCGCTAACCTAAGCAGATATCGAGGACAAATGACTTCGCCAACGATTTGCTTCCTGTAAATCATGTCGGGATTTACTTCTTCGCGCTGATGGTCATTCCACCGCTCAATTCGAAACTTTTGAAAAGTGTTTCGAGCGAGGCCAGGGTAAACAGGGCATCATATTCCGCATGAATAGCATTTCGAATATCGATGAGATTTCGCCTTCCATTCGCGTAGCTGGCCACAGCGTTGTAAAAGTCATAAATGCGAAGTTCCTCGGTCTCGCGCTCGCGAAGGGCAGTCATCATCTGTGCGAATTCCTTTTCAAGCGCTGTAGCGGCAGTTTGGTTTGTCTTTATCATCGCCCCGCGCACTTCATAGTAGCTCATGAGTTCTTTGCTTTTCACGCGCTGTGGTATGAACGAACCATACTTTTTGATTTCGCCAGGCTCGAGCTCCGTGTTCACTGATTGATTCGGTGCAATTGCGCTCAAGGTTTTTAAAACCGTTTGCTCTTTTTGATCGAGTGCTTTCACATATTTAGTGATGGAGGCCGTGAGGTCGGTGGGAGAGAGCGATTGAACACTTTGGAGTGCTTTGCGCTCGCGGTTGAACGAGGCAGAAATTACGGCATGGCTCAGGTAAGAAGAAACGTTTGCATCGCTGCCCGATATTTTTGCAAGAGAGATTGCCTTTTGTTCGTCTTCAGCTAATCGACTCTGGCTATGCATATAAACAAGCGAGAGCAGGTCATCCACGTTCGCATCGGTTGCGTAAGCAACGGTTATCATCATCGCAAGACCGCCAAAACAAACGCGATGCAGTTGAGTTGGGTCAACATGCTCGGGTCTGTCTTCGCTCGAGTGATAATTGTCGTCAGGCCACGTTGAAAATCCAACTCCTGCAATTCCATAATCGTTGAACACCTGGCTGTCTGAACCGCGATAGTTTTTCTTCATCGTTGCACGGGCAGGATTGTGAGATCCATTCACCGAAATGATCTGATAGTCTTTCCGTTTCGGATACCTTGTACTGTTGTATTTGTTGATGAATTGCAAAACCGTTTCCGATAACGAATTAATAAAGTGGGCATTCGCACCGGGTGTGTTGTCGATGCTGAATTCGGAATTTACTTCCATGGTATTCGCGCCCAGCATATCAAAATTCAGGTTGAGAATTCTTTTCTTATCCGATTCGGGAAGGTGGCGATTCGCCCACGCAATCGACCCGCTGAATTCGGGCAACCAGAGAAAACGAATCGTTCGTTGAGGGCGGGGAAGCTGTTTTGTTGCGATGAGATGATTCAACGTTCGCGCCATTTCGAGCAAGGAAGACGATCCTGAAGCGTTGTCGTTAGCTCCAGGCTTGTAGTGATCGAGGTGAGCCGTGATCACAATCTCCTCGTTCGGAAATTTTTCTCCTCGAATAACACCGCTGATGACGCGGATCGAATCGGGTTTGCGTTCGGTGGCCAGATCGACATGCACCATCACGCTATCTTTGCGATCGATCACTGACTTCAGCTCGCGGAGTTTTCGCTCAGAGACAACAAAGGCAAATGCTCTTGGGTCGCGGGCGTAGATTCCGGTCCAGCCAACCTGATCGGGAAAATCTCCCGGAAGTCTGTTGGTCGCGTCCCAATAAGGAACGGACCATGAGGAGACAACTCCAATAGCGCCTTTCTTGTTGATGGCGATTCGTGCAACCAGCGAAGGATCTTCAGTAGTGAGTACGACTTTTCTGCGGACGTTTTTTCCCTCGTAGTCTGACTCCTTAGTTCCTGCCCCAACGTACACCAGCTGGGCCGTTGTATCTATCGAGCCACTGTTGCCTGCGACTGACATGGGCAGATCGTCATAGGAAGTAATACTGAATTCATAAGGAAATGTGGCCCGAAGCCTGCCTTTCTTGACGGTCCAGGTGTCATCACCGGGAAACAATTCCATCTCCACATTTTGCAGACCGAACTCGATCGCTTTGGCTTTCACCCAATGAGCCGCATCGGTGTATTGCAAACCGGAACGATCCCACAACGCGAGGTGGCGAACATGGTCGTGCGCGCGGTCACCCGAGCTCTCCTGGATGAGCATACGTGTGACCGGATCTTTGAGCAACAAACCGGTTTCCGCGCTCTGATTTGCAAGGGGAGAGGTTTGGCCGATCGCGATAGCAGAGATCAGGCTGAAAATTTGCAATAACACGAGTCGGGGAGTGGTTGAGGGTTTCATGGTTGGTGATGTGATGGCCGAAGATCGTGTTGTTGAATGAAATCGCAAAATTTCGGTACGCCTAAACAGTAACCGTTGATTTGTCAGGCTACAATGATGATCTTGTAAGCGATATGAGCAGACTCGGAAGCAAGCCTGTGAAGCCAAAGAAGAGCTGGGAGCACATCCTGGAGGATTACATGAAACGCCACGATGAAAAGCGCCACTCGAAGCTCACTGTGATCAAGTACGAGCAGGTCATCCGCGATTTCGTTTCGTTTGCAGGCACCGGGATCTCGCGTGACAAGATCAGGGACTACATCAGAACACTCCAACTCGGAGAACAGCACCTGAAAATCACCATCAATAAGCACATCACAATCTTGAAAACGTTTTTCTCCTGGGCGGTGAAGCAAAAATTATTGGACCGAAATCCGATGACGGGCATTGAATCTTTACGAGGTGAAAAAAGATTGCGTACGGTGTTGCATCGACACCAGGTTGAGGCATTGTATAAGGAGGCTGAAAAAGATCCGCACGTGCTGGGCCAGGATCTGGTGATGTTCGATGTGTTTTACGGTACGGGTATTCGTACCAATGAATTGGTGAACATTGATCAGACTGACCTCGACACCGCATCGCATACAATTAGAATTCGGGTCGCAAAAGGCGGCAGCGAACGCATCGTAGCCGTTCCAAAGCAAGTTTACGCTCATTTAATGGAATACCTGGTTGGCATCAAGCTGCGGTTTCCGACCTCGAACGTTTTATTCCCCAACAGCAAAGGCAAACGTATCAACCCGCGATACGTCTACGAACGGATCCAGCGCATCCTGATCCGGTTACTTTCAGAAAAAAAAGGTGCGCACACGTTACGTCATAGTTTTGCAACGGTAATGATCAATGAAGGCGCGCCATTACCCGCAGTTCAAAAGCAACTCGGTCACAAATCAGCAGCCACCACGCAGATCTACGATCACTCTGCGGTAGATCGGTTAAAGAAAGTGCATCAGACAGCGCATCCGAAGAAGTAGCGCAAGCAGGAACGGTTTCAGTCGTGGGGTTGATGTTCTCGCATCTACCGTGTTTCGATTTTTACCCTTAGCCAGAATTTCCATGAGATGTCTATAACCCTGGCGATCACAAAAGTCAAAGGTATGATGATCACAAAAGACAACAGAAATGTTTTCCATGACAGTGCATATTTTTGAAAGTCCTCGTAACTCCAAAATTCCCTTGGATCATTTTTATTGTAAATGACAATTAAATTTCCATACTCTTGATCGAATAGTTTTCTGCTCCTGCATTTCTCCGATTTTTCAATAGTCTCACCTTTTTCCGTGAGGAAATGATACTTCGCATTTCCACCCCAAAATGATTCTGTATAAGCTGAAACCGTTGCGGCTGTAACTCCACTCGATTTGAGTCGTAAATAGGACCGGTGATTGGTAATTATGAAATAGGCAACAAACGATGCAGCTAAGGCGAAAGCCAATACGTTCTTTTACGTTCTTTTTGTTCACGATTTCAAATATACTGAAAAGCTCAGCCTGGAATTCCAATTCTGAATAGTCTAATGATTATGTTAAGTACGTAGACCATTTTTAAGCTCATGCGAGCAGATTTTAAGGTGTTTGGCCTTCCAACTCCATTCACTTAAAAATCAAACGACATGAGCAAAAAAACAACGTCCAAGGCGCAAAGCGCCCAAGAAGTCGAAAGCACTAATATACAACACGCTTTCGATTCCACATTCTTTGAAGAACCAGAAATTCTAGACTTCAAAGAGTTTCCCCTAATCAACCCTCAAACCGACCTTACCGCCACCGGAAACAAGTCGTATCACGGCACCGATCAATACCGATACCTGACGACTTTAAACGGAAAGGTAATATTGCCGCCAAGTAGTCAGAAACCTACACTGTATACCAACAGCCGGTTCTTTACAGATACGCTTCAACAACTAGTGAAGCACGAAAGCTTTGCCGGCAACTTCGATAGACGCATCGACAGCCACAGCGGAGAAATGATCGTATTCTTTAAAGAAAAAGAAAACGGCCTTCATAACGCTGTCATATTCCGAAACTCGCTAACGCAATTATTCGAACCACAAGTGGCACTGTGTGCATACGCACCCAAAACAGGTGCCGCGCTATTCCGCCTACCTCTATCATCATGGAAAGCACCTGGTGCACTTGACAACATCCTGGAATGGTTAAAAGCCGCGCAACTCGCAGCACAAGCAAACAACAAATTCCCGCTTGCGATCGCAGACGAGCTCGCGAAAAAAACAATACGCGTAACAACGTTAATGACATCGATCAGCGAACGCATCGCTAACGATCGCTACCCGATAAGCTTGATACAACAAGCACAAAAACGCGCGCTGCACTTAGCAGAATATTACAACAACGACTTGAATGCACTAACAGCATACCACGCATTCAACTACGAGTTGTATAACTGCTCATACAAAATCGACATCGACCTGATCGACCAGCGCATCATTCAAACACTAAAACACATTTAACTATGCTCGGAAACATCATCGCAATGATGTTCGTGAGCCTAGCCTTCACCTACATCATCATGCAAATTCGATACAAACGAAAAATCAAGCATGATCAAACAATCATCGAACTACTCGACAACAAAGAGTTTAACAAAGCGCGACAAAAAGTAATCGAACGCGAAATTAAATGGTCAAGAACAGAGCACACACCAGACTCCAAACGCTTCGGCCAAATAGTAACAAAAAGACCCGAAGGATGGAGTTACGAAAAATACTACGCGTATAGACACCAACAATCAAAACAAATACGCGCGTACATCCATCGTCCCACCAAAAACCTCAACTACATATGAACACAGAAATAAAATTACAAGGAGAAGAATCGAAAATTCACAAACGCGGCTTTGCATCGATGACCAAAGAACAACGCGCAGAAATCGCACGCAAAGGCGGCCTAGCAATTTCACAAAATCGTGAACACATGGCACATATTGGCAGCAAAGGAGGCAAAGCCACAAGACAACAAAAACAAATACCCGACCTCGATACTCCAATAGCCTCGCTCCTGCCGGACTACGAACACAAACGCCTTCAACACAACCAAAAAAATCCAAATGGCGCATAGCGGAAAATATTTCGTACGCCTTTTTAGAAAAGGGCACGAAGTCGACTTCAAAACATTCTACTATCGAGACATCGCAGTGCAATTCGCAAAAAGAATGGAATACTACTCAGTAGCGAAATACTTTCCGAACCGCGCCACATCAAGCATACTTTACGTACGCCTCGGCTCGAAATTAAAAAGAGCGATAACATTCAAACGCATCGGAGACAAACTCATCAGAACAAAACACCTTGCCAGATGAGCGAATACATTCTAAAACTCCAACAACCACGCGGAGAGAAGACCAGCGCCCCCTATCTAAAAGAAATCGGGGGCGTTCTATTTATTCACTTATTCGTGCCGCATCCGCGTCAAGCGCTCAAGTTCGACAACCTATCGGAGGTACTCTTCTTCTGCTCACAACTACCAAAGACAATCGCAGAAAAATTCGTAGCAAGACCATACTACGAAGAATTAAAAGAGTTCACCATAGCACGAACACGTAAAAAACTTTTTGCAACTCAACAACAAAAAAAATCATGAACACATTAACAGGAATAGTAATAGTCCTCACAATAATCCTTTGCATCGGACTCATATCATCGATCGGATTATACATAACATCACTACTCGATGGATGGCGTTACGTCTTCGAAATCCAAAAGCTCGAAAAAGGAAACATCACCTTCAGGCCCTTTTCGGTCGGCATCTACGACACAGGATTTTTTACACCACGCAAACACGGTGACGGCACACCGGACAAAAACCGCGCTGGCCACCTACTACCACCAACTGCACAAAAGCGCGAACGCCAAATAGGGTTCGACATCATTTTATTCAAATGGACAATCGTATGCGCGATAATCAAAGAAACGATCCGCGCATAAAAACACATCATCCATAAAATAAATCAAACATGACACCAAATGAAATCAATGCATGGTGCACGCTAGGCGTGCTCCTGCTCGTTTCTATTGTCTGGTTTTACCTCTCAACACTAATCAAACCACCAAAAAGACAATAGCCCAATGAAAACAATTAAGCCACGAATATCACTTGTGATCCGGCACGACTTCAAGCCTGAATACCGAGAACATTCTATAGACTTCCAAGTCGTCAACGCAAACACCATGCGTCCAGCACGAAAAAACACAAAACAAAAACTCTTGATATTCTACCGCATCGCCAACAAATCAACACTCGACCAGCTTACACACGATCGAGCGATGCGCAGAATATTAAAACCAAAAGTCAAAGAAATAACACCATTTCCACTATGAGCAAATCACTAGAATACAAAACACAGGAAGCAGTTCAAAAAGAACTAGAATCGCTCCCACCTCAATACGCAGACAGCACCTTCAACTCAACGCACGAAGGACTAGCAGTTATTGAAGAAGAATTCGAAGAACTAAAACAAGAGGTCTTCTTCGGACAGAAAACAGCAATTAACGAACTAATAAAACACTACCCCACACACATGGTGATTCGCCAAGCGCATCAAATACACAAAAACCGAATGCGCAAAGAATGCATTCAGATCATGGCGATGTGTGCACGCTTCATACAAGAACTAACACCATTTCCACTATGAAAGGACACATCATAAGAATCAAAGGTGATACAAACGACTACATAGTGGTTGACCAATGTATATCAACATCAGGAAAGCCTACAATAATCGTAGTAGGCTTTCCCTTACAACACCAACACCAAATATATACATGCAACCCACCAATAAACGCACGATCATTTCCACTTAAAGACGTGGAATATATAACACCTTTTCCATACAGAAATCCATGACAAAAGACGAAGCTGCAAACATTGTGATCTCTTTCGAATCACTTCCGAAAGCAGATCAATCAAACGCACTCAAAGTTTTCTTTTCCCATCTTGTCAACAACATAACAGGAACAGGAAAAGAACGCTACGAAAAAATTTCGTTCACACTAAACTTACTGCGTTCATCCATGCAACAAATGCAGAACGAACAAGCAGAACCACCAGCCCAATTTTGGGAGCATCCACCATTTGCTCCACCATCCGATCCAAACCTCTACGGACATGAACATCATTAAAAAAATCGAGCAATGCATAAAACCTCGAGCATATGCATATGATAGGCCATTTAATTCCTACGTGTTTCACAGCAAACAACGATTCGCAGAAGCATGTAAACTATCCGTATTCACAGTATCGCGAATACTTCGTGGACACCAAGACCCATCAATGTCAACAGTCCACCACATGCTGCAATCGTGTAACTTGCTCCCAGGAAGCAACTCATCTCCAGATCTTGACTTGCGACCTGGTCGCAAGTCAAGATCTAAAATTGCGAGATCCGCGCAACCACAGGACCACGCAACACTATGGCCAAACATTACACTATCAGAATTCCGCGCAATAGTGCATCACCCTGATTTTGAAACATTCATACAAATCATCAAAAACGAAAAAAACAATGAATAATAATAACAAATACATAAAAGGCATATTTGCCCGCAAAGGCGTGAACAAATACAACACGCCAACAATCGAAATTTCTTTCAACGATGAATTCATCCGCGAACTGAAAGACATCAAACGCAACGACAAAGGATTCGGATCATTCACACTCACACAACAACACAAAGACCCGAACAAATATTCGGCAACACCATCCGAGGCCTACCCGGCCAGGGAAAATACAAACCAATGAAAAAGGGGCTTAACGCCCCTTTTTTTATGTCCAATACACAACGGTACGGCTATTGTACAAAAACTCGAGGACAACAAAAAAGCCTGGTATCTCTACCAGGCTTCGTACGGCTCACCTCGATGCAACCGCCTTACCAACTTTAGCCGGCCTGGTTCTGGCTTGCATCAAGCCACCAGCGCCACCAATCATAAAAAATGTCTTCGCGTGTCAATCTACCGTTACTTACTCAATCGCAGTCATCTGGACACTCTCAATCATTCCGCACCGCTTTCAGCTTAGGCCCGAGACACTTGCGAAGACTTCACTAACCTAAACCCGTACCGAAGTAAAATATTTATTTACCCGTACGCAAATTTTTTTTAAGTCGTCTTCTCTCACGCCTCGTCAGCGTATCCGACTCGCCTCCGACAGTCGATCGCCCCTGAGGACGACTGACTTTCAAATCGAGCGATGTACCTGAAGAGTTCTTAATTTTTTTCACCTCTTGGTTAATAGCCGTTTGTGGAAAAAAAATCTTATCGACAATACCACTCAAAGCAACACCGGAAGCAACGCCAAAAAAGAAAATCAGCAATTTCAACCTCATGCCGCCCTCCTTTTCTTACCGCGTGAGCGCGGCTTAAAACTCATACGCTTCTGTCTCTTCGATCCATAATGAAAAGAACGACCTCCAAAACGACTATTCCAATCAAGCGTATGTTCACGATTAGGCATGTGCACTTTCGGACGCGACTTACCTTTGTCCTTACGGACTTTGCGCGTCCTCACGCGCTTTACAAACCCACCAAAGGCCTGCGTCTTCTTCGACCTGGTTCGAATTCGCCTACCCCCTTTGTAACGTCCTATCTTACGATACTTCCGACCTTCACGCTTACTAACAACACAAACCACTAACGAACGTGGGCCCGCTGCGTGAACAAACCTTAATGCACCTTTCAACGTGCGAAAGAAATGCTTCGTCATCATCTTCCCGCGAAGCCAACAAGTCACCTTATACCTTCTATTCTTTCTACTCTTAATCATAAAAAAAGGGGCCGAAGCCCCTTGTTTAAGTTCTTAAATAACTTTTCGACTTCACTTTTCTTTTGCGCCCGCGTCAGCTGCCTTGATCAAACCCCACCCTGCCGCAAAACATGCAAGATTATTTGCGTTCAGCGAACCAGTATTGACCAGGTCAAACAAACCCGCTCCTATACAGCACAACCCCGGCACCGTAGTGCGCCAATGCTTCTTTGCAATCGCCACTTCACTCAAAATTATTTCAGCCATAACACTATCGTGACGATCTTCGATACGAAGGCTTACGCTTAAACACAGCGATCAGCAACAACACAACCGCAAAAAGCATGATCATACCGGATGAACTCTGAATATCAAAAGACGCAGTCTTATTACGAGATCCACCGGAACCACCAGAAGCACCAATAACACGGGATGATGTGCGACCATTAATAACATCATTACCCTCTTTAATGATCGCACCAGCAGAACCTAACACCTTATCGGCTTTCGCAATGCCTTTATCGATCAAATCAAAAATGTTGTTGTCAGCAGCACTCGGTGTTACAGGAACATTACCACCCGCATTCAAAGGCTGCGAATACAACGGCACATCATCATCAGCGCCAAGCCCTGACATAGATGTCAACCCCGTAGCCCGAGCAACCTGTTCAATAGGTACAGGAAGCTTTGGTGAAGGCGGTGGAACATCAACAGGCTTAGGAGGCTCAGGAATAACAGGTGTGTTATTAACCGGAGCCACAGCAACCTCACTCGTCTTCGACCCTGCTGCATCCGCAGCCTTAACACCAGCACCGGCAGCCCCACCACCAACACCAGCAACCGCACCAGCACCAAGCACAACACTTGTTGCAATTGCAGCCGCGCCAATATTATTAACACGTTCAATTGCAACCTGCGCAGTTGGATTAGTCTTGATCATCGTACGAAAATCAGACTCAAGCTGATCAGCAGCCTCGCTACCCAACTTCTTCTCAACCGTCTTCTTCGCCTGCTTAGTACCAATATCGATCGCGACATCGGTAATCTTAGAGGCAATCTTTTTAAAAAAGCTCATAACAACTGACTTTTGAGAACCTTCAAAAACTCCTCTTTCGAAATGTGAGAAAAACCATTTTTCTCCCATTCCGTCTTCAGATCATACGCTTTAGAAGCAACCTCATTCACAAGCTCCTCAGACAATTCAGGCAACTGCAAAAAATTACCAGAATCACAAATCTTTTCAATTATCTCTTTCATTTTATTAACTATTAAAAAGTTTCCAACCTTCTTCGATCTGGTTATAATCCGGCTCGACACCGTTTTCAACCTTAGAAATCGCGGCAACTATCTCCTTGATCGTTGCCACATCCGAAAATGAAATAACATCCGTCCTCTTCTTACCGCTACGCTTTT
>CBHROW010000053.1:0-19947 GCA_966080355.1 uncultured Chryseosolibacter sp.
ATCGGTACCGCAATCGTTTGCTGCATTCAACAGCATGATTTCTGAGCGGAAATCATACGTTCATTTCAAATATGATGTGAAAAATTTTTGAGTGAAGACGTTTAGTTCTTCAACTCAACAATCGTTGCAGACATTGCAGGTAAATCTATCGTTGAAAGATCGGATATTGAAGCCCCCGTCATCACATTCAATCCGGTCATTCCCTGATGAATGATTTCCGCAAACCGTTGCGCTGACAATTTTTTGGTTGCTGTGTTGGCATTCATCGCCACCATGATGGTTTTCGATCCATCGTATCGGAAGTAGACGTAAATGTTGTCTTCGGGTATAAAGTGAGTAAGCTTGCCGGAATGGATCGCCTTCTCTCCTTTTCTCCAGTTCAGAAGCTTCTTCATATAATCGAATGCCTCGTTCTGTTCAGCAGACCTGCCCTGCGATGAGAATGCATTGGTTGCATCTCCCTCCCATCCACCTGGAAAATCTTTGCGGATGTTGGGATGATGACCGCCATCACCATCCATGAGAAGCTCAGTTCCATAATAGAGTTCCGGAATTCCGCGTGTGGTCAACAGAAAAGCCAATCCCATCTTGAACTTGTTAATGTCGCGCCCAACCGAAAGGAAAAAGCGCGTCATGTCGTGATTGTCAAGGAAGGTGAGATTGCGATTCGGATCGGGATAGATGAAATCCTGACTGAGCAAGGTATACAGTCTGCGCATGCCGGTATCCCATCCGGGTTGCTCGTTCAACGCCTGGGCTACTGTAAAACAAAACGGAAAATCGGTAACGGTGGGCAAGTTCGACTGATAGCCGTCTTTGTTGATCATTCCTTTTTGCCAATAGGCGGTTGTTGGAATCGAATTGATCCACACTTCGCCCACAATATTGAAGGCAGGATATTCATCTATAACTGCCTTGCACCAGCGCGACATAAAATTTTTATCCGGATAGGGATGTGTGTCCATTCGGATTCCGTCAAGCCCGGCAAATTCAATCCACCACAATGAGTTTTGAATGAGGTAGGTAGCGAGCAATTCATTATTCTGATTTACGTCAGGCATGGTAGTGTCGAACCATCCATCGGCCATTTTGGTCAGGTCGAACTTCGATTGATAAGGATCGGAGATCACGTTGCCCTGGTAGTTTGACCTGGTGAATTCAGGAAATTGATGTACCCAATTTTTTTCGGGCATATCGTGCATAAGCCAATGATCGTTTCCGATATGATTCATCACCATGTCCTGGATCACTTTCAAGCCCATGCTGTGACTTTTATCGATGAACGTCAAATAGTCTGCGTTTCCACCAAATCGCTTGTCGACATGATAGAGGTCAGTGATTGCGTAACCGTGATAGCTCGAACGTTTCTGCTTGTTTTCGAGAACCGGGTTGAGCCAGATCGCGGTCACGCCAAGGTCTTTAATATAGTCGAGATGGTTGGTGATGCCTTTAAGATCTCCGCCATGGCGAGCTTCGCCTTTGTTTCGGTTTACACCTTCCGGCATGCCGGCAATCGAATCGTTCTTCGCATCGCCATTGGAAAACCGATCCGGCATGATCAGGTAAACTACGTCAGACGAATTGAATCCCTGGATGCGATTTGTTTCGGTTGACTTTGCCTTGAGCTCATAATTGTAAGTGAACTTCGTTTTACCCGACACAAACGTGAAAGGAATTTGTCCAGGTTTAGCAGCATCAGAAAACTCAACGGTCAGAAAAAGAAAATGCGGGTTGCCGACTTTCCTGATGTCTTTGAGCGAAACACCAGCATAGCTCACCTCCGGGCTATACGCGGTCAGGTCGATCTTATCGTTGTGAAAGAGTATTTGAATCGATTTCGTTTTCATCCCCACCCACCAGTTGGGCGGCTCTACATGTGTGAAGCCGTTCAAACGCGGTGACTTGTTTTGCGATGTTGCGGAAAATGAAACTACCAGCAATACGAGTACGATAATTTTTTTCATGTCGTGATTTATTTCGCTTGAGGATAATCTATCGAAGGAAGGACATTTCCTTCAAAATCAAAAAATGTATTGTTCTCCCAGGATGATCCTGTTCCCCACTTGTCTTTCATGGACGATGTGATCCAGGCGGGTTCCCAATAAATGACTCCGATTCCGCCTCCGTCTTTTACTTCCTGAACTATTCGTTTCATCATCGCAGTTTGGCCTTCCACGGTGTAGGGGAATCCTGGCAGTGATGGTTCACCTCCCCACAGGTTGTGATAATCGTCAGCGTGATCTTTCGTCCATGGGTAGGCGGTTTCGAGGATCATTACATCGCGTTTGTATTTTGTTCGGAATGTGGTGATTGACGTTGAAAGATTTTCCGGACTGACCGTGGTGTGCCAGATCGGATAAAAAGAAACGCCAACGATGTCGAAGTCGCTGACTGCACCTTCGCCAATGATGTTGTCGAGATAATACTCAACATTCTTCGGATCTGCTACATGGATGATAGTGCGTGGTTTTGTGGAACTCTTCGCGCTCGCATCCCGGACTGCTTTTGCTGCTGAGTTGATCACAGCACCGAGATTCGCCCAGTTTCCTTCACACCCATTGAGTTTTGGAAACGATGAAGATGCATCGGTATACATCATACCGCAGTTGGTCTCGTTTCCGATCTGTACAAAGTCCGGCATCAATCCGCGCTTATCCAGGTAAGTGAGTGTCTTCAACGTGTATTGATAAACCGAATCTTTCAATACATCCAAAGACGAAATATTTCGCCATGCCTCGGGAATTTCCTGCTTGCCAGGATCGGCCCAGCTATCGGAATAATGAAAGTCCAGCAGCATTTGCATGCCTTGCTGTTTTGAAAGGCGCATTGCCTTTTCGACATCGTGAAGATCGTTGTAGAGTTGGGTTCCGGTAGTTCCGTACACTTCTTTCGTCCATTGCGGGTTGTTCCAAAGTCTCAATCGCACCAGGTTTGTTCCATGATCTTTGAAGATGCGATATGGTGAACGCACTTCATTCTGATCTTTGTACACACCTTGATGATCGAGGATCTGATTCACATAGGAAAGATCTGCTCCATAGAAAAAGTCTTTGTCGTTTTCGACAACAGCCTGATCATCGCTGCGGCACCCGGTGAAAACGATAACACAAATAAATACGATGTTCGAAACTCTCGTGGCCATGTCAGTTTTTAACAAACTTGGTTGTAAACAATTTTCGATTCGTTTGAACACGTAAGATATAGAAACCCGCCCGAAGCGCACTTACGTCATATCGATTATCGCCCAATGACGGGCACGGAAACACTTTGCCATCAGTGCTCAGAATGTTCACGTGAAGTAACGGCTCGTCCAACTCAACACTAATCGCCTCCGTGGCCGGGTTCGGGAACACAGCGATTCCACTACGAACATCTTCCGCTTCAATTCCGGTTACCAGCAAATTCTCGATCGGCACGTCTGTAAAGATTTGGTACTGGCCCGGCTGCAGCATAACATCAGCAGAGGTACCCGTCACGTTGAGGTGATATGTTCCATAAGAATAGTAATCGTACCAGGATCCGGTGTGGGGAAAAGTTACGGCAAGGCCTTGCGCGCTCGTTCCGAAATTTGCAACTACAACCGCGTTCATATCATCGGCTGATGAGGGGCTCGAATTGTACGGAACATTCTTCAATGTAATTTGCTTGAACAGTCCCGCTCCTGATGTGATTGTGACGTCACCAGAAGTAAAAACATCGTACTGCGCCCTCAACCGATTGAGTTCAGCAATGTGATCGAACAGCCGATCACGCCTGGCGTCATCCTGATATTTCCACAGGACAGGTTTGTTTGCGAGCCGGCAGTCGGGGGAGCTACTTCCATCAGTGCATCGGTTGATACTCACATCATAACCCAACTCACCAAACTGCCAGATCATTTTGGGCCCAGGCACGGTGAGGAACAACGCATGAACTGCCTTTTGCCTGTTCAATGCAACTGTGGTGTCTTTAACGTTATAGTTTGCAGCGGTATTTCCATAGGCAAGATCCTTGAACATCAGTCGCTCTTCATCATGGCTCTCCATATAACCGACCAGTCTGGGCGCGGTCCAATTGCGCGACTGATAGCTGATGCCGGAGATGTCGCTGTTGTCTCCATAACCCATAGAGAGTTGGTTGTATTGATCGGTCATCTTTCCCCACAACATCATGCCTTTGCCTTCAGCGGCACGGTACGCTGCAAGCTCTTTCTCTTCATCGTTCGCGGAAAGATGCTCGAGAATGATATAGGCGTCTGGAAATTGGTCCCAGATCTTGTCGGCCATGCGCTTGAGAATAGCGATCCGCGATGCATCATAAGCGGACCAGGCACCCACATTTGACGGATTGTTTACCTGGGTAAATCCTTTCGACAGATCAAACCTGAAGCCATCGACCTTGTATTCGTTGAGCCAATGGTGATTGACGGTGTCGAGGTATTTCTTGGTGTAGGTACTCTCATGGTTCATATCATAGAACACGCTGAACGGATGAGTTGCTGTGACATTGAACCATTTGTTGTCGGCCTCAGGTTTCATGTTCACGAAATCGAAATCCATCATCACATAAGGATTCGGAAGGTCTTGATGGTTCATGGCGATGTCGAGGATCACCGCGATTCCGTGCTGATGACATTTGTCAATAAATTCCTTGAACTTGTTTTTCGTGCCGTAGTATTTGTCTGGCGCGAACATGAAAGTCGGGTTGTAGCCCCACCCTTCGTTGCCATTGAACTCCATGACAGGCATAAGCTCGATGGCGTTGATACCAAGTCTTTTGAAATATCCGAGCGTATCGATCAGGGTTTGGTAGTTACGGTGATTGCTGTCGAAAAAATCGCGGATGAGTAATTCGTAAACGACCAGCTTTTCCTTTGCTGGCTTTTGGAAATCCGTGGCCGTCCAGGTATAAGCGGTCTGTGCAGTTTGAAGAACGGCAACGCGATTGAAGTACCATTTGGCGGAGAGGGCCGCAGTGGGGTAACCTTTTAGGTTGGGATAGGTTGTTGAGGGTATATACTGATCGTCAGGATCGAGGATCTTGTCGGCATAGGGATCTGCCACGCGAACGGTTTCGTCAACCAGGTATTGGAAACCATACTCCTGCCCTGTTGTCAATCCCGTGACCTCGATCCAGAAATGTTCTCCATCTTTTTTCATCTGGTAGTCGGGCGAGATCTGCCAGTTGTTGAAATCGCCAAGGACATAAACCGATGTTTTCTCCGGAGCCCATAAACTCAACGAAACTTTCGTACCATCGGTTTGATAATTGATGCCATCGATAATTCCCAAAGGCCTTGATTGGTTTACGGTTGCCGTACGGACTACATATTTAAAAGATTTTGAAACAGTAGCCGTACCGTTGGATGCCTCGGCTGTAATGGTTATAGATCCCGATGACTCAGACACAGGCAGCGAATAATTTAACGCGGTAACGCCTGGATTCGATGTGGTAAGAATCGCGCCATCTTTTTTGAAAGTGATGGTCGCGCTTTGATTGGTGTTTGCTGTGATCGAAATATTATCGTTGGTGTTGACAAAGAAAATTTCCTCGGAAGGCGAACTGAACACCACACTGAAGCTCTGGCTGAAGGTGATGAATTTATCAGCCGTCTGACCATTCGCCCAGTCTTGTCCTTTCAGCAAAATTCCGACTTGCGATATTTCTGAGGCTGGCTTGTTGAAAAATGTGGTTGCCGTGATAGTAATGGTGTAAATATTGGGATTTGATGTTGAGCGGGTGACTTTGGCCGCGCTTTGCGCACTGGTTGCAGGATTTACGTTTGTGGGTGCGTTGGTGTCAGTTGCCCCCTGCTCTAGCCAGGCCCACAACCACACGTCATTGAGATTCTTTGAGGCAAAGCTTGTTCCGGTAACATCAAACGTGATCGTTACCGGTTGGTCTGGCGATGGCAGTGTCGGATTGGTTGTAACGGTTTGGCTATACGCAATCAGGTGCGACAGCACAACTGCAAAAACAAACGCAATTCTCTTCATCGTTTAAAAATATAAAAAAGAGGCTGCCCGATTGCAAACAGCCTCTTAAGACAAAAATAAAATTTCACTTAAGAGTCTACTTGAGGAAGTAGTACTCTCCTGTTCCAGAATTGAATGTCACGAAGTACTTTCCGGCTTTTGTTGGAATGTTGGCTCCGTCCTGCGTGCCAATGCCGCTTGGAAACTTGCCAGCGCCCCAATTGTTTGCCCAATCGTTGTTCGCGCGAAACTTTGCTTCACCATCTTTAATGGTAATGATTTTGCTCCAGAGGAACGGGTTCGCTGGATTTTTGATCATATCCGTGTCGGTATCCCATCCACCGTCTTGCGCTGTTCCAATAATTCCGATCGTTGGAAATGCAGTCGCGCCCGATGACGGCATCAAAGCATACTCCCCTGTTGCATCGTTGAATCTCACCGCGTATGTACCGGCAACAGCAACCGGAATGTTGTCGCCATTCAAAAATCCAAATCCGGAAGGAGCCGTTTTTGCGCCCCAGTTGTTGGTCCACGCGTTGTCAGCGCGGAATTTTACCTCGCCAGTCGCAAGGGTCACAGTGCCGGTCCACAAGTGCGGATTGGTTCCGTCCTTTACGAGATCAGTATCGCTGTCCCATCCACCTGCCGTTGCGCTTCCGATGACTCCCACCGAGGCAAATGTTGGTGTGGTTAGCGCAGTGAATGTATACGCCCCCGTGGCATCATTAAATGTCACTTTGTAGTAGCCTGCATTGGCAACCGGAATGTCAGAACCTCCCTGGGTGCCTGTTCCGTTAGGGAAATTTGCAGATCCCCAGTTCGTTGTCCAGTCGTCCATCGCGCGGAATTTGACCGCTCCGGTCGAGAGGTATATGACGGTAGTCCAGGTAGATTTGTCGGCTTTTGTTGCGTCAGCAAGTCGGAGGTCAGTGTCCACGTCCCATCCTCCCGGAGTTGCGCTTCCGATGATACCCACGGTGCAGAAGTTCCCACATTCGCTGTTCTGATAGGTCTTCGCTTTGCGCGTGATCACCGCTGAATACAACGGATCGTTGGTGATGCCATTGATCGATGATTTCAGGCGAATGAATACCTGCGATTCCTCAAAACCCGGAAGTCCGAGTGCGAGCATGGCATTATTCATTTGCTCAACGGTTACCGCAGCTTTGTCAGTAGAACTTTCTGCAAGTGTTTTAGGATTTTCGAAGGCATCAGTCTTGTCGACCTGAAGTACATATGCAGTTGAAACCTGCAGACCGTAGTTTGCTCTTTCCCACGAAAATTCTTCATAGGTCTTTGAAGCGTTGTCGGGAAGCAGTTCTACGGTTGTAGCGCTTGTCGTTTCATTTTTTAACGATGGCGCCACAAAGGTGTTGCTGTCTTCGAGCACCGGTCCCACCGATTCATCGGCACATGACATGCCCACGAAGAGCAATCCGATAAATGCCGAACGATATATATTCTTATAGCTGAGTTTCATGTTTATCGCGTTTTTATGGTCTTTATTGGTAACCATCGTTTTGCTTTAAAGTTGGGTTTGCGCTTCGATCGGCTGCGGGAATCGGGAACAGATCGCGATAGGAATCGGTTAAAGCACCTTCTTTTACGCCTCCCTTCCACGGCCACAGGTAATCGCCACCGGTGAATTTTCCAAAGCGGATCAGGTCGGTTCTTCGGTGACCCTCCCAATACAACTCACGAGCGCGTTCATCGAGGATGAAGTTGAGCGTAAGGTCAGAAGAAGTGATGTTTCCACTCGCGTTACCATAAGCGCGTGTTCTGACTGCATTCACCGAGTTCAAAGCGTCACCGCTTGTAGCACCACTGCCTCCACGGAGCACCGCTTCCGCCAACATCAAATGCGCATCGGCCAAACGGAACATCGGATAGTCGGTGTTCACAAAGTCTGCATGGTAGTTTGACACGATCTGGCCGGCCAGCGTCTTGTTTCTGAACTTGGTCATGCCATAACCTTCCAGATATTGTCCAACGTCATTGATCTCGAGTGTTCTTCCATCGGTGTAGAACAATCCTCGAGTATCAGATCCATTTGACGGAAATTTCGCTACGAAAGCGGAGGTTGTGCGGATTCCACCCCAGCCTCCACCGGTTCCGAACATATTGTAAGCGTCCATGCTTCCACCGATCGGTGCGTGAACGAGGTACACCATGCCTCCGTAAGACTGAGTTTTCTGCGAATCGAAATTGATCGCAAAGATCATTTCGGGGCTTGTGTCGTTATCGGCAACAAATGAGTGGCGATAATTCGATGGCAACGAATATCCAGCAGCCAGAACTTTTTTCAACGCGGTGATGGCATCGGTGTAACGCGCCTGATCGACATATACTTCTGCATTGAGGAAAAGTTTGGCCTGGAGCATCCACAACGCAGCCTGATCAGCACGCCCATATTCGAAGCGAGGTGCCCCGAGCGAAGATTCAATCGCGGCAAGTTCGCTTTCAATGTAGGCGAACAATTCGGCACGCGTGGTCTGTTTTGGATAGAATGCGCCTGGCTTGTCGGCTTCGGTTACGAATGGAGGATTTCCGAAAAGATCAAGCGCATGATAGTACGCAAGGGCTCTAAGGAAACGCGCTTCCGCTGCAAATTGCTGGATCTCGGAATCACCATTACCTGTAGTCACGCGGATGTACTCGTTGCAAAGGGCCACCGTATACATGATGCGGGAATAAACTGCAGCAATGAACGTGTCTGAAGAAGTCCAGGTCTGATAATGAAAATCTTTGATGGTTGCGTCATTCCATGAAATGATCGCTTCATCCGTAGTCAGCTCCTGGCAATTCCAATATTGACGAAGATAGTTTCCGAAGCCTTCATCGATACCTGCGATGTCAGCATTTCCGGCAGGACCTTGTTGTCCACTCAAAGCAAAAGTTGCATAGAGCTTCGCAAGGCCTTGCTTGTAAGCCTCCGGAGAATCGTAGACAGATTCTGCGCTCTTCACCTGTGGACCGAGGTCTTTGGGGTCGAGCTCGCTGAAGCACGAAGACATCAACACCATCAGGCTCAATGCTCCGGCTGCAATAGATTTATTGTTAAAATACATAATCAAATCTCTTTTAGTAGGTCAGGTTAATACCAAACAAGAAAGTTTTCGGGCGCGGGTAGAAATTGTTGTCAATTCCTCCGGCAACTTCCGGATCAAGTCCGCTGTACTTGGTGATCACGAGTGCATTCTGTGCAGTGAAACTGAATCTTGCTCTTAGTTTTTCGGTGAACAAATGATTTACTGTGTAGCCAATTCCGATGTTATCGAGTTTGAAGAACGATGCGTTTTCAACATAGTAATCAGAGAACAACTGCTGCGCTTTGAAGTTGGTATCCTTGATCGCTGTGGGAACATTGCTGAACACACCGGACTGATAATAGAAGTTCGAATAGATCGCGTTGCTGGACTGCACGTTGTTATACACGTAGTTGCCGAGGCTCACACGACTCGAGAACGCAAAATCGAAATTCTTCACATTCAATCGTGAGTTGATACCGATCAGATGCTGCGCCATCGGACTGTGGTTGTGATATTTGTTTTTCTCATTTGAGGTGACCGATCCACCAAGGCCCGTGCGATCTACATACAATCCTTCGATCGGCTTTCCGTTGGTATCGTAGATTTGTTCAAACGTATAGAACGAGTTAGCCGGATAACCTACACTGTGGATCTGGATATTATTTCCTACACCGCCCGAGATCAAACCTACCGCAACACCTGAGAATGTTGGATCTGAGGTCTGTCTGAGTTTTGTAATCTCGTTCACATTGTGTGCGTAATTAAGTCCCACATTCCATTTCACATTGCTTGTTTCAACTACACCGGCATTCAATGTCACTTCGAAACCGTTGTTCTCAAGATCACCGATGTTCGTTGTGAGATAGTTTGAGAAGTTACTACCTGCAGCAATGGGAATGCTATTTATCAAATCGCTCGTGTGGCGTTTGTACACATCTACGCTTCCGCTTAATCTGTTGTTGAAGAAACCGAAGTCAAGCGCTACGTTAAGGGTAGAAGTTTTCTCCCAGTGGATCTTTGCATCGTACGGATCAGGTCTCAATGTTTTGTAGAAATTGTTTCCGAATTGGTATGATGCGGTCGGTGTACTGAGTGTATACTTCGTGAAGTAAGGATAAGGGTTATTACCGATATCTTGCTGCCCTGTGAGACCGTAACCCGCTCTCAACTTCAGGTTGCTGATGGCCTGAATATTTTTCAACACACCTTCCTGATTAATTCTCCATCCCAATGATACGGCAGGGAAAAGTCCAGAGCGATTATCGCCACCAAAGCGCGAAGTATAATCGTCACGCAACGTAGCAGTAAGCAGGTACTTATCATTGAATGAATAATTGATACGGGCGAAAAGTGAGATCAGGTCGTTTGGGTTGATCGTCACAAGTGGACTATCCGCCACATTGTCGTCATCGGTGTCCATACCGGCAGTTACATTGCCAGCACCGTTACGCGTAATCGTTTTGGCTTCGCGCTTAAAAGATTGATACGAGTGCCCGATGGTTGCATCGATGCGGCTTCCGCCAATTTCCTTCGTATAATTCAAATAGATATCACGAAGCTTCGAAGTGTTATTGCCAGTGTAATGCGTGAATGAACCTGGGCCGCCACGAAAGGTAAATCCTGCATCTACAGGCTGATTATTATTTCCATCGCTCTTCTGAATATCAAAACCTGCATTCACATTGGCGCGAAGATCGGGCAGGAATGGCAGGCGATAATCAAGCTGCAAATTTCCAAGGTAACGCTGTACGCTCGAGCGGTTGTCAGTTTGTTCGATCAACGCAACCGGGTTTCCTGGTGCAATAAGTGTTGGTGCACCATCAGGATTGACAGATCCGTCTGGCAGATTGTCGGCAATTTCAGTCCAGGTGAAATATCCACCGTACTTTGTGTTACCGTTGCGGATCGGTTGAGTTGGATCAAAGATCACTGCGGAGCCGACAGCGCCTTCGTTGCCAAAATTATTTTTAGAGAACGAAGTCTTGAGGTTCGCATTTACTTTCAGGTTGTCGTCAAGCAGGCTCGGGGTCAGCGAGATGTTCAGCGAGTTGCGGTTCACATCGGTATTTTTCAGTATACCGTTTTGCTGTGTATAGCCATATGATATCCTATAAGGAACGTCTTTATAGGTTCCCGACACGCTCAGGTTGTGATCATGCGAGATCCCTGTTCTGTAAATCTCCTTTTGCCAATCGGTGTTTGCCTCCCCAAGTCGCGACAGTGCTGCAGGAGCAAGCCCGCTCACGGTACCATCGTTGGCAAGTTGCGTTACGAAGTCACGATACTCGTCACCGCTGAACACGTCCATAAGTTTGCGAGGCGATGCTGCTGAGATCGTTCCATTGTACTGAATCTCAGGCTTGCCTGCTTTTCCTTTTTTCGTTGTAATGATGATTACACCATTAGAAGCACGAAGACCGTAGATCGCGGTTGCAGACGCGTCTTTCAACACGGTGAAGCTTTCGATGTCGTTCGGATTGAGTGATGCGAGTGGATTGGCCGTTCCACCGATGCCTGTGTTATCGACCGGGAATCCGTCAATAACAATAAGCGGATCGTTACTTGCGTTCAGTGAAGATCCACCGCGGATGCGAATGGTTGATCCCGCTCCCGGAGCACCGCTGTTGGTCACCACGGAAACACCGGCTACGCGGCCGATCATGAGATCCTGAGGCGAAGTAAGAACACCGCGGTTGAAGTCTTTGTTGTTGAGCGCCACGATCGAGCCAGTTACGTCTTCGCGTTTTTGCTCACCGTATCCAACCACAACAATTTCACCGAGTGCGGTCACATCGGCTTCCAGGTTTACGTTGATAGTCGATTGTGTGCCCACCGCAATTTCCTGCGATGCATAGCCCACGAAAGAAAATACCAGTGTGGCGTTCTGGCCGACCTGGATGGAGAAGTTTCCATCTCCGTCAGTTACCGTACCGTTGGCGGTTCCTTTCTCAAGGATACTCACGCCCGGCAATCCGGTTCCATCGTCTGCAGAGGTGACTTTACCAGTCACGCGCGATTGGCTCCATGCCGTGAACGAGCATAGGACCACTGCTGCAAAGACGAATGTTTTGAGCAGATAAAATTTTATCATGGTTTACTGTTAAAAGGTTAATTGATGAAATGATTGACCTTGAAAAATAAGTTTGGGCATAATCCAAAAATTGAAAACGGCAATAAAAATTCACGAAATCGAAGCCGATAACGAGCGCGCAAACGATTGCGATTTTTTTGAAATATTTGTGCAACGGTTGCGGAGATTATTGCGGTACCGTTTAAATTGCATTCATGAAATACAACCAGGTAACCATCAAAGACATTGCACGCGAACTGGGGATTTCCCCATCCACTGTTTCGCGGGCGCTAAAAGACCACCCCGACATTAGCCCGGAAACCAAAAAAGCAGTTAACGAGCTGGCTGAAAAGCTCAACTATCAGCCCAACATTGTGGCTTTGAGCCTCCGTCAAAGCAAAACGAACACGATCGGAGTCATCATTCCCGAACTTGTCCACTTCTTTTTTTCAACCGTCATCAGCGGGATAGAAGATGTGGCCTACAGTGCTGGGTATAACGTGATTATCACGCAGTCGAACGAATCGCTTCAGCGTGAAAAGACCGACATCAAAGCGCTTTTCAATTCTCGCGTGGATGGAATGCTTATTTCAGTCTCTCGTGAAACAAATACGTTCGATCACATCGAAGGCATTCTGGCGAAAGGTGTTCCCATGGTGTTCTTCGACCGCGTTTATGAGAATGCGAACTCAAGCAAGATCATTGTAGACGATTTGAGTGGTGCAAAAGAAGCTACTCTCCATTTAATAGATCAAGGATGCAAACGCATCGCTCACCTCGAAGGACCACCAAATCTTGAAATCACCAAACAACGCCTGGAAGGCTACCTCGAAGCGCTGAAAGAACATAAAATTCCCGTTAATAAAAGCCTGATCATGGCCTGTCCACTCGGCACCATTGAGGAAGGGAAAAAAGCAACCGAGAAGCTGCTTCAAATGCCGCAGCCTCCGGATGCAATCTTCGCTACCAACGACCCGGCTGCTATGGGCGCCATGCAGGCGATCAAAGAAGCTGGCTTGAAAATCCCTAAAGACATTGCCGTTGTTGGATTCAGCAACTGGTTCTTTAGCGCCCTCCTCGATCCGCCATTGACCTCGGTTGATCAGCCCGGCTTTGAAATGTGACAAGAGGCCGCCAAGCTTCTCATTCGCCAAATCGAATTGAAGTCGAAGAACAGCGATGTGGATGTTCAGGCTGAGACGAAAGTTCTCAAGACCAGGCTCGTTGTTCGTGACTCTTCATTGAAGAAGGGAAAGAAGACGAAGTAAGTTCAGGGTTCACGGTTTACGGTTCACGGGAGTGTTTCAAGCGCTATCGTGAACCGTTTTAATTTTTTGGCTATTACTCAGCGTCTGTTAACTTTAGCATTCTTAAAATCTTCTTGTCTTCATGGGTTATAAGCTTAACAAAGTACTGAGTCAACGTGTAGGGAAGATCACGACCTGGAAAAAAGAAATTGCAGGAATAGTTGGTGAGACTTCCGCACATAAATTCAGGATTCAATTTTATTCAGAGTCGATCGCCCGCATTACGATCACGAAAGAAAATGAGTTTGAAGATTTTTCGTACGCGGTTATCGCAGAACCTTCCGATACGAAAGTCGACATCTCCGAAACAACGGACAGGCTTACGGCCCGGACCTCAAAATTTCAACTCGATATCAAGAAAGATTCATTTCATACTTCGTTCTCCGACCTAAAAGGAAATGTGATCAATGAAGACGATACGTTTGCCACGAGCTGGAATGGCGAGCAAGTCACTACTTACAAAAAACTTCAGGAAGGCGAACGTTTCATCGGCCTTGGCGAAAAGACCGGCTCGCTCGACAGGCGCGGTCACGGTTACACCAACTGGAACACCGACAACTTCGGCTATGGTTCAGGTGCCGACCCATTATACTCATCAGTGCCGTTCTATATCGGCCTTCATCATAGTCTTGTTTACGGGATCTTCTTCGACAACACGCACAAAACATTTTTCAACTTCGGGGCATCGAACGACAGATTTGCGAGCTTCGCGGCCGACAGTGGTGAAATGAACTATTATTTCATCTACGGAGAAAGCGTAGCTGAAATTATTGCTCAATACACGCACCTCACCGGAAGGATGGAAATGCCTCCGCTGTGGAGCATCGGCTATCAGCAATGTCGCTACAGTTACTATCCCGACAAGGAAGTGATGAGTATCGCCAACACTTTCCGCGAAAAGGATATCCCGGCTGATGCGATCGTGTTCGACATACATTATATGGAGTCGTACTAGATCTTCTCGTGGAGCAAGCGTGATTTTCCTCAGCCGAAAAAGTTGCTTGACGATCTGAAGCAAAATGGGTTCAATGTAGTGGTGATGTGCGATCCGGGAATTAAAGTTGAAAAAGGATATGAGGCTTATGAAGGCGGTGTGAAGCAGGACGTCTTTATCAAATATCCTGACGGCACGAATTACACCGGGCAGGTCTGGCCTGGATGGTGCAACTTCCCCGACTTCACCAATCCAAAAACACGCGCGTGGTGGAAAGAGCATTTCAAATCGTATGTCGAGCTTGGCGTTCAAGGTTTTTGGAACGACATGAACGAGATCGCAACATGGGGAAATATGCTGCCTGAAAACATCGAGATGGATTTTGAAGGGCAAAAAGCTACGATGCGCAGGGGGCGAAATATTTATGGTTTCCAGATGGCACGAAGCACTTACGAGGGAACTAAATCACTCATGAAAAACCGCAGGCCGTTCAACCTCACGCGTTCGGGCTTTGCTGGGATTCAGCGTTATGCTGCTGTATGGACAGGAGATAACGTAGCATACGATGAGCACATGATGCTTGGCGTTCGCATTGTCAACAGCATGGGATTATCCGGAATTGCTTTCGCGGGATATGACGTAGGAGGATTTGTGGGCAACGCAGACTCAAAATTGTTTGCGCGCTGGATCTCGATCGGAGCCTTCTCCCCTTTCTTCCGCGGACATTCCATGATCAACAGCCGTGATTCGGAGCCATGGTCGTATGGTGAAGATGTTGAACAGATCTCGCGCAACTATATCAAGTTCCGCTACCAGCTTCTTCCTTACATATACACTTTGTTTCACGAAGCGAGTGTCAACGGGATGCCCGTTCAGCGTTCACTCGCGATAGATTATACATTCGATAATCGCGTGTACGATGGGCAGTTCCAGCATCAATATCTTTTTGGCCCATCCATTCTCGTAGCACCGGTTGAAAGCAATAAAGACTTTGTGAAAGTTCTATTGCCTGAAGCTGATATGTGGTACAGTGTTTACAACGGACAAAAACATGTTGGCAATCAGGAGCTGATCCTTGAATGCCCACTGCATCGGCTGCCTGTATTCGTGAAAGGTGGTGCAATTCTTCCGATGCAACCAACAAAATCGCATACTGGTGAATCAAATGACCTGTTGATACTCCACGTTTACGCAGGACTCTCCGATTCCGCTTTTGACTTTTACGAAGACGATGGATCATCGTTCGATTACCAGAAAGGGCGATTCACAAAACGCAAAATCGGTTATAGCCCTGCGAAAAAATCCATAACGATGGGATCTGCAGATGGAGGTTTCAAAAGCACCTACAAAAAGACCAAACTTGTTCTCCACGGTTTCGACCACACGTTGAAGCAAGTAAAAGTGAACGGACAAGCCCGCAGTCTCACTTCAGCATCGAACAGCTTTTTTGCCGGGCTCGAAAAATACGATCCGATAAAAGATCCGGAACCAGCACCAACCGAGAATGTTTTGGTGACTGAATTTGACTATCATACGAATGAGATCGCCATCCAATGGTGAGTTACCAAATCTGCAAACGCCAATGAGCACAGCAACAATGACCGCCACAGCCACACGAGCCCGGATGACCTTCTGGCAAATCTGGAATATGAGTTTCGGATTTTTCGGAATCCAATTTGGATTTGCGCTTCAGAATGGAAATGCATCGCGGATCCTGACTACGTTTGGAGCCGATGTCGAACACCTTTCATGGTTCTGGCTTGCCGCTCCGCTCACCGGAATGATCGTGCAACCCATCATCGGTTATTACAGTGACAGAACATGGACATCGCTTGGAAGGCGGAGGCCATATTTCCTTGCGGGATCAATTCTGGCCTCGCTTGGATTAATTCTAATGCCGAATGCTGCTGTACTTTCCGGGGTTGTAGGGCCGTTGTTCATTGGTGCCGGTGTACTGATGATTATGGATGCATCATTCAACGTTGCTATGGAACCATTCCGGGCGTTGGTTGCAGACTTACTGCCATCAGATCAAAGAACACTGGGCTTTTCTATCCAGACTTGCCTGATCGGGATTGGTGCTGTCATTGGCTCCTGGCTTCCCTATATTTTTGCCGAATGGCTCGGAGTACAAAAAGATGCGGGTGAAGGCGAAGTTCCATTTAATGTGACATTGTCATTCTATGTTGGGGCGTTCATGTTTCTCATTGCGATCCTGTGGACAGTAATAACCACCAAAGAATTTCCACCGGACGAGTATGAGAAGGAGTCGTATTCAAAGACACCGGTAAGAAAAGGCCTGTCCCAAGTTGTTAGCGATTTTGCCAACATGCCGAAGACCATGCGTCAACTTGGGCTGGTGCAGTTCTTTTCATGGTTCGCGTTATTCTCGATGTGGGTATTCACTACGCCCGCGATCGCTACGCACGTGTATGGATTGTCAGCAGACGATCATACTTCAACAACCTACCAGGACGCTGGCAACTGGGTTGGAATAATCTTCGGAGTATACAATGGAGTGTCAGCAATCTATGCACTGCTTTTACCCGCCATTGCTGCGAAGGTCGGCAGAAAGCGAACGCACGCCATTTCACTTTCCATTGGCGGCTTGGGATTGATTTCCATTTACTTTATTCATAATCCTAATTTGCTGTTACTGTCGATGGTCGGTGTCGGGATCGCATGGGCAAGCATCCTCGCGATGCCATATGCAATTCTTGCGGGATCCATTCCACCGAGAAAAATGGGAATCTACATGGGCGTGTTCAACTTCTTCATTACACTACCGCAGATCATCAATGGAATTGTAGGCGGACCCATCGTGAAATACCTGTATGGTTCTCACGCCATATACAGCATTGTGATGGCTGGCGTGTTCTTCATCATCGCGGCAATTTGTGTTCGCTTTGTAGACGATAATGACGATATTGTTATCGCCAAAAGATCTGTATGAAACCCCAGATAGCGCTTGTCCTTTGTTTCGTCCTGCATGTGGGTTTAGCGCAGGACTACAGCTCCTTTCAGCAAACGCTCCGATCGATCGCTGGCGCTAAAAACCCTGCTGCACTTGATTCAGCGTGGAATGGCCTGGTCAACGCGAAAAAGATCCCATTGATATTTGAAGATTCCGTTGCGTTCCTATACCGGGGCGAAGCTAAGTCTGTATCGTGGATTGGTGACTTCAACGGCTGGGGCTACAACAAGTCGATGGACACGTTCGGAAAAAAAATTGCCGGCACAAACATATGGATACTGAAGGCCTCTTTCCCTAAAGACGCACGCATCGATTACAAGATCATTCTCGATGGAAACAATTGGATCATCGATCCCGATAACCAGGATCAGCAGTGGTCAGGTGTTGGCGGAGGAAGTCCGAATTCGGAACTGCGAATGCCACAATGGAAGCCCGATCCGCTGACGACCTCACTAGTCGAGAATGCGAAGACAGGACGTGTATTTCGCGACATGCTTTTCAACAGCAAGATGCTTGGCTATCAAGTTACCTACAGTGTGTATCTGCCATTCGGTTACGATAAGTCCCAAACATATCCGGTTGTTTACGTTACTGATGGTTACGAGTACATGCACGATCGGCTAGGCAACATGATCACCGTACTCGACAATCTTATCTCGCTGAAAAAAATAGAACCGATCGTTGCCGTGTTCATCGATCATCGTGAACCCGTGAACCGTGCCAACAACCGCAGGATGCAGGAACTGGCCATGAACGAGATGTATCTGAAATTCATGACCGAGGAATTAGTCCCGGCCGTTGAAGCCTCCTACAGCGTTTCCAAAAGTCCTGAAAAAACTGCGGTCATTGGAAGTTCGATGGGTGGATTGTCGGCCGCGTATTTTGCGTTTGCTAAACCGAATGTATTCGGGCTCGCGGGAGTCCAGTCGCCAGCGTTTTGGTTTCGACCTGACATCTATACACTTTGCGATAATCCAGAAAAACCTCCGGTGAAGATGTTCATGACCTCAGGTACGATGTACGACAATGGAGAAGGCGCCCACAAAATGAAAGCGATCCTCGATAAGAACACCTGTAACTACAAGTATGTGGAAGTGAATCAGGGCCACTCGTGGGGAAATTTCCGGGACCTTATCGATGATATCCTGATCTACTTTTTTCCCGCGGGATAATAGCTGGTTGGCCGGCTGACAGGAATTTTTGCCTGGCACATACATTAACCTACATCGTCTTTCGAAAAAGGTTGTTGTGCGCTAAATTCGGGCATTGGATTTGATTTACGCGACCATATACCTGAAATCCTTCTGCAATGAGACAACGTTTACAGTTCTTGTTTTTGATCCTTATTCTGACGGCTTGCAGTTCCGGCAAGAAAGCATATGAACGAGGTGATTATTTTGATGCTGTTACAAAAGCTATCAATCGTTTGAGGCAAAAGCCGGATCATTCGAAATCGATCGAAACATTGAAGAGCGCGTATCCATTGGCTCTCGAGTATTATGAAACGCAGGCTCAAAACGAAATTGCGTCAAGCTCGGAAAATAAATGGAAGAATGCCATCCAGTCGTATGGCACCATCAACAATATGTATGAGCAGATCCGCGCCTGTCCGGGGTGTATGAAGGTGATCAAGAATCCAAAAAATTATTATTCGGAGCTCGGGCCGTTAAAGCAGAAAGCTGCGGAAGAGAGTTACAACCTAGGGATCACCTATCTCATGAAGGGAACCCGGGCGGATGCAAAACACGCGTATTTCAACTTTGCCGATGTCCAGTCTTTTGTTCCGGGCTACAAAGATGTTGTCGAATACCTTGCGAAGTCAAAGTTTGAGGCGACTGTTAAAGTTTTTCTCGAGCAGATACCCGTTCCTGCGAGATATAATTTGAGTGGCGGTTTTTTCCAGGATAAGGTTGAAGAGTTTGTCAATACTAACTATCGCGAAGACGCGTTTGTCAAATTCTATACACCGCAGGCTGCGCGCGATGCGAACATTCCCATGGATCATATCATGAGGATCGCTTTCGATGATTTTTCGGTTGGCAATGTGTCCATTCGTGAGAAGGAAGAGACGATCACCAAGGACAGTGTCAAGGTGGGGGAAACGAAAGTGGAAGGAAAAAAGGTTCCGGTTTATGGAACGGTGAAGGCGAAGCTGACTACCTACCGGAAAGAAATCAAGTCGGCCGGACTTGTCAGCATGCTGATACTCGATGCGAAGACCAACAGTGTGCTGAGCCATAATAAATTTGACGGTGAATACATTTGGGTGAACAGCTGGGCGAAGTATAACGGTGACGATCGTGCACTGTCAACTGCCCAGGTAAATCTTTGCAAGCAGAACGAAGCACAACCTCCACAGAATCAGGATCTGTTCCTCGAGTTCACCAAGCCGATCTACAGTAAATTAACGCCAGCGATCAAGTCGTTTTACTCGGCCTATTAGAAGCCGAAAGCTGAAGGCTGAAAGCTTTTTGTGTGCTGGCTTGCGAACCATCTGTCGCACCATGCCGGCTTGACTTAAGGTCCTCATAGCGAGCACTGTTTTCGAATTTTTGGGTCCTTTTGTTTGATGGTGAATACAGCCGTTGAGCATGCAGGCGCAAGCTTTCGGCTTTTAGCTATTCGTGTCCGGGGAAATTTTTGAAATGAAAAAATCATCGGATTTGATTCAAACTCATT
>CBHROW010000054.1:0-19912 GCA_966080355.1 uncultured Chryseosolibacter sp.
TTTAAAAGAGCACAATCAAAAATAAACCCGCTAACAATTTAGATTCAGTCATCCCCTCTCCGCTCCGGAGAGGGATCGAGGGTGAGGTGGATTTGGCTCTTCATGAGTGCGGCTCGGGTTGAGCTATGTTCCGATCAATATGCACTGAGTTTAATTCTCAACCATGGGGAGCATTTTAAAAGAGCACAATCAAAAATAAACCGGCTAACAATTTTAGATTCAGTCATCCCTCTCCGCCCCGGAGAGGGAACGAGGGTGAGGTGAATTTCCTCGAGGGAACGAGGGTGAGGTGAGTTCGCTCACGAATTGACGTGCCGCTTCATTGGCACATCGGCATAATGGCATATTAGCACATTCTCTTACCTGTCAATAAGAAATTGAGAATTCGTGTTAGTCGAGGTTCTCAATAATATCCATTCTCCACTTGTTCCTCCTCAAGTCTATGTGTTCGCGGAAGGACCCGGGGTAATGATGCCGGGGACGATGTGAAGGACTGATGGAGTCGACAAATTGATAAATTCTCGACCATTCCTCGCCAACTACGGCAACGACAACTGCACCCAGCGCAACTGCCGGGCTGACCGTAATGAGATAGAAAAATCCCCCGACAGCCGCGTGAAACAGAATTCCTTTTGTGATGCTGCGACCAGACGTAAACGAAATCTTGTCGAGTGGAATTTCTCCGTGCATAATATCCGTATCGTAGACAACGGTTTGAAATCTATGATTTGCCGGCACGCAAGTGAGCTTGTAAGCGGTGATTGAGGTGAGGGTACCTCTGCGGTATCTCCATTTCCCTTTCGGACTAAGAAAATATGTTTTGATATGTTTGCCTTCGTGCAGCTCGAGCTGACGTCCGTTCTTGTTGTTGTGGAACACCAGCGTGTAACTCTGTTTTATCGGTTCTAGAATGTAGTTGCTGGTTTCAATTTGCTGGGCGTGTGAATACGTGTAGACAAGCACTAACGAGAGGTCGAGAAGCTTCATATAGTGGGGATTAATGGAAGTTAAATATTTTTTTCTTCTCTCACCAACCTACAAGAATTAGCCAATTGAACGCGAATGTAGGGCACCAATCTATTGACATTCTTCATTGGCATATCGGCACATCGGCTAATTGGCACATTCGACCACGAGTCCGGGGACTCTGCGTTACGCAGCTATTGAGGTGATTTCGGATCTGCTTTTTAACTTACCACGTTGTGGAAATGCTGCTGGAGCGGCATCTTATACTCAAAATCATCGAACCTGCATGAGATATTTTTTACCGCTTTTGTTTGTTGTTGCGTGCATTCCGGCTGCAGCACAAAATCATCCTTCTGATAAGAAATGGAGTGAAGTTTACCGCTACGAGCTCAAGGATCTTCCCAAGTCGGCATTGAAGGTGGTGGATTCTATTTACATAGCGGCAAAAAAACAAGGCGATGTCAATGAGTTGATGAAGTCGCTGCTCTACCAGTCGAAGTTTGCGATGGCGCTCCAGGAAAACTCCGTGTTAACGGTTGTTGAGAACTTCCAGAAAGAGATCGATGCCAGTAAACCGCCATTGCGAAATATTCTTCACGCTATGCTTGCCGAAATTTACTGGGAATATTTTCAATCGAACCGGTGGCAGTATTATAATCGCTCGGCAGTATCTGAAACTCTTGATGGTATTGATTTCAGAACGTGGGATGCGCCTGCTATTCTCAAAGAGATCGATCAACATTTTCAGCAGGCGTTGCAGGGAAAGTCTTTACTCGAATCGACAAAACTCGAAAAGTTTGACGACATCCTGGTCCTTGCTGAAAACTCAAAGCACTATCGCCCCACATTATACGATCTCCTGGCGCACTACGCGATCAGTTTTTACGCGACAGATGAATCGGGTCTGAACGATCCGTCTGCCCGGTTTAATATCGATCGCTATTTTGCGCCCATCGACACTGTTACAATCGCACCTGCAGGAGGACATTCGGGTAAACGCGAGGCGATGAAACTTTTCCAACAACTCCTGAAGTTCCATCAGAAGCGAAAGGATACGACCGCCTACGTAAATCTCGAGCTCGAGCGACTGCGGTTTGTTGAAGAATCGTCAACCGATGCGAATGCTCACGTAAGGAAGGAGGATGCGCTGCAGCAGTTGCAAAGTCGTTTCAATCGACATCCAGCCTCTGCGTTGGTTTCGTACGAGATGGCTTCGATGCTCGTGTCGGGAGCAAATCGCTCGCCATTGCCAGACGCGGCAGGCAAGCAAAAAGCGCTGGCACACTGCGAAGAAGCCATCGCAAAATTTCCAGGCAGCGATGGCGCGATACGGTGCGAGGCGTTGAGGCAAATCATTCTTGCAAAACAACTTTCCATTCGCGCGGAGAAGTTTATACCGGTTTCAAAGCCTTCGAGGTTGCTGGTGGAATACGCCAACGTCCCCTCGCTGAGCATCAGTGTGTATAAAGTGGATGACAGGTTCGAACAGGCATTTTTGGATGATCTCAGTGACTCAACGCGGCTTCGCATGGTTGGATCGCTTTCGCCATCTGCAACATGGCGCACAGCACTTCCTGATAAAAAAGATTTCAACAAACATAGTACCGAGGTAGTGTTGCCATCGTTGACGAGCGGAACCTATGTGATTATCGCTTCACCTGATCAAACCATTGGCTGGCGTCGCTCGGTGTTCGGTTATACTTCTATTCATGTTACTGACCTGGCGTTGCTGCAATATTATCTTAACAACGATTGCCGTTTCCAGGTGGTGAATCGTAATAACGGCAAGCCAGTAGCGCGTGCGAATGTCAGGATCGCGCAACACAGAGATGACTCATCAGACCGCACACGAAGTTATTACACGGACAAAGAGGGTTTTGTGAAGGTGGAATTGTCCACGGAGGGATGGCAGTCGGATGTGACTGTAAGCCATGAGGATGAAACTGTGTCGTTCGGCAATTTTTTCCTTTATAAATATGAGACGGACACGGATGACGAGGTTGAAATTTCTGCGCGTACTTTCCTGTTTACAGACCGCAGCATTTATCGACCGGGGCAAACAGTATACTTCAAGGGAATCCTCATCAAAACAGAAGGAAAAAGATCAGGCGTTGTTTCAGGTGAGTATGTCGAAGTTTTTTTCGAAGATGTCAATGGTAAGGAAGTAGCAACGCAACGATTGAAAACGAATTCATTCGGATCATTTAATGGCGAGTTCAAACTCCCCGTGAATGGACTGACTGGCGAATACAGCATTTACGCGGATGAAGACAGCGAAGACAACAGGTTTTACGAAGATCTCGATAACTTCGATTACGATGAGGTAGAAATCTCGGTTGAAGAATACAAGCGGCCGACATTCGAAGTGAAGATCGATGCGTTGAAGGGTACGTATAAAGTGAATGATTCGATTGCGGTGAAAGGCAATGCGGCATCTTACAGCTCCGCGAAGGTTTCGAAAGCAAAAGTTTCTTACACCGTAAAGAGACGTGTGCAGATCCCGCGATGGTTTTATTGGGACACAGACGAATCTAACGATGATGTTGAGGTCGCGCATGGCGAGACCACGACAGACGCAGAGGGAAAATTTGAAATCCCGTTTGTTGCGAGTCCCGATGTTAAGATCTCAGAAGATAAAAGGCCTGTGTTCACGTTTGCCATCACAGTGGATGTTACCGACATCAATGGCGAAACGCGAAGTGCATCATCACTCGTGAAGGTCGGCTATCACAGTATGGTGGCCAGGATCACCGGCCCAGCTCAGATCGATTTGCGGAAACCACTAACAAAATTCTCGGTCACAACAGAAAATCTGAACGGCCAGCGTCTTCCCGCACAGGGCATCGTCAAAATATTTAAGCTGAAGAATCCGGAAACGCCAAAACGTGATCGTCCGTGGGCGGCCCCGGATCTGCCAATGTTGTCGCCTGAAGAATTTGAACAGCAATTCCCGCACGACTCGTACGGTAAAGATGTAAGCGATCCGAGGAAATGGGAGAAGGGAAAGCTGATGAAAGAAATTTCTTTCGACACTCGAAAAACGAATGACTACACGTTCACTGCTGATCAGTCGTGGGCACAAGGCGCCTATATTATGGAGCTCGAAACGCGAGATTCGTTGGGGAGGTTGGTCGAGGACAGATTTTATCCAACGGTTGTGAATGCGAAGGCGCAAGTTGTTCCTGATAATGCTATGATCATTTTCAGATCCGACAAAAATATTTATCGTCCGGGTGATGTAGCTGTCGTAACTGTGGGCTCCGCTGCGCCTGACATGTACGTGACAGTTGAAGTGGAGCAACGCGGGAAAGTTATCGCAACCTACATCGAACGAATTTCTAACAGCTTGAAGGAATTTGAAATTCCTGTGCATGATTCTGAGGATGGCGAGGTGTCAGTGCATTGTAGCGCGGTGGCGTTCAATTTTTTCATCGAGCGCAAATTGACTTTGGCCGTGAAAGAGATGGAGAAGCATCTGAAGATCAATACCGAAACATTTACCGATAAAATCCAGCCCGGAGCGAAGCAAACGTGGAGTTTTTCGGTTGGCGGTGAGTGGGGTGATCTCGCAGAGGCCGAAGTGCTTGCGTCTATGTATGATGCTTCACTCGATCAATTTAAACCCCACGAATGGAAATTCGATCCGCTGCCGGAGACGTATTACTATTCGAGATACTTTGTCAATCCGCGTTCTTCATTTCAGGATGGGGAGTTCGTTATCAGAAATGTACGTTACGGTGCGCATCAAATGCCGAGGCAATATTATGATGGCTTCGACTGGTTTGGTTTCAATCTGACCAACTATCGCTATGCGCAGAGCCGGTACCTCGAACGTTTATATTACGATCCGTCCGTGGTGTCAAGACCGTCAAAGGTTTTCATGCACCGCGATAAAAAAATGCGCGAAGGATATGTTTCCGGTCGCGTGACATCCGCAACCGATGGTCAGCCATTGCCAGGAGTGAATGTGCTGGTGAGAGGTACTTCGGAAGGTACAGTGACTGATCAAGATGGTTACTATTCGCTGCCTGCAGGAAAAAATGATGTACTTGTTTTTACTTTCATCGGACTTTCTACTGCGGAGGTTGAGCTTAGTAAGAAAAATGTGATCGATGTTGCAATGGATGAAGATGTGACGCAGCTCTCGGAAGTTGTTGTTACGGGCTATGGTATGCGGATGGAAAAGAAAAACGTGACTTATGCAGTCAGCAGAGTTGAGAATGATACAACTGCTTCCGAGATAGTTTTTCAAGAAGTGAGTGCAATGTCTGGACGAGTGGCTGGTGTGCAGATTACGTCTGAAGCGAAAAGATTCTCCCTCCATATTCGCGGCACGTCATCCTTTGACAAAGACATGCAACCGCTTTATGTGGTTGATGGCGTTATTGTAGACAAGGCTACGATCGATGAGGCTGACTTCGCTAATGCGCAGGTGTTGAAAGGCTCCGCTGCTACCGCGATCTACGGTTCACGCGCTGCAAACGGAGTCATCATCATCTCAACGAAAAGCGGTCAGCAACGCCTTGATAATGAGCTCGCGAAAGTGAATGCACGGAAAAATTTTAATGAAACGGCTTTCTTCTTTCCACACCTGATCACCGATGAAGAAGGCCGCATCCGGTTTACGTTTACAAGTCCGGAGTCACTCACACGCTGGAAGTTGCAATTGCTTGCGCATACTCGCGATCTGCTCACGGCATCGAAAACTCTTCAGTGCGTTACGGAAAAACAATTGATGGTGACGCCCAATCCTCCACGCTTTCTACGAACCGGAGATGACATTATACTTTCTGCAAAAATTGCCAACCTCACCAATCGAAAACTTTCCGGCAAGGTTGCACTTCAGCTTACGGATGCAGTTACAGGAAAGACTGTAGACGTGGAATTCAGGAATGTTGCCAGGAATCAGACCTTCAAATTAACTTCGCGTGGCAACACACAAGTGTCGTGGGTGTTGAACGTACCTTCGGGCATTGGTGCCGTGCAATATAGAATTGTGGCGAAGGCAGGCAACTTCAGCGATGGTGAGCAAAATGTTTTGCCTGTTCTGGAGAATCGCATGCTCGTAACGGAGAGCCTTCCACTCTTCGTGCGATCGAACCAGACGAAAAAGTTTACGATGACAAAGCTCCAGTCGGTGGCGTCATCAACTTTACGGCATCACCAGGTGACATTCGAAATAACTTCGAACTCGGCCTGGTATGCAGTGCAGTCGTTGCCTTACCTGATGGAATTTCCGCACGAATGTGCCGAGCAACTTTTCTCGCGCTACTATTCCAACAGCCTGGCGAATCATATTTTGAATAGCAGTGAGAAGATCAAAGCGGTGTTCGACAAATGGGCTTCGGCCGGAGAACTGAACAGTAGTCTTGAAATGAATCAGGAATTGAAATCGGTAATGATCGAAGAAACGCCTTGGCTTCGGGATGCCGAGTCTGAGACGGAGCAAAAAAAGAGATTGGCCATGTTGTTTGATTTGAATACGATGAGTAGCCAACTGAGTGCTGCACTCGCAAAACTTGAAGACATGCAATTTTCAAATGGAGGATTTCCCTGGTTTGCCGGTGCCCGTGAGCCCGACATCTACATTACGCAGCATATTGCAAGCGAACTCGGCCATCTCACCAGGCTGAATGTGAAGGTTGATCCGAAAGCCCGAACGATGGTTGCGCGTGCTGTGAAGTACCTCGATCGGAACATCTCCACCTATTACAATGAATTGCTTCGTGGCGCAGATCATGCTGCTGAATTGAAGAACTTTTCCGATCGGCCGCAATTCATTCGTAATTACATGGATGAGCATATTCCTTCCAGTCTTCACGTTCATTATCTCTATATGCGCAGTTTTTTTCCGGATACCCAGCTCGATGACGAAGCGCAAAAAGCGGTGAAATATTTTCAGGTGCAGACTGCTAAAAATTGGCGAAACTATCCATTGTACACGCGCGCACAAATCGCCTTGGTCAACTACCGCGATAACAACAAAACACTTGCGCATGAGATCTTGCAGTCACTAAAAGAAAATGCTTCGTCCAGCGAGGAGCTTGGCATGTATTGGAAGGAAAACGTGCCAGGGTGGTATTGGTACCAGGGCCAGATCGAAACGCAGGCACTTTTGATCGAGACTTTTGCTGAGATCGATCCGGGCGACATAAATAGTGTTGACGAGCTTCGCGTTTGGCTCCTGAAAAATAAGCAGACGAACTCATGGAATACAACACGCGCCACCACCGAAGCGATTTACGCGTTGCTATTGAACGGCACCAATTGGTTGTCGGATGGGAATTTTGCGGACGTCACGGTCGGGAGCAAGCCTTTGGCGATCGATGCAAAAGATGTGCAGGCTGCAACGGGTTACTTCAAAACCTCATGGCGTGGTGAACAGGTGAAGCCTGAACTGAGTGAAGTCACTGTAACGAAAAAAGATGACGGCATTTCATGGGGCGCCATGTACTGGCAATACTTCGAAGACCTTGACAAGATTACTGCGGCTGAAACACCGCTAAAGCTGAAGAAAAATTTGTACAAAGTGGTGAATACCGATAAAGGTGAATTGTTGAACGCGTTGGAGAAGGAAATTTTAATGCTAGGCGATCGCGTTCGGGTACGCATTCAGCTCAGTGCTGATCGCGACATGGAGTATGTGCACATGAAAGACATGCGTGCGGCCGGATTCGAGCCTGTGGATGTGCTGTCGGAATACAAATGGCAGGAGAACCTGGGCTACTATCAAAGTACGCGTGATGCTTCGACAAACTTTTTCTTTGCTCACCTGCCGAAAGGCGTATACATTTTCGAGTATGACTTGCGCGTTAACAACCGCGGGGATTTTTCCAACGGAGTGGCTACGATCCAATGCATGTACGCACCGGAGTTTACCAGTCATAGCCAAGGAATACGAATAAAGGTCGAGTGATAAAAATACAAAACCGCCAAGGACGCGGAGAAGGCGCAAAGGCCGCCAGGAAATACTTATGCGACTTTTGCGCCTCCTTAGCGCCCTTCGTCCATAGGACTCCTGTGGAGCGGTCTGGATTTCTAAACGTTCACTGTTACCAGCAAGAACGTGGCATCCACCGACACCGTGTTATTTCTCCCTTTATTCTGAGTCTCGAATAAATTCACCAACTCTTTTTGCAACTCCTGTGCTTTGCCATTTTTTTCTGCTGCCTCGAACGCGTTCATGGTCGGGCCGTAGTAAAGCCTGAACATTTCCACAAATTCAGCGGGCGAGATGTTTGCGTTAAACGTGAATGTTTCGCGTTTGAAATTGATCTTCTCTTTTGAGATCCCTGCGTTGCCGAAACGCTCGATCACGTTGCTCTCAACGCCCCACAGCATCGGGCTCACGAATCCTTCCGGTGGAGGTGGAGTGAATGCGGAGCTTACTTTCAGGATCTGCGCAACAAGCGTTGGGTCTCCGGGGATCCAGTTGCCCATGATGATGCGTCCGCCTTTCTTCGTTACACGCACTAGTTCTTTCGCTACGTCCATCGGTCGCGGGGCGAACATCACTCCGAAAATACTCACAACGAGATCGAAAGATTTGTCGGTCAATCCGAACAGGTTTGTTCCATCACCTTCCACGAATGTGCAATTCGCGATGCCTTCGGTTTTTACGCGCTCATTTCCGGCTTTCACCAGATTGCGGGCGATGTCTACCACGAGCACATCCGCTCCGAGCTTTGCCATCGGAATCGCAGTTGTTCCATCCCCACCACCCACGTCAAGCACCTTCATGCTTCTCGTAATATTGAATTTTGATGCGAGCTTTTCTCCACTTTCTCGCATTGTTGAAGCAATGCGCGTAAAATCACCTTTCTCCCACAATGCCTTGTTGGGATTGACTACCTGTTGTGTTTCCATGAAATGTTTTTGATTATGTTTTGGTTGATGAGGATTAGACTAATACGCGAGGAGGAACTGATGGTTTTGAATGTAACCTAAAAAGTTCCGAAGCGCAGGTTGAACCCAAGATAGGTTAAAGGAAGTGCTACATAAATCCGAAAATGCGCAGTAAACTGATTGCCTCCATCGAATCCTTTGCCTCAAGTTTTCTGAGAATATTGTTCGAGTGATTTTTCACAGTGTTGAAACTAATGCCGAGGGTTATCGCGATGTCCTTTAGCGTTCGCGATTTGCTGATCAGCTGCGCGACTTCCATCTCACGAGCAGAAAGGCGTTCAAGGCAGTAAGTTTTGTGGACCTTATGATCGTGTTTGTAAAAAAGATTCTCGCTGCCATTGGTCAACCTGAGATGCTGACTGTCGTGCGACTTGTAATTCTCGATCTTCCGGAAGAAAACGAGATACTCTTCGATTCGTCCTTCAGCCGTGCGCTTGAGTACGTGATCTTTCTGAATGAACTTGGTATAAACGCCCTGCCGGTTCCGAACACGATAATCCCACTGACCACAATACAATTCTTTTTGTTGATCATGCAACGCCTCGTAATATTTGTTGATGTGTTCACTGAAGTTGATGGCTGCGGGTATGTCATGTGGATGAATGCGATCGAATGTATATCGCACGCCTCCTGCTATGATTTCATCGCACGGCCACCCCATCACCTCCGTAGCGTTAGGGCTAAGGTACCTGTACTGCTGCGTCCTAACGTCCATCAGGGAGATCACAACGTTGTTGCTGCTGTTGCTGAGTATTTTCGAAAAGATGTGGTCGGATGCGAGGTGAATTCGCTCATGTTGATGTGGATCATCCGCTCGGGAGGTTATGGACCATTGAATAAAATTTCGCCAGGCGTCTTGATGGTCGATAGGGGAAAAAATGTCCGGCATTGAAACGTCTTTTTACTCGGGAATGCATTAAAAAATTAGATTCATTTTTAGAGAAAAACAATGATGTCGATGACAATATTTTATAGTCGCGTCTTTTTAGAGGTGAGAATTTTCTTCCCGACAATGAGGTGTTAACTTTAATGACCTAACCACTTGTTATGACACCCTCCCGCATCGCACTAATGGCCATATTTTTTGTCAATGGTTTTCAGCAGGCCAACTTGATCTCACGTGTGCCCAGGCTCATGGAACTTTTTTCAATGGATAACAAGACGGTGGGAATCGCTTTGTTCGGTGTGGCGCTCGGAGCGATCATAGCCATGCCGGTATGTGGTTGGCTTGCCGCGAAATTTGGTCAAAAGTTCATGAGCCTGATTTCATTTGTTGGCTACAGTGCATTATTTCCAATTGTGCGTCAAGTGCCAGATGCACGCTGGGTTGTTGTAATCTTTTTTTTGCTGGGTGTATCATCTGGGATGGTGAATGTTTGCATCAACGCCCTGGCTATTGGTCTCGAGCGGCAATTCGGTAAACCGATCATGGCATCGTTTCATGCCCTTTTCAGTGTGGGCATGTTCGCAGGTGCTGGGGCGGGATCTTTTTTTATCAAGACCGATTTTACCATCTTCGCGCACTTACTCATTGTATCGGGCTTTTCGCTTGTCGTTTCAATGCAGGCGCATTCGCGACTGGCCGAGCCCGGACTTTCAGGCGAGGGACGTCCACTACTTCGACTGCCAAATTTTTCAATCCTCACATTGGGTTTGATAATTTTTTGCGGAGTCATCGGTGAAAGCGCAATGTCAGAGTGGAGCACCAACTACATGGTGAATGTAGCGGGAGCTTCGCATGCGTTGGCGCCTTTTGGTCTTTCAGCATTTGCATTCGCAATGGCGCTGGGCAGGATTTTCGGAGACCGCGCGCGAATGAAATTGAAAGATGGTACACTCATGATGATTTGCAGCGCGCTGGCCTTTTGTGGCGTTGCCATATCGGTAATATTCACTGACGCATCAATGGTCATGATCGGATTTTTTCTTGTGGGCATTGGTGTGTCGATTGTTCTTCCACTTGCCTACAGCCTCGCTTGCACTGTCAGCAACACACCTCCACCGGTCGCGATTGCCATGGCAGCTACTGTAGGATACAGCGCTTTCCTCTTCGGGCCGCCACTGATCGGATACCTTGCAGACTGGTATTCGTTGCGGCTCTCGCTGGCCATCGTGGGACTTCTCTTTTTAGCTATGGGATGGCTGGGCAGTATCTTGGGCAAGAAAATGATGCCAGATCAAATTGGATAGCGAAGATTTTGTGCGGGATTGTGAGGGCAATTCTGTGGGACCTTTGATATGCACGCAGAAGTCTTACCGGGAAGCTAAAGAAATTGCCACGTGCGAAGGATGTTCACCATCTCCACAGAATTTTTCGCATTCATCTTTTGTATGATATTGCCGCTGTGCGCTTTTACCGTGTTGAAGCTGATGTTGAGTTCGCTCGCAATCTCTTTCAGGGTCATCGATTTTGCAGCAAGCTTGGCGATTTGCAATTCGCGTTCGGAAAGCAAAGCGAGCTCTGCAAGCTTTCCGGTCTTATGGTCGTATCTGTAGAATATGTCGTGCACACCATCGGTCATTCGCAGCCGCTGACTCTCCGGTGAGATGATGTTGTCAATTTTTGTGGCAAAAAAAAGAATGTCATCGATGTTGCCTTCCTGATCGTATTTGATCGGGCTGCAGATCTGGAGAATTTTGAAATAGCCATCGCGCTTATTTGAAATGCGCTTGTCCCATATCGCTTTGAAATTCAAACGGTCGGATGGACGCAGCGCTTTGAACGATTTGGTGATGAGTTCGCTGAATATGGCAGCGCCTTTAATGTCGTTGAGGGGCATGGTGCTATATGTATAAGCCACCCCGTTCTTTTCCAGTTCCTCCTTGTCCCAGCCGGTGAACGCATATAGGTTCGGGCTGAAGTAACTGTAGCGCATCGTTTGCGTGTTCATGATCCCGATCACAGACTCAGTCTTGACAGCTGCGTGTGTCATGACCGGATGCTGATCATATGATTCAGTTGCGCGCAACTTGTCATGATCTCTTTGCCACCACTTTTTATACTCTTCCCAGCCAGGCGGTGTAACGATCGTTTTGTTTTCCATACCAGCTGATTGTTGAAGAATTATTTCATTTATGATAAGGCCCGACCAAAAAACGTTCCTCACTTCACTTTACAAATACTTATTTCGGTAAGCGAAGCTGAGCACTTCACTGATGTTTTTACTGTTCGTTTTCCGCATCATGTTTTCACGATGTTTGTTCACGGTGAACTGACTAAGTTGCAAGGCGGCTGCAACTTCTTTCGAGGTCTTTCCTGTTCGAATGAGCTCAAGCACTTGCATCTCGCGCTCACTGAACGCACACACTTCCTCGTTACTCACTTTGTCTGCAATTTTTCTATCGAGGTCGAATGTATGCAGACACTGACGTTGTGCCGCTTTGTCTTCATTCAGTATGGCGAGCACAATGTTGCCGGAATCGTGGAAATGCGTTATGTCAGTAAAGTGTTTGAATTCGTAGGCGATCATTCCGGAGGAATCGGTAATGAAACTCACTTGTTCGAGTACCCTTACGTACTCGCCTGTCTTTTTACGCATTCTGAAGTTGATACTGCCTTTATAATTTGCTCGGACAGGTTCAGGTTGATTCTCCACCAGTCGGTGAAAATAAACCGAGAGCCCAAGGACTTTGCCGACATCGTCCGGGTGAACCAAGGAAACGAGATATTCAGCGCGACCTCGTGTGGGCTGTTTCGAATCGATGCCCAGTACCTGTTCGAAGCCATCAACCTCAAGCACGCGCCCGCTGCAATAGTCCTCAACAATTTCGAAATGGCGGCAGGAACCAAGCATCTTGTTGATCATGCCTTCAGGATATTCCTGCCTGTTTTGTGCATAGCTCATCTGGCGGTCGCGATACCGGTTTCTCCAAAATTGCCTCCACTCTTCAAGTGTGAGCGGCCTGAGTTCAAAATCCGATCCCTGAAAATTCATAATGAAAAACCGGTTTGAAGGTGAGCACTGAACTCGAAGTGTTTATGTTGAACCCGCGTTACGCGAGAATGCCTGATGATGGTGGGAGAGGGTTGCATATGAACTACTCAATATAATCAATTTTTCGTTTTTTATCGAGCCTGTGAGCGCCCGGGTTCTCTTCCTCACACAATGGGATTGCGATGAGAATAGTGAAATTTCACTATTGACCATTGTGCCAACGCGATGCAAATTCACTTAAGAATAGATCCTAACCTTCCCCATGAAAAACAGAGACCGCGCGAACTGTTTCGCATTGCTATTCGCCTTTTCGGTTGCACTTACCGCACATGGTCAGTCCACAGCGAACGAGGCAAAGGAGCAGCGCACTCCCTTACATATACGTCCGATGCTCACCCCTGAAGTTAAAAAAGGCGACCCGGTCTTTATTCGATGGTACGGGGCAAGATCTGTAAGTAAGTTTAAAGTTGATCTGATACAGCATGGTAAGGTTGTTCAAACCCTCGCATCCCGGGCGGACAATACAGGTAAGTTTGTGTGGCAAACTTCAAAGATCGGCCGGGACCTCGCTATCCGGCTTACCGATTCAACAAACAACATCGTTGCCACTTCAGCCCGGTTTCGTGTGAGACCCAAGGTTCGGTTTGTCGTCAAGGCTCTGCCAGTAATTGCTGCAGGCGTTGCCATCTATCTGCTCCAACCGAAGCCACTTACCGAACTGCCTGCTCCTGTCGACCCTAATTAGTCTTGCCATATGCTTCGTTCCATTCTTCTGCTATGCGTTTGTTTTTCAGCTGCTATAACGTTTGCTCAGGTTCCAACAATATCCGGATTTACACCGATGTCAGCTGCGCCTGGAAATCCGGTGGTCATTACCGGGACAAATTTCAGCACGACACCTTCGAACAACATCGTAATTGTCGGGGCGGTGCGGGCAGTGGTCACTGCTGCAAACGCAACTTCATTGACGGTAATAGTTCCCACAGGCGCCACGAATGAAAAGATTTCCGTAACGGTCGGTGGGTTGACTTGTTATTCACGCTTACCATTTACGCCTACGTTTGCAGGTGGCGGAACGATCAATACAAATTCATTCACCGCACAGATAAGTCTCGTCCCGGTTGCAGGCTGGGGAATTCAGGTTGGCGATCTCAACCTCGATGGAAAACCGGACTTGATGGCTTCGTACATATCATTAAATGCCAACGGAGCTACAGCTGTCGTCTGTCAAAATTTAAGTCTTCCCGCATTAATCGATTTCAAGTCCAGTGAATTCGGTGCAGAAATCCTGAAGCCCGGACGCATCTGCGATTTTGATGGTGATGGTAAACTCGATCTTATTTTGATCAGCCAGGCGAAGCAAACTTTGCAAGCATTTAGAAACCAATTCCAGGCAAACGGAACGATCTCCGGACCGACAAGTTATTTTCCTGTCATCGGTGGTAAGGGAATGGAAGATGTTGCCTGTGGAGATATTGACGGTGATGGAAAGCCCGATCTCGCAGTCTGCAATCGCACGGACAAAACGCTTTCTGTTTTAAGGAACACCAGCGCAGATGGAAATATTTCTTTTTCGACTCCCGTAACTTTTCCGGCAACGGACCCCTTGCGTGTAGCGGTTGCTGATGTGAATGCCGATGGAAAACCGGATGTTATCGTAGCAAACTTCAATGGCTCAATTTCAGTGTTCGGAAATACAGCATCGGTTGGCGTTATCAACGCGAGCTCGCTGGCAGCAAAAGTGGATTTTGGCGTTTCCGGTTTTGTGTCATCCCTTGCATTGAGCGACATAGATGCAGATGGCAAAACAGATGTCATGGTAACAAATGGCAGCAACATCTGCATTTTGAAGAACATCAGCGCGGGAGGCGCAATCACCGGATCTTCCTTCGCAACGAAAGTGGATGTTCCCATGGGTTTTTTTGTTGATCAGATTCAAGCTGCAGACCTTGACGGTGACACTAAGCCCGATCTGGTTGTGACCAACGGTGGAAGAAATTCCATTTCGATTTTAAAGAATATCACTACGGTGGGAGTCATCTTGCCGTGGTCGTTCAACAGCAGGGTTGATTTTCCGACAACAGATCAAATCAGATCGATTTGTATTGCTGATGCTGACGGTGACACGCGACCGGATATCATTATGGGTGGAAGCTCCCTTTCATATTTCCAGAACATCATCGGCATTTCGCCACCGACAATTACTTCCTTCAATCCCGCAAGTGGCGGAGCGGGAAATTTAATAACTATCAACGGGTCAAATTTCAGCACCACTGCGGCTGCCAACGTTGTAAAATTCAATGGCGTAAAGGCGAGCGTTTTGTCAAGCACCGCGAGCACCATTGTTGTGTCGGTGCCTGAGACTGCCGCGACTGGAACGGTTACAGTATCGGTGATTGGACGTACAGCTAACAGCCCTTCTCCTTTTACGGTAATACCGGTTCCAAAAATTTCCAGCTTTATCCCAACCATGGGCGGGCCTGGAACTTCCGTTACGATTACCGGAATAAATTTCAGTTCAACACCACCGGACGACCTTGTAAAAATCAATGGCGTTACAGCTACCGTTACCTCTGCATCACCAACCTCGCTGGTGGTGTCGGTGCCGCCTTCGGCAACTACAGGTTACATCTCGGTTACGGTGAACGAACAAACGGGGACCAGCGCGAAAGGATTTATTGTTCCTCCCATTACTACTTCAACTCTTCCAACTACCTACAACGAGGGCGGAAAGCTTACTGCCTCGATCACACTGAATGATGCTTCGAAAGTCAGCGAAGTCGTTTTTGCAAGCAAGGGTATGTCGCAGTCGGTCGTCACTGCCAAGCAGGTGCTCGCTCCAAATGGGAATGTGTACACCGCAGATGCTCCTTCGACAGATGCGAGTGATCCGCTCGGGGTATACTATTATTTCCGGATCGTTTCTCCATCGCGTGACACAGTATTCTCTGATGTAATTACTGCGAATAAAAGATATCCGAAGACATCGCCTGTCGCGACTGTTCCTAATCTTTCGTTCGGAACGAGCGTAAAAAATTATCAAATCATTTCCGTGCCGTTCGTGCTTACCGACAAGAAAGTGACTAGCGCATTTTCGGCATTCGGTGGCTACGACAAAAAGTACTGGCGACTGTTTAGCTATGAGAATGAACAACTCCGGGAGTATCCAGGCTTTACCAACCTCGAACCAGGAAAGGGTTATTGGTTTATTGCAAGAGAAAAGGCAGCGATCAATTTGGGCGAGGCTACTACGGTTCCACTCAATCAACGGAGAGAATTTAAAGTAACGCTTCAAACTGGCTGGAACCTCATTGGCAATCCTTTCAATTTTCCTATCTCCTGGGATGATGTTGTTGAATATAACGGAAGCCCGAATACACTAAGCCAACTCACTAGTTTTGAGAACGGATATTTGGCAATCGGCAGTCAGGTTATTGCGCCCTATCGCGGAGGATTCGTTATTAATTTTGGCGGACCGCTCGATGTGTACATCAGTGCGAACCGGAATAAGTCTTTAAGCGGTCGCGTTGCCGACAAATCTTCTACCAAATCAGAGATCGATTCTGATACATGGGAACTTAAGCTGGAGCTTTCCGATGGCCAATTTTCCAATGCAACCTCGGGGATCGGAATGAACCCGCAAGCATCCGATGATGAAATTGACGTGTTTGATTTTATCACACTGCCATCGATGCCAGGTGTGCCGCGTCTCGAGCTTCGCATGCAACCGGAACATGCCTCCACAACCATATCGAAACAAGTGGTTAAGACGGTGCCGAATTACCAATGGAGATTTGATCTCGTTCAGTCGCAGGTGGGCACGAACGTGGTCCTTTCGTGGAATAATCAACCGTTGGCAAAAAGTTCAAACCAGCTTTTCATGATCGTTCCGGGTTCCGATCGGGTGGTCGATATGAAGACTTCAAACTCCATAACGCTCGATGGCAAAGTCAAGGAACTGTTGTTTGTTTATGGGGAAGATGAATTTATCCGTCAGGCTATGGAGACAGAGTTGCCAATGTTGTCCACGCCCTATCCTAATCCGGCCGATCGGGAAATCACTATTCCTTTTCGCGTTTCTTCAACAGCTATCAACAAGCACATTGCAATCCGCATTTTTAACAACCTGGGAGAATGCATATCGACACCCGTTGACAAAGAATTTGAAAACGGTCTCTATGAAATAAACTGGAGTGGATCACCGGGACTTTATGTAGTGAAAATGGAGATGGGATCGATCGTTTCGACAAAGAAAATTGTGATAAAATAAATACCCCATGCGCAAGCTTACGCTCTTTGCAACTTTTTTTGTGATATGCTCGATCTCATCGAGAGGGCAAAACTTGCTCCGTCTGCCGGAATTGGAACAAGTGACGACACCACAGTGTAAAGTTTTTGCAAAGTGGGTTCCTTCTCCGGAATTCCTTGCGAGCAATCCGAGATTCCTCGCGACTGGTGAATATGCCGTCAATCCATATTCTTTTGAGAGAAGGAAAAGGCAAAACGAGGCGCAGGCACTTGGATATTCCATCGATAAATTTAGTTCTGCAACCTTTCCTGCTTTTCTCACAGAATCAAATGAAAAAGTGACTATTTCCGCCACCGTGCATTTCGGTTTTGATGATTGCCACATTCCGATACCTGGCGGTAAATCAATTATCGCGAACTATAATGCTGGAACGGACTTCACCACGTACAAGGATGAACCCGTTTCCATCGAGGAATTTAAAGCCGCCAACGATTTTGTGCGGTGGACGTTAACCGATCTCGGTCATAGGAAAGTGAATGGTCCTTTCGTTTGCGCAGACATCAACCACTCACTGCTCATGGATTCGATCGGATCGTTGAAGGATCTTTTTTTTCAATTCGAGCACGTGCAGACGGTTTCTACAACGAAGGCATTTTCCGATTACAAGCTCTTTGTACTCACACTTCCTGGCTACTTCACACCCCTGCCTTACTACTTCGGATTTTCAGCTTTGATCAGAAGACATCCATCGGAGCCGGTCATTCCCAGTTACTCGCTATACAAACTTCATGTGAAAGATGCTTCAGGAAAAAAATTGAAGACCTACTCGCAGGCGATCTTTATCGAAGAGCGCCACCGCCTTCGGAAGGCTGCGCTTTATCTGCACATCCTCTTCAGGCAAACGGTGTCTGTCGCTATTGGATCGCTCGTGAATCAGTTTCTTAACGATGAGACTTTGTTCAAACAGATCAGGCAGCATGACCGGAGCATGGACAGTCTGTTTGTTGCCAATCCCGATCTTGTGCCACTCGCGCGGCTGCAACTTCGATATTCCAGTATGCTGAATCAGAAAAAAGTAGTCTATGAAAAAATGCAGGCAATAGAACAGAAGCTGAATTCGATGGGCGCACCGATGGATGCCAGTGCAATCAGCGCAAACTACCATCCTACATACAACAACCATATCTCCAGCCAAACAAATGCAAATATTGATATGGCTGGACAAACAGCGTTGATGTTAATCAGCACCATATCGAATGCAAGCAAAAAAGCGAAGATCAATAAAGCGCAGAGTGAATTCAGGAAACTTGGCGGGCAACTGGATGTGCTGGCACGTAGTGAGCAGCAGTTGAAGAACGAGTTTGGCAATTACATCAGGAATAAAAATGACCTCGATCGGTTTTTTGCTTCGAGCGAAGACCTGGATAAACAACTTGCATCACTATCGAATTCGGTGAAAGAACAGGCGAACGCCTCGAGTCAGGAGATTACCTCGGCAAACTCGTCACTCTCGAGTTGGTATAACAGCTCAGTGACTTCATTCAACTCTTCGTTGACTGCAAACGAGGCAAATGCAGGCAACAATGCGGGTGGCGAAGTAGGTGGGGGCTCGTCCCCGGACGCCAACGGACAGGAGACACCAGAGCGTAAACAGTGCGCAGAGCAGGCAAAGACTGAAGCCGAGAATTCACCGCAGGTAAGGATCACTAAAAAGCTAAACGTCACAAATGGAGATTCACGTTATTTCGAAGCAGCACAATGGAAAACGTTTGAATGCATGTTACGGGTGTGCGGTCCATATCTTACAAATCAGGAAAAGGCGGCCATCCAACAGGTCATGGCGGAGTGCAAGGCGCGGATTGATGCTAACGGTGGAACTGGTGATCTCAAAGTCGGTCTCAATTAACTGAGTGACGCATACTACTCCATATTTTTCAAAAACTTATATGAGATTTACAGCGATTTATTGCTTAATTCTGGCTGGCACATTTTCAGTTAAAGCCCAAACTCCAGTAAAAGAAAAAGCGCCTGAAGTTTGCGCAGCTTGGACATCCAATCTTGTAGGCAAAATTGTTTGCAACACCATTAAAACGACAAAGTCTAAGACTGACGACCGTGTATTTACGACTTCAGTTGTAACGGCTGAACCCTATGTTTACGATGGAATAAACGCTAAAGTGTACACAGAGATAGGATTCGACTTTACCTGGTATGGTTTATCAGACAATCAACTGCACGAGCTGAAGGCATCTGTAGACAAACTGCGCGAGGATCCTGAACGCGAGCAAGCATATGCCAATTACATATGTTTGGAGACGTTTGCCGATAAGACCGCAGTTCTGAAAAAAATCACGCTGGCTGAAGATACTCGGCTTATCCTCTGGGGCATTCCTGAATCTATTGTTATTCCAAAAAACAGCACGGTGCATTTTAGGATCCTGGCTCAGGGTGAAATGACAATTCAAGGTGCGTATAACCGCGTGGACTTCGTACAGTTTGGTGAGGATTTCGAGCATCCACGCCTTGGAAAATTTAAGAAGGGAGATATCGCAGAAGTGAAATTCCCGAGCCCATGGCCGATAGAAGTTCGGGTGTCAAGTGGCGTAGGAATTTCTTCGCCATGGGAGAAATACTGAATGCTCCACGGAGCTGTGTAAATAAAAGAAAAAAGCCCGATGAATTACACTCGGGCTTTTCGATCTCTTGCGCGTATTCCTATCCCTTTCTCATCTCCACCACCTTCGCACAAAATGCATCAACCCACTTTTCTACTGCGTGTGTTGCTTCGGCTTTGTATTTTTCTTTAGTGGTTTGAATGAGCACCGGTGTCAATTCTTTTCTAAATGCAAATTGTTTC
>CBHROW010000055.1:0-19903 GCA_966080355.1 uncultured Chryseosolibacter sp.
GGGGTTCTGGGACATGATGAAAACAGCAACATTCGAAGGTATGCCACAGCCCTATAAAGATGCATTCAAAAAGATCAACCCCGATCCAAATGCATTATATCGTATGTACGAACGCGATGTCACCCGCATGCAAAATTTCAAAGATATCCCCGATGACGCGATCCGGTCTATTCTGGCACCCGCGCTCGTAATTGCGGGTACCCAGGACGTTGTGACTCCCGAACATGCGGTAGAAATGTTTCGCATGATGAAAAATGCCCAACTTGCTATCTTCCCGGGAGGTCATGGCGACTACATGGGAGAGCTTACAACATTGAAACCGGAAGTTATAAATTATCCTGCAGTTGAAGTTATCGAGACATTTTTAGCTGATAACTAATTTCAGATAGCTGGCAATCCGGTTACCGGAAACTGATTTTCACTCGAAGCTCGAAACGTGGATCTTCTTTTTTCCTTCTTTCAGCATCACACCTTTTTTCACCACTTCCTCTTCCTGTTTGGCCTCATCGGTGATCAAGCCGGTCAAATATTTGTCTACTTTGTCATAACTAACGGTCACGGGTTTTCCATTTGTGATCGCTTCTGTCGCGTATGAGTTGAGTAAGCCTGGAAGGTATTTCACAAAGATCTCGTGGTTGGCAAACATGTCGCATCCCATGATCGAGTTTCCTGTCACAGCAATTACGCCAATCACGTCTATCTTGTCAGCTAGTCGCGTTTCGAAATGATCCGTATATTTTTTCAGGTCTTTGCCAAATGTTTCCGATCGCTTGAGCTCCGCCAGGGTACCCGTTGAACTACGTGCGCCATTCTTAGTTGTTGTTTCCTCTACGGTGTTCCACACCACACGCTGATCTTTTGTAACAGTCGCTGCTTTCCTCACTTCCTTTGAAGAAATGGAGAAATACTCTTTGAAGCCCGCGCTGCCATTCCATCGTCCATGTTCTACGCAATAGACGGAAACATCTTTCTTTCCGCTCTTCGGATAGAGCACAAAATCCTGTGCAATGACCCGATCTTGCTGACCGCCCTGCACTACTTCGCCAGAGAGAACAATGATGGTATCTTTTGAAACATTCTCAACGAACAATGTATTTACAGTTCCTCCATCCCCCTTCTCGGTAATCGCGATCTTTTTCTGAGCCAGCGCTTCTTTCAACGTAACGTAGTTCCTGAGATTCTTATGCTGATCGAGGAAACTTTTATTCGCGATGATCGGAAATAACTGGAGATTTTGATACCGAAGATCATTTTGTGCGATCCGGTCTGGCGAACCCAAAGAGAGATTTTCCGCTTTGTACTGGGCGTGAGCAAAAGCAGTGGAAAGAAAAATAAAAACGACAGCAAAGGCTTTCATAAAAATTGGGTTTTGATTGTACAATGAAAACGCATGCAAAGAAAATATGGTCTCTAAACTGAGTAAGCACTGGACGGTACCTGGTGAAACCCGCAATTGAATGCGTCAGTGAACTTTAAACCTTTTAAAAACGGGATGTTCGCTTACCACATTTTGAAAATAGGTCTCATTAAGTGTCTGCGATTTGTCACGTTCGCTCGCAGTCGCAGCCACATTGACGTTCACGTCAAACAAGCGAATGACCGCTGAAGTCTCATGCTTATTCCTGGAAATGCGAACGGATGCGAGAGCTTGCATGAGACGAGCCCGGACTTCGTCCTGATTGAAATGCTGTTCAAGGACCTCGATCATCGCGTTGATCACATTTTGATTAGATGCCAGGCCGTTATAAAACATGTAGGGAACGAGTGTTTCCATTGCTTTTTGCGCGCGACCGGTGTTGGCATAGACTTTAGCCAGCATGACTGCCTTGTAGTTGTCGTATGCGGCCCATTCATTTCCGCAGAAATGCTGATAGGGATATTTCTTATCGAACATCCCGATGAATTTCTCAGCATCATCATAGTTCTTTTGGCGGAGTGCGATCATGGCCAGGTGCCGGCACGAGTGATGCTTGTACAGCGTGTAGGGCTCCATCAGGTCGTTGGCATCCCGATCGTCATAGGACTCGTTGAGAATTTCCTCGAAGGTCGCTTTTGCCCTTTCAAGATCATCGAGCGCGAGGTAAGAGATCGCCAGATTGAAATGCGCCCTAGGCTTGATGGGCGACTTTGGAAAATCCGTCATGAACTTGGCAAAACGCTGCGCAGCTTCAGCATACTTTTCTTCTTCGTAAAGAGAACCTGCGTAGTCAAAAACAACCTGCTCCTCTTTCGATTGATTAAGTGCGATCGTGGAACGCAACAGCAGCATGGCTGCCAGGAAAATGAGATTTTTCATAGCGCATACTTTGGTGAAACTCAGATTGTGGTTTCACTGAAGATGCGCACAAACACACTATTCCATAAAAAAATTTAAGATTTTAGATTTAAGATTTAAGATTTAAAGCTCCTGCCTTCAGGTCGTGCATACTGAAGTCAATGGGGCTGGTCTTCACTTTGAGGAGATTTTGGAGCCTTCGTGTCTTTGTGGCAACTCAAAGCACAGCATCTTCAACAACTCCGTGTAACGCAAAATTGCGAATGTCATCGACTTTCATTCGGCTGTTGAGTGAGTCGGAATAATGAACACGTTTGATGACAAGACCTTTGTCGATCAGAAATTCTGCAGGCATGGTGCTGAAGGATTCACCCGATGCCATCATGTGAACCGGAACTTTAGCCGCGGTGGCTTTAACCGCAGTTTGGATAAAGGAAGTCAGGTGACTTACGAATGCTTTACCGGCAGATGGCTCCAATCCATATTTTCCATACCATTCCTTTTGCGGATCCGAGATGATCGGAATCGGAGAAACGCCCTGATGAAAAGTGCTGCGCAGGATCACCTGCGTCTTTGATTCAAAGAAGAAGATCATTTCAAAATTCCTGGATCTCAGCTCCTGATGGATCTTTTGCAGCGTATGAACACGAAGATTGCAGAATGGACATCCTGCATGACGGAAAAAACCCAGAAGCAATCGTTTATCGTCATAAGCCCGAAGGTCGATGGTACGGCCGTAGACATCATCCAATTTAAAAAGAGGTACTTTAAGATTTTCGTGGAGTTGCATCGTATACTTTGGGTGATATACGATGCAATCACACGAATTGGATCTTGGAGGTAAACTATTTCTATATTTTTAAGACGCGGATCACGATCACTTCCTCTTCCGCAATGACCTGAAGCGTATAGAGGCCACGTTTTTCATGAGCCATGGTTCTTGCGATTTTTTGATTGAGCGCATCGATCGTTCCGGCTGCTGACAAAACGGTGTGACCATTGCCATCGCGGATATCGATCTGAAGCTCTTCATCGGCATCCACATCATCGCAAGAAATCCGGATCACATCGCGTGTCGGATTCGGGAATACTGCAAAATGTAGCTCGCGCTTGTGATTGATGATCGTGAGGTCTGTTACGTTTTCATCGCCTTGCTGAAGTCCTCCGCTGGTTGAGCGTAACGCGAAAGAGACTATTTCAGGCTTTTCGGTTCTTCGATCGGAAATGGCGTTGAACTCGAAATAAGCTGAAGACGTCCCTGCGGGGATGCTTAGTTGCAGCAAACCATTCGAAGAGGCCGGATCCGTTGTGTAGTCGATGCCATAATCGGCCTTGCGGCTTTCCGACAAACGCAGCGTTACCATTTGATCTTCCACCGGAGGTGTTGAAAGATTCAGTTGAATGGACCGGCTTTGCCCTTCGGTGACTTCCGATGAGGCCTCTGCAAAACTGATCGATGGAATGTCGTTATCAACAATAACAAAATACGAACTGGTATTTCCCAGTGTAACACCTTGCGCTGGTTGCAATGTGAATGTCAGCGATTCATCGAACTCATCCAGTGTATCATCAGTAATGTGCAGGATGAATTGTGCTGTGCTGTCAGCTTCGTTAAAATGAACGGTAATTTGATTGCCAATAGTTGCAGGTGAGGTAGTATAGTCGCTAATCTCTGCATCTCCGGCTACACTGATCGTAATATCCAATGATGAAGCTGCAGGTTTGCTGAGGATTGCTGTTACCGTAAACGCACTGCTGTCGCCTTCTATAATACTTACCATTGCACTGTCCAGGCTCAGCACCGGAGCAACGAAGCGATACCTTGACATGACCGGAAGATGGTCCGATGTTGTCGCTGCGTAGTTCTTGATCATGCGGAAAGGCGCAATGATGGTGGCTGATCCTGCCAGGTATTCTTCATCGAGCTCGGTGGTGATGATCTGATGGTCGATCACATCGTTGAAGCTGACGGTAGACCGGGCGTTTGCGTCACTGAGCGCCTTGGTGATGGGATGATAACTCGCGTCACCGACAAAATTCGCATAGGAAGATGCATGGCCCGTTACGATAGATTGGTCGAGATCATCGTTGAGATCTCCGAGAACTACAACTTGCTTGTTTGAGAAATACATATCGAGAGAATCTTTCAACACCTGGGCGTCATAAGTCCTGCGGTTGAGATCGCTTACGGTTGATCCGGACTTCGCGTGAATCACGATCAACGAAATACTCTCAGTAACACCTTGTACGGTGGCTTTTGCTTCGAGGAGGAATGGAAGTCGTCCGCTGGACCAAAAACTCGAAGGATCTCCGCCAGGATAACCAGGCAACAGTGACGCATCAAACAAACGTGCACTATCATAAAGTTGAACGAACATCGGTCGCACGGACTTCACCTGCACGGTCGTGGTGTCGAAGATAAAGCAAACTTTCTGGGGCGGGAATGTTCCGTCAGAGTCAAAATCGTGAGAGAACCGTGGTGAACAAATGAAGTCATAGTTTGGTATCTGTGAAACAGTTTGCGCGAACAACACCTCATCGGAGACTTCTTCAATGGCAACGATGTCGGCATTGAGCGAATCGAGCACACGCTTTACATTTTCTGCCTGCAGCACTTCATCTGCAGGGCCGTACTCCTCCGGATAATCTTCGCGTCTTGCTCCGAAGAATTCGAGATTCCAGTTCGCGATATCGAATGTGAGATCTTTGCTGATCGAGTCGGCCGGAGTTGAAGGTTCAACTGCGCCCGGAACATCGGCTTCGAACCGGGGTAACAATTGCGCGTTGGTCTTGAATCGCCCTACAACACCGGTGATGTCGAAATGACCCTGAGGTTTTGCCAGGCCGGGAATGTCGGTATCGCCATCGATACGAAGATCTGCCACAATTGTTCCATCCGTGATCTGCTCGGTACTCTGCGGATAGAACACGAAACTCTTATTCACCATTTCAATGTTCGGTATCGTTACCAGAAATCCTTCGTTGCTGGCCATCTCGCCAAGTGAAATGATCTTCGGTGCAGGGATCCTTGGTGCTGTTTCGATCTTTGTAAAAAAGATACCGGAGCCGCTGATCTGTTTTTGATCGTTGAAGAGCCCGATCGGACCAGTGACGATAACAGAGTCGCCAATGGCAACGGAGGAAGCCAACGGAAAATCAAAAACCGGTATCCCTCCCGTTGCATCTTGGATGTATGCTGGGTTTGCGTGTTCATAGGCTACGGTTATCCGTCCTGCTACTGTGACTTTCGTGCCGACCGATTTTGCACGTGCAACCGAGATCGGGATTATGTTTTCAGCTTGTACAAATCCCGATCCTGTGACAGACAACGATTTGGAATAGGATCCGCTGGTGTGACCGATGGTGGTGTTCGCTGGGCCATTGACTTGAGGTGAGAATTTGACATACACTATTCCGCCTGTGGAAGGCAACGACAATTCGCTTGCAAAGGAAACATTGTCAACGGAAAGGCTATACGCAGAGTCAGATACCGAAATATCGATCTCATCTGTCAGGTTTGCCAGGATAATCTCATAAGAACTCGTTGCTGACGCTCCCGCGTTGATCTCACCGAAGTTGACGATGGCAGGAGAAAATGCAATTGAAGGTTCGGAGGCTGTTCCTACAGGGGTGAGCGAAAAGTTGTCTATCGACAGACCATCATCCGCACCGCTTACATCGACATCGAGCCAGCGCAGGAAAAACGTCTGACCGTTAGCGATGTTCAGGGCAAAGATCTCAAACGCGATAGACACTCCGTTATTGTTTCCGACCAACGCTCCAACAGTTCCTGCATTGACGGGGCCGATAAAATCCAGTTCATCGACATTGGACCATGTTCCGGTTGTGAGTGAAGTCGCATCGAAGCTGATCTGAAAATCAAGTCGGTCACTGCCGCGGTTGGCAGTTCCCAATCGCCATTGTTCACCGCGATATTGAACTTGCAATGATCGGATTGTGGTTCCGGTGTGGTTCATAAACCCTCCGCCTATGATCGGAACGAGCGTGCCCGAGCGAAGTCCGCCCAGTGCGCGATCAGAAGAACCGCTGGTGCCAAAGCTGTAAGTGTCTCCGGCATTTGAACTTCCGGTGCCTGTCGCGTAGAGACCGTTGTTTGCTGACGAGGTTCCGCTTTCAGAAATGAACCAGCCTTTTGGCATAACTGACGAAGAACCGGAGTTCGCGAGAGAATCAAAAAGTTGATCGTACTGAACGTTGATGGAATTCAAGGAAACGTGCTGCGCGTTAACCGTACATACGGCAAGGCAGCACATGAGTAGGTAAAAGTGTCTCATGTATTGGTTGTTGGTGGCGGTGTAAACTAAAGAAAGATTTACGACCTGTGCGTTTCCCAAAAGTTACCAATTAATAAAAACTTGATAATCAGGGACGATTTTTTTCTGGGAGCAGAGAAATATCTGATGGATGTTGGAACACCGATCCAACGGTAAGGCTACTTGCGATGTTGATTGCAAAAATTGACTACGATCTAAAACAAAGTGTATCCAAGCACGAGTGAGATCTTGATCGCATATTACGCTTAACTTCTTGGAGACAAATGATGCCAGGCTCGCACACGTCAATTCCAAATTTCATTCATCTCCGTTAGCACGATCGGTTTCGCGTCAGTAACAACGATTGTATGCTCATGCTGCGCCATAAAACCACCTTTGTTCCCAACCATGGTCCAGCCATCTTTCAAAGTCTCGGCATAGGAAGAGGTTGTCGATATAAATGTTTCGATGGCAACAACCGAATTTTTCTTAAATCTTTTTTGATTAGAGCTGTCGCGGTAGTTCGCGATCTCTGTTGGCTCTTCGTGCAGGCTTCTGCCAACCCCGTGCCCTGTCAAGTTCCTGACTACTTTGTAACCGTGTTTCTTCGCCTCGGTTTCAATGAGGTACCCGATGTCAGAAATGCGAATTCCGCCTTTGACGTTATTGATAGCCTTACGCAAAATTTCCTTCGAGGCATCTATAAGTGTCAGATGATTGTTCAAATCTTCACCAATAACGAAAGAGCCTCCGTTGTCAGACCAAAATCCATTGAGCTCAGCGGAAACGTCAATGTTTACCAGATCCCCTTCTCTCAATATTCTTTTAGCTGATGGAATGCCATGACAAAATTCTTTGTTGACGCTGATGCACGTCCATCCGGGAAAACCGTAAGTAAGATGCGGTGCTGACCTAGCGCCAAAGTCTGCGAGAATTTTTGCTCCGTAGTCGTCAAGATGTTTAGTGCTTATTCCTGGTTGAGCATAGTTTCGCATTTCTCTTAACGTGCAGGCTACAGCTTCACTTGCCTTCTGCATCCCGATCAGTTCCGCTTCCCTGGTTATTGACATATCTGTACGCGTTTGCTTTAAGAGAGTCATTCTTTTTATTGCCGGCCAAACCATTCCTTGTTGTCAGCAACGTGAATATACTACCAAAAATTACCAGCCCGGCAAATAACAATGTTAAGATGGAAGCCGCGATCCAAAGTGGACTTTGATCATACAGTTCCCGAACGAAATCGATACCAACCAGAAAATTGTTAGGCAAGACCAGCGCAAGGATCAACGAACCCAAACCATGAACTGTGATCAGAATCGATTTTAAACTATCTGCTATCTCCGCTTTCAAATATCCTGCGATGTAACCTTTGGTCAGCCTGAAGCCGAGATACCCAAGCGCAAGCACAAGAAGGAAAACTAAACCTCCCCACAGTTTTATTTCATGACTAGCAAAGACCACCAGCATTGCTTCTGAATTTTAGGTCGCGATAAAGCAAAAATACGATTCCTGTTCAACGCTTTATAAGACGAGTTTCACCAAAGTGTTCTGGTTTTACCTACGACATAAACCTACTGCCGTCCCATTCTACACCAGCGGGAAACAATGCTTCCAGCCTTTTCTTCATTTCATCGGCCACCAGCGAGCTGGCCCCGCCCCTTTTTTCCAATTGGGCGATGATATTGCGATAGCTTTTCTCGTCCCTGTTCTGACTGAGCTTAAAAACGTTTTCCAATTTTTCAACTTTGATCTCAAAACCGACAATTGCGGGTAACATCTTTTTCAAAAACGGTTCAGGAAGATTATCATATATGGTCGGTGAAGAATGGTTGTCGTTTTCAAACTGAAGGGTTAGTTTTTTCATCAACCTGATCAAACCTTCGTCTGTCATAAAATTCATTTTGCCCCTTGCCTGCACCGTCATGTAATTCCACGTTGAGCCAATTTGTGGATTGGTATACCACGATGCGCTGACATAGCAATGCGGACCGGTGAACAACGCCAGCGCATTCGGATTTTCTTTAAACGCCTTATGGTGATCCGTATTGCGCATGATATGTCCTTGTAAATAAACGTTGCCATCTCTCTCTTCGACAAGGATGGGAATTTGCGTGGCTACCTGCTCTCCATTTGCGTAGCTACCTGTTAGAAATGCAAACGGATGATCGTTGAGGAATTGAAAAAGTGTTTGCTTATTCTCCTCCTTGAAATATGACAGATCGTACATTTTGTTTGTTGTTTGGTTGAAACAAAAATGTCAATCTCTGTTAAGAATAAAATTGTCATAAGACAATTAATTGCTTTTGATCTGCTTTCTTATTCTGCTGAGCGATGTGGGGGTAACCCCAATGAATGAAGCCAGGTATTTCAGCGGAATGGACCGAATATAGGGTGGCGTGGATAGAAGATCCAGGTACCGCTGCTCCGCTGAGGTCGCCTGGAGTGCAGTAAATCGGCTGAGCAAATTCAGAATCACGTCTTCCCAGAAATTTTTCATCATCACGTGCATTTTCGGATAGGCAACGCACAGTTCATTGAGTTCTCTTTTGGAAATAAATAACACTTCGGTATCTTCTATTGCCTGGAGAAAATAATTGGATGGCTTCTCGCTGATAAAGCTATAAACTTCTATAGCAGAAGTGTGTTCGAAGGAGAACCAGACCGATACTTCGATCTCACCATTCATATAATACAATCGCAAACAACCTTTTTGAACGAACATGAGGTCCTTGCAGATCTGTCCCTGCGCCAATAAGAAGTCGTTGCTTTTAATGGTTTTTGATTTGAATCGATCCGTGATGTCGTCCAGCTCCAGATCTGAAAAATCCGAATAATTCGAAAGGAATTTTTTTAAGTCTTTGTACATATCCAAATCATGTGAATGCTTTCTATGCTCATTATCCTGACTGCTAAGTTTCGAAATAAGTCAGCCATCAATATCGTAAGATGGAGGCTACCGACTAAAGACTCTGATCATAATTCTGATCAACTGCCAAACTATGAACGCGGCACCGATCAAAAATCCAACCCATTTCAAGATCAACTGTTGGTCACTTATACACGGTGGACAAAATTGTCCTGCAGCACAAGGCTCGCAGTTTGGCTGAATAATTTTGATCGTCAAGAAGATCAAGACTTCCGCGGCTACGAATCCTATCCAGTAGGTCGCGGTCTTTTTCAAGGTTTCAGTTTCATACCATGTGAGCAATACACCGTCAATGGGCTTTACTCCTCATAAAAATCCATCAATGCACCAAAGTATACGTTGTTCCATCCGTCAACGATATCATCGTAATCTTCATCGGGGATGTTTGTATGCCTTAGCTCGATGCTTGTTGCTTCTCCATGTTGATGAAGTTTGAATGTAACGATCGATGGTTCGGCCTGTTCTCCGAAGTACCATTGTTGAACAATCTTTTTTCCTTCTTCGAACTCGAGATTTTTTCCGGAGATACTTCCTTCCCACAAAGAAAACTCAGATCCCGGTTCCGTTGACATCACGGCTTCTTCGCCCGACCAGAGATGAATAGTATTCGGATTGGTTAACGCCAGGTAAACGTCTGGCGGGGGTGCGTTGACGATATAATATTTTTTGAAGTCCTTCACGGGGGGAAGATAGTAAAAAGATAGACGTTGCCGAACGAGATTTGAATCGGAGAAAGGGCTTTCGCTTTTGGCTATGGCAGTGTATAGTTGGATCTTCTTGGTGCCCCTCGTTCACCGTTGACGGATCACAGTTCACGTTGTCTGACGATAATTAAAGTATATGTCTGTTTGCATGTGAGCTCTGCACCACCCTTCTGCTGTAGAGAACTGTAAACTGTGAACCGTCAACTTTTTGACCTGGCGCATCCTCCACCCGGACGCACTGCCATCGCCATAGCCAAAAGCCCATAGCAACTCTCACCGCTTGATCACTTTCTCGGTGTGTATCACTCCACCCTTGTTCACTTTCAAAATATATAAGCCATTCGTCCAGCGGTCACCGAGGCGATAGTCAGTATTGCAATTGAGATCATGAAAAGATTCTATGTGGTAACCGGAGCTTGTGAATACATCCACATGAGCGATCTCGTCATCTTTTCCATTGATGCGAATCGAGAAATTGATGTTGAATGGATTGGGTGATTGTGTAACTACCGATTCCCTTTCTCGAACAATTTCTGCGTTATCGAACGCATTGGCAGCAATCGTTGACTCACAATGCTGGATCATCACTTTGCTCATCGGGAAGGCAAACGGCTCATAACCGGTATCGCCCACCACGCCCGACAAGACGATCTGATCATTCAAAATCCCAAACTGCCCGGTATTGGAAATCACTTTGAATTTTTGAGTGCCACATTCGGTTCCATCTGATCGCCACAAGTATTGGTCGTACGTAGCACTGAAGTACAGCACGTCTTCTACAACATGCGTGGTGGTGGCGTAAAAATAATAGTCACCGATCGTGCTCAAGAGCCGGGTGCCTGCGGCAGAGCCGTCAGTCACCCAGAGCTCGAACTGCGAGGGGTCGTCTTTCGACAGGACGAACAGAAAAAGTTTATTTCCAGCAGGAACCATTCTGACCACAGTATTTAAATTCGCAACCTTCCTCATGCCACTAGCCGTACCGTTGGTTTTGAGCAGGCTCCAGGTTCCGGTGGCATCGACCGCGCTGATGTATAACGAATCGCGAAACGCACCGAGCGCAGCAATATCATACTCATAGTAGTTGTATACTTTAAATGCCGCATCATTCGGATTGAGATCGGTGATCATGTACGTAGACGCCCCGCTGCCTTGGGTACGCCAGATCTCATTGCCATGTATGCCATCGTTCGCAATGAAATAATGCGTGTTCCTGATCGTAGCCGAAACGGGTGACGAGGGATACGCGTAGTTAGGAACAGTTCGTTGTGATGAAATTGTTTTATACCGATAGGTGCCAGTAGCCGTACCGTTAGTTCTCCATAGCTCATCGCCAAGTTCCTCGGTAGTCACGCGGAAGGTAATGCCTCCGTTCACGGAAGTCATGCCCGAAATGAGATACACGTCTTTCAACAAACTCCTTTGGTGGGAGACAGGATCGATCGACCAAATCTGACCTGCATTGTTGGTATAAAAAAGTTTTCCATTCAATGACTCCAGCGCGATAGCTCCTGGTTCGGTGCCTTCGAGAGCGATGACGTTAGTGCCTTGCGTGGTTCCATCACTTTCGAACAACGACAGAGTCCCATAACCTGAAATGTATGTCTTTCCATCTCCAGTCTTAAAAATGTTCATGGAATTCGCCCAACTTAATAGTTGAACAGTTCCTGCGGGAGTTCCGTCAGTTGCATACAAACCGTACTCCCATTGCTCCTCATTTTCAGTTGCAAGGAAAAGCATCTTGTTGTTTTGCAGCCTGGTGAATTGTTCCGGGTAACTACTTTCAGTTCCATTAAACGTATCTCTCTCAATGGGATGAGTACCCCCTGTCGTTCCATCAGAAATAAAGATTTTAAAGCCTTCATCATAATTTACCTTTGCCCAGAAGTACATGTATGTGGAAGTTTTCACAAGATTGGGAGAGTAGTAATCATATGCGTCCATTCCGATCGGACGAATACCTACCGGAGAACTGCCGTCTGTATTCATTCGCCAAAAGCCGTAGTCGTAGTATTCGCCTTGCGACTCGTTGAAGTAGTATATGTATCCATCGCGCAGCAAAAATTTCGGACGTGGCTCGCCAATACCGGGCCCGTTACAAATCTGAATTGGAACCGTGTTCGCCTCGGTGCCATCAGATTTCCAGATGTAATATCGATCACCAGCGTATGCAGTATAAAACAGCAGTCCGTTGATATTCGTGAAGTTTCCCATCTTGTGAGAAAAAACCTGTTCACCATTGCTACCTGCTGCACCCGGTGTCATGTCCTTCAAAAGATAAGTTCCCTGTTCGGTTCCATCACTCCGCCATAGCTCTTGTCCATGAATGCCATCACTTGCGGGGAAATAGCAAATGCCGCTGATGCCAATCGTGTTGGCAATTCCCGATGCGCTGCCACCAGTGCGGATGTCTTTGGCAAGATGAGTACCCGACTCAGTTCCATCGCTCACCCACAGTTCCTTTCCGTTAATGTTATCATTGGCAACGAAGAATATCTTGCCATTGGTAAACGTAAGCTGTTCAGGCGAGCTGCTGATCTTGCTTTCGGTGCGAATGTCCTTTACCAGAAAAGTACCTGTAGTTGTTCCATCCGACTTCCACAGTTCATATCCATGAAGGCCATCGTTCGCAGCAAAATAGATCCCGCTGTTCTCCGCGTAAGTAATGCTTGCCGGATTGCTGCTGCCTGATTTCGGGAAAATATCCTTCACCATGTATGTCCCCGCGGCAGTTCCATCCGAACGCCAGAGTTCTTTTCCAGCTTTATCCGTAGCAACGAAGAATAAAACGCCATTCGCGTTGGTCAGCTGAAGAGGGTTGCTGCCGGAAGTGCCGGGATTAATATCCTTCACCATGACAGTCCCCTCAGCTGTACCATCCGTTTTCCAAAGCTCTGCACCAAACGCAGGATCGCTCGCATTAAAATAAATCACATCGCCAGCCAGAGTTAACTGACTTACCATTGAGAACGACTTGATCAACGCTGTTTCCTCGACACCATTCTTGATCATGGTATAAAACAGATCACCCGATTGACTCTTGAACACCAGCCGATCCGTAAGGCCAGCGAGCTCCGAGTACTCGTTCGAATAGGGGTCTTCGGATTGATTGATGTCCTTCAACAGCTGCTGAGCTGGAGCAGGAAGACTTAAGAAAAGAACGACAACGAAAAACAAACTTAAAGGAAGAGAACGTAAATTTTTGATCATGGGATTTTCACTTTTGCAGATGCCAACATCACTTTCCAGCACTCCATCAGCAGAACACTTAACAGACGCCCGCTCCCCGATGTCAACTTAAAGAGAGAGGTGATCGTGGTTAGGAAAATTCTGTGCCGGTGCGTAGTTCATCCGACAAAATGTGAACTCAACGGGAAGGATGTGGAGTTCGTAGAGAAAATGAAAACCGATTTTAGATTTAAGATTTCTGATTTCTGATTTTTTTTCGCGGATGACCGATTGCTTCGCTTTCGAAGTAAAATTCGAAACAGCAGATAATTTAAAAATGATCAGACATACTATCTGCACACCTAAACTGAGGCCACCCATCCACAGAAATTCAACCGAGAGTCGATCAAATCAGAAATCAGGAATGAGAAACTTTCAAACTCTTTCAAACGCTGACTTCATCATTTTCACCGCCTTCTCCATCTCAATACCCTCACCGAGCACGCCACTGAACAGATCACCGGTTTCTTTCAATCGGGGGGGTACATTTTTCATGGTGAAGTTGTTGATATGCAAACCCTTTTTCACCTCGCTCCAATCCAATGGCATCGAAACTGGTGCGCCTGGTTTAGGACGCAGCGAGTATGGCCCGGCCAAGGTTGCCTGCGGACGGTTTTGCAAAAAGTCAAGATACATTTTACCGTTTCGATCATTCACTTTGCGCTCGATCGTTGTGAAAGACGGGAGCTGCGCATGAACAATGCGAACCAGCGCACGCGCAAACTCTTTCGACTCTTCATAAGTATATTTCGCTCCCAACGGTATGTAGATGTGCAAACCTGTGGAGCCGGATGTTTTGCAGTACGAGGGCAATTCCAACGCATTAAGGATTTCCTTGGTAACAAGTGCAGCTTCAATTACCTGATCGAAAGTAGTCTTCTTGTCGGGGTCAAGATCGATAACACACCAGTCCGGATGATCAGGCTTCACAGTCCGGCTGCTCCAGGGATGCATTTCGATACATCCGAGCGAAGCCATATACAACAAGCTGGCTTCATTGCTACACACCATAAAATGTTTTTCACGTTGGTCTCCTTCGCTGAAATATTTATAAGTCTCCACCCAGGAAGGCACTTTACCTGTAACATCTTTCTGATAAAAACTATGACCCTTAATCCCATTCGGAAATCTGTTCAACGTTTGCGGGCGGTCTTTCATATAAGGCAACATGATGGGAGCAACCTGATAATAATAATTCAACATATCGCGCTTTGTAAAACCCTCGTCAGGCCAATACACTTTGCTCAGGTTGGTGAATTTGATCTCATGCCCTTCAATGCTCCGCGCCTGCGTTTCATCTTTAGGGTTCAGGAATGTTTTACGATCGATTGATCCTGTTGGCGTAATTACTTTTTCCTCGAGGGCATGTTTTGAATTTTGGGCGGTCAATGCTTCTGCAGCTTCAGCATTCTCAAAATGAACATCTTTCGCTTTCTTATCTTCGCGAAGCCCGCGAAATGATGGATGACGCAAGCCACCCTCGCCACCAATCGACCGATAAGAGATCTCAGCCACCAGCTCTGGCTTCAACCATTTGACACTCGCTTTCGGTGGATCGGGTCTGAATCGGGATGGCTTGTTGTAGTCCGGAATCTCTTCGAACGGGCATTCCTTTGTTTCCAGCGGCTTCATTTTCTTCAACAGGTCTTCCTGCATCTTCACAGTAAACCCGGTACCAACAGGTCCGATGAACACAAGCTCTTTCCCTTCATATACACCAAGCAGAAGCGCGCTGAACTTCTTTGCCGAGTTTTCATTCTTAGTATAGCCCGCAATGACCACCTCCTGATGTCGCTCGGTTTTTATTTTCAACCAATCACGCGAGCGTGTTTCAGGCTTGTATACGCTGTGTTTCTTTTTTGCAACTATTCCTTCAAGTCCGAGTTTGTCGGTGAGCGCAAAAAAATCCGTTGCCGATGTGTCGAAGGCTTCACTTACACGAATCGACTCATGAACCGGAATAACCTGACGAAGAATATTTTTACGATCTGCGAGCGGAACATTCATCAGGTCATAACCTTCCAGCCAAAGAATATCAAAGAGATAATAGACCAATAAACCATCGGCTTCGCTTCGCCAGGTTTGAAGTGCATTGAAATCCGGCTTTCCATCTTTATTCATCACAATGATCTCGCCATCAACCACGACATTTATCTTCCAATGCCTCAATGCATCATGAATGGGATAAAATTTTTTATTGAAGTCCTTGTTGTTACGGGAGCGCAATTCAACGGAGCCGCGGTCGAGATATGCGATTGAGCGAAAACCGTCCCACTTCACTTCATAAAGCCAACCACTCTCGTTTTTTGGTTTATCAACGAGTGTGGCCAGCATCGGCTGCATATCCGCGGGCATCTTTGCTTTCTTTTTGGTGTCAATATTTTCCAGTATCTCGTTAATATTTACCGCGTCTTCCTTTTTTTTAACAGGAGTGATCGTCTTCCTCGCGGTTTTCCTGCCAGATACTGTTCGGGATTTCTTCGCAGCTGAGCGGTTGCTCTTCCATGTTTTCGATGGATCTTCTGCCATTTCTTCAATAGTTTTTCCTGAAACAACCGAGGCATCTTGCTCGGTCACATCTTCGGTAGAAGCGAACTCGTCCCGATGCTTGATCAGCAGCCATGAATTGTCTTCCTTGCCTTTCAGCTTGACTATCGCAAACTCTCCGCGAAGTTTCGTTCCATGAAGCCTGATCTTCATGGAGCCCTTGTCATGGTCACGCTTCAGGATTTTTTCCATCGTGTCTTTTGATGATGCTTCTTCAACAGGCTCATACGTTCCTTCATCCCATACGATCACGGTGCCTGCGCCATAGTTACCTTCGGGAATGATCCCTTCAAAAGTGCGATAGTCGTATGGATGATCTTCAACATGCATCGCCAGTCGCTTGTCCGCGGGATTCAATGACGGGCCTTTCGGAACAGCCCAACTCACGAGCACACCATTGAGCTCCAATCGAAAATCGTAGTGCAATCTTGACGCATCGTGCTTCTGAACAACAAACACGAGTTTGGATTTTGTCGCTTTCCCCCCGGTCGGTTCAGGTGTGCCTTTGAATGATCTCTTCTTTTTGTATTCCGTAAGTCCCATGCAGACGAGAGTAAACATTTTGTGCCATAGCTCTGGTCGCGAATCCAGTGGCCATCAAGCGAGGGCGAAAAAACCTGGGAGCAACCCCTTGACTTGTTACCGGAACAAGAATCCCTCCGCCAACATCTTCACCTCATCCTCGGTCCTTCTCCTGGAGGAGAAGGAAGACTCCGTCAACTTGATACCTGCTAGAACGGGCTGCTTCGATATTTAATTCGAACTTGTGAGTATTTCAATCACCTTCCTTCAAAACAATTTATAGAATGTCTGTTAAACAAAGACCTGGAACAATGAATTAGTTAAGTCCCCCTTCTCCTCGAGGAGAAGGGCTGGGGATGAGGTGAGAGCTTAGATCATTTGATAGTACTTGTATCTTTTGTAACCTTTGCCCTCTTCCCCGGTATTCTTATCAAACAAAACAAAAACATGGCTAACGCGAGAACGATATTATTGGTGCTGGGCGTGATGGTGGCAGGTCTTGCTGTCGCTGTTGTAAATCTCTCAGCAGGATTTCTGTCACTCTGAAACAATCGAAATTATTTGGCATTAACTTCGCCAACTTCCGATTCATAATCCGCACGCAAGTCTTCCTCCAGCTTCCCGAGTAACGAATTGATCTTTTTTCTTTGCTGATCGTATAAGTTTCCAAGCACCGTTCCAGGTTGTCGCGGAATTTTGGCTTCGCGGATTTTCAAACAGAAAAACAATCGCAGTTCCAGTTCGGTGATCTTATCTTCGGAATACTTAACCTGGCGATTCACGAATCTCAGTACTTTCCTGAGTGACTTCTTGATATAATACGCATTGACCCCGCGCGGAATGGTTTCGAATTGTTCGGTGATCTCGTCCTTCACCGCATTCCGATAAGCATTTTCGTCATGCGCTTGAAAAAGTAAATAGGTTGCAAGCTCTTTGTTTTCTTTTTTGTGACGGATCAGACGAACGCAGATCTCCTGCAACGTTTTGAGATCAACATCTTTTAGTTCCTTGCGGAGCTCGTTAATTGTCGCGGCCTTCATTTTGTAAATAACAGCAAAATAATGAGGACGATTGTTTTTATTACCTTTGGTTATGGAAAAATGGCTCAACCTTTTGGAAGAAACCAAGATGCATTTTGCGGAAGGTGCGCGCTCCGTCACGGCCTATACGAACGACAAAGTTTACATCATTACACGTGCCGCAAATGAAGAATACTGGAGAACCAGGATTTCCGAAAACAAAAACGCGGACGCTCGAAACTTATTTTAAAGAAGTATTCGGGATTGAAGCCAAATATTAACCACGGATACGGATCAGCGAAGTGCGCACGAGGTAAACCAGAAGGTACGCTATCAACATCCCGATCAGCAAAAATTTGACCGTGGCTGGCAGGGCAAACGCCAAAGACGGCATATCACCTGCTTCAAGGAATTGCCACATGAAAATATTTTCAATTGCATCGAGCACACCAGCCGCAATTGAAAACCTGACCATCCACCTCGCAAAAGGCGACAATTCCATCGAGCGGTCGCGTGACGGATCACATAGGATAATGCAGATCACAAAAAACAGCGGATAGCCTATCAGGAAGTAAAAATCGTCAGCGATATTCCTCTTGGCTTTAACAAGAACGTTCGATCCGGGATCGGGGATTTTAGTATTCGGCTTCATTTGAATCACATTTCCGCGGCAATAAGCCTGTTGCCACTCAGCTCTTATAGTGTCGGCCACGCGTTGGTCCCAGGCGAGTTCCAGAGAAACTATACCGCGTGGTGCAAACTTTGTTTTGAGGCATTTGCCAGACAAGCCAACCATGCCACCTGTGATCAACAACACTACCACTCCAAAAGCCAGTGAAAGCGTTGGACGATGGCGGATGATGTTGATGAGGTTAATCATGGGTGGAGCAAAAAGCAGAAAGCAAAAAGCAAAAAGCCGGTGAGTACGTCTCACGTGCCGTGGTGATGATTGAAGAAAGCTTATGTTGCTTATTCATAAATTGTCCAATCTAGCGACACACCTGGAAGTTCGCAGTCGCAGGCCTTCTGCTTTTTGCATTCTGCCTATTTCAGCATTGGGAACAATCTCCTGATCTCTATCTCACTCGGTTGTGTTCCATACTCGCAGATCTCAAACGCTTCGGCATGTTGCACTTTCGATGCCTTGTCAGAGCCATACCATTTTTCCAATGATTTTCTCACCTCGGGAGTGATTGTGACTTTGCGATTTTCTGCAAGCCATTTCTTCCGTTGCGTTTTATCGGTTGGAACTTTGTCGAGATATCCTCCGATCCATGGCAACCATTCGTACACTTGCGACTCATGTGCATCGAGAGCATGGATCTTTTGTTCGAAGACGCTCGAAATATCGATGGCGACATCCGGGCGAAATGGATTAGGGCGCTGAAAGAAATCCTGGAAATACAGAAATACCGGATTCTTTTTCAGCGGGGGCGTGTCGGCTGCAACATTAGGCACGGCAACCATATACGCGGCATCCTGAACAAGTACACCCGTGTAGCGATGGTCAGGATGATAATCGTTCGGCCGAGGCGCAATCACCACATCGGCATTCCACTCACGAATTTTACGAATGACCTGCAACCGAACCGGCAGTGTAGGTAACAGCTCACCATCATGGTTGTCGAGAACATCATAAGTAACACCGAATCTTCTTCCTGCTTCCTGCGCTTCAGCTATCCTTCTTTTCGCAAGCGCTCCACCACCCGTAGTTTGATGACCAGCATCGCCATTCGTTACCGAAACAAACTTCACCGCATAACCCATCTTCGCAAACAAAATAGCAGTACCTCCGCCATCCTGGTCGCAATCATCCGGGTGCGCCCCGATCATAATGATTCGAATAGGATCATTTTGGGCAGAGACCGAAGCGGCAATAAGCGCGAAGAAAGCAACAAGGGCAATTAGTTTTTTCATGACGATTACAACTGGTTTGTGTGAAACTAAGATAACAATTGTTGCCCGCCCGAGGCAAACACGATGTGATGTATTCGCAATTTGTTTGTAAGAAATTCATGTGGTTTTTAACACATTCAACAAAAGTTCACGTGCTAGTTCGTTGAAATATACCGGTAGCATACGTGACAGGGCTGATACAAAATGATGAATGGTATATGGTTAACCGGAAAAATGAGGAAATCCCGATTCTTCATTTGATTGCACATCGTATGATTTGACCTCAATGGGCACAGCGAAGGCTTTCGGTGGCAAGTATCTTTGAAATACAATTCAAGAAGAAATTTTCCGCTCATGAAGAACCTCACTATTTTATTCCTCGGCCTCGTATTGGTTGGGGTGATGTTGTTCGCTGGTGTTAACGGTATCAGCCGCGGCCATGCAACCGGACCTTTTTTCATTTTCCTGGCAGTTTGTACCGCTACGGGTTTGTCGATCGATCTGCATCGTTT
>CBHROW010000056.1:0-19856 GCA_966080355.1 uncultured Chryseosolibacter sp.
AAAAATGGTCTCCGTAGCCAAACGTATTCAAATATGGCACCCAGAAGAAATACCAGCCTACCACACATCCCAAAATCCCAACCGCTCCTACCGTAAGAACAATTTTGCGATTCATCGGAATTCTACCTGCAGCGATGAGGAATGCGAGCGGTGTCAGTAGTGAGGCCGCGAGGATCTTGGAAAGACATGCAGTCAGCGCAAAGACAAGGAACAACAAAAAACGCCACCATTTTCCCTGCTCCAGAAATTCAACCGCATAGTGTAAGGCGATAATTGCTAACGATGCGGCAAAAACATCGGGAACGATCTTTCTGCCATAAGAAAACCACAGCGAAGCCATGAGCACGATAGATGCGTTCAATGCCACCGACCTGTTGAAATATCTCCGTATGACCTCATGGAAGAAGAACACGCCAAACGAGGACGTGATCAAAACAATAAGCCGTCCGTACCAGTGCGCATAGCCAAATACTTTAGCGGCCAGGAAGATCAGATAATTGAGAATTGGAAATTCACACCCTATAATACCCGATTTCTCACCAGCCAGATCAACGCGCGGATAAAAAATATTTGCATCGCGTTCATAAAAATTCCTGGCAATCATCAGCCCATCGGTTTGCCTCCATGAATGTTCGAGCTCGAGCGGTGGATAAGTAATACCATACATCCGTACCAGGAAAAACAAAACGATCCACATGCGTACATCTGACAACGCATTAGGCCATCGTGTCTGCGGATTTATCGCTATCGGATTATTCATTTGTCTCGGGTTAAGACATAATTAGTTCGCGAACGATGGATGGTCAACCCATCCACGCGTTCGAATTTCAATCCCAGTCGCTGACATATCGCCTGAACTTCGTTCGCCTCCAATTTCAATTGCCCGGCATCGCGAAAGATTTTTCTGTAGCTGGTAAAAAACAGACAATAAAGGAAACGAAAAAAAGCAAACAACTTTCCCTGTATTGTCGAATGATAAAGTAACGACATTACATCAATGACGGGCGATTGTTTCGTGCCTATGACATCTGCCAGGACTATGGAGCCTCCACGCTGAAGATGTTCTGAGAGCAATTGGATCAACCGCTCCAGCTCATTTCGGCTGGGGAAATATTGGATAACGCTCAATAGGACGATATAGTCAAACGGCTCACGGAAGTTGTCGGTGAATATTCTACGGTTGCTCTCAATGTCAGTAGTAACCTGTAAAAACGATTTTTGCGCCTGCTCGTCATGCCGCAACAAGAACGTTCGGCTAATATCGACATTCATTATTTCTGCGCCCGTTCCACGCACGCAATCATAGAAGTATCCGGGCCCGCACCCATAGTCAAGTATCCGGCTATTATCGCGTGGCTTGAATATTATTTTGAAGCGATCAGCAAAATAGTTAGTGTTCACTAACATAATGTCATCGAAAAAACCGGCTTCGCTTTTCCAAAAATTTTCCCAGGATTGAAACGACATAAAAGTCGAAAAATAGTCAAAATCGATCTTACGACAATACGGCTTTGCTCTGTAACGACATGTTTTCGCAGGTTTGCATTCTGCTTGCTGGCTTTGCCTATCGCCCGCGAGAATTGACGGTCGCATGACATTCCCTCGACTCGTCAGAGCAAAAACCAGTGGCCGCTTTTGAGAAAAAAAAATATGCGGTATCCATTCTTTCCTAACGCAATATTAGTTAACCCAAATCGCGAGTGTTGCAACACACGGTTCCACTGGCATTCGCAGTGAGCCGTTCGACACCCAACGCAAGCTTCCCATCATCGTTCGTTGGACTTTTCTCTCCTCTTCCGTTAGGTTATTAAAAACAACTTGATTTATGAAAACTTTACTCACCCTGCGATCAGGAATTTTTCTTTTGCTCACAGCAGCGGCAAGCACATTGCTCGCGCAACCCGTTACTACTCCGCGCACACCGAGTCCGGGTGCAACCGTTAGTCAAACCATTGGCATCTCAACGGTGACTGTCAAATATTCACGACCATCTGTGAAAGGCCGTGAAGTATGGGGCGCGCTGGTTCCCTATGGATGGAACGTCCAAGGCTTCGGTGCGAGAAATTCTGCGCCATGGCGTGCCGGTGCAAACGAGAATACCACGCTCACACTTTCACATCCGGCCAAAGTTGAGGGTGTAAATGTGCCTGCTGGTACCTACGGTTTGTTCTTCGTGATCAACCAGGACAATACCGGAGAAGTAGTTTTGTCGAAGGAGAACCAATCGTGGGGAAGCTTCTGGTACGATCCTGCCAAAGACCAGATGCGCGCCAAGATCACTTTGCGCTCCATTCCGCAAACCGAATTGCTCACCTATGATTTCGTCAACCTCACAAAGACCACAGGGGAACTTGTTCTCAATTGGGAAAAAAAGCAGTTTCCGGTTCGAATTGAATTCGCAGTCGATGAGATTGTGATGGCCAACGCTGAGCAGGAATTGAAAGGACCGGCTGGATTTACTCCGCAGGGATTTACAAGTGCCGCAAACTATGCCCTACAAAATAATGTCAATACAGACAAGGCACTCGGCTGGATCGACCAGGCTATCGCGCAGAACAACACATTCGCTACCCAACGTGTTAAAGCGGGGCTATTGAAGCAAGCAGGAAAAACAGCCGAGAGCGAAAAGATCTTAAACGATGCAATGGCAAACGCCACGGAAGTTGAATTGAACGCATACGGTTACCAGCTCATCGGTCAGGGCGATGTTGATAAAGCCATCCAGATCTTTACCGTCAACACCGATCGCCATCCGAAGAGTGCCAATGCGTTCGACAGTTTAGGTGAAGCTTATGCAACAAAAGGCGACAAAGCCAACGCGATCAAGAATTTCAAAAAATCGCTGAGCCTCAATCCTCCCGATAACGTTCGCGCAAACTCGGAGAAGTTTTTGAAACAGTTTGGAGCAATGTGAATGAGCTTAAGGCTTAAAGCTGAGCGCGCAAAGCTGTTCGATGCTGAGGAAATGAAGTTCCTCTTCCTAAGCTTTCAGCCTTAAGCTTTACATCCTTCAATAAAAAAGCACGTCTTTTCATTAACGTGCTTTTTTCTTTTTATGAAGAAGCTTATGCCCAATCAAATCCTCGGTCCATCGGAGCGTTCTGCATTCTTTGGTGGAGCAGTATGGCCGGAACCAATTTCCGTTGTCGAAGGCACATCCAGTATGCGCGCAATCCATGCCAGGATTACGGCAGATACAATGAATACAAGGTGAATCGTGATCTCATATTGAAGTTCCATCAATCCCTTCGACTTTGTCTGTGAATGGATATCGATAAAGGTCTTGAGTAAATGCACGCCCGAGATCGAAGCCAGAGAAGTTGCCAGTTTCACTTTCAGGCGATCTGCATCCAGGTGGTCGATCCAGTGCGGTCGGTCTTCCTGTTCATCAAAGTCGATTCGGCTGGTGAAGATCGAGTACCCACCAATGATCACGATGACAAGAAGGTTCATCACCATAGAAATATCGATCAGTCCTAAAACACCCAGCATGACTTGTACTTCTGTCATGGAAGTCATGTTTCGGACAAGGAAGGACAATTCTTCCATGAACTTATAAACATAGACCAGCGATCCAACGATCAAACCTAAATAGACGGGAACCTGCACCCAGCGCGAAGCGAACACGAAAAACTCGATGATGCTTTCCAGCGCGCGGTTTATTTTTTTGAACATAGACGGGGTTTAAAGGGAAGCAAAAATAGTAAAAGATTGATTGCTAAAAAATCGACAGAAATACAGGTTTTGGTCTTTTGATCCCTTCCTGCTCCCACCAAAATACGAAGAAACCGATCGCTCCGGATTCGCCCGCGGCTTCTTTTTTCGTGACAACTTGTTACAATTCTTTACCTGTCGGTGACACGCGCCACGTCCCCAGATTCTAGTTTTACATCAACAAACACCTGCATCATGTTACGTCATAAACGCGTTCTTACAATTGTATTTGCAATCATCATAGCGGTCATTGCCTGGTCAACGGCAAGCGCACAGGATAAAGAAAAAATCGCTGGATTGTCGGGGACCTGGAAGATCAACCTTGGAGACAATATGAAGTTTGCCAAGCCCGAATACAACGATGAAGATTGGGACGAGATCTACGTTCCGAGCAACTGGCATGCTGAAGGTTTTCGAAACTATCATGGCTACGCCTGGTATCGCAGAACGTTCAAACTGGAATATTCGCAGGATGATGTGCTCTACCTCGAGTTGGGTAAGATCGATGATGTCGATGAGGTTTACCTGAACGGTCATTTGATCGGCCGGACAGGAGGTTTTCCGCCCGACTACTATACCGCGTGGAACTACGCAAGGAAGTACGTGGTGCCTACCGAGCATCTCAATAAAGGCGGAAAGAATGTGATTGCGGTGCGGGTGTTTGACGAAGGTGGCGAAGGTGGAATTCTCGGGCGTACATATTCATCCATCGGAATCTATCGCTACAGCGCATACAGCAACAATAGTTTCGCCCTGTTTGGTAAATGGAAATTCCACCTGGGCGACAATGAAGCGTGGTCTGCCGCTGCATTTGATGATCAAGACTGGGAAGACATGATCGTGCCCGCAACCTGGGAGACACAAGGCTACAGGCACTATGACGGTTTTGCGTGGTACCGAAAATCATTCGAGTTGCCCGAGAATTTCAAGAGTGATGACCTGGTTCTGCTGCTTGGCAAGATCGATGACATGGATGAAGTTTTTATCAATGGAAAGCTTGTCGGCCACACGGGCAAGATCGAGAGACGCTGGGCCGAAAACGATGAATATGCAAGAATGCGAACATACTATCTGGATGGCAATGTCTTGCTCCCTGGAAAAGTAAACACAATCGCGGTTCGTGTGTATGATCAAACTGGCAACGGGGGGATTTATGAAGGCCCCGTGGTTCTCCTTCCCGAAAATGAATACCGCGACTTCTGGCGCGATTACAGATCAGACTACTCTGATTTCTTTGGATGGTTTGGAAGATGGCTGGACTAGAGGCCGGTTACCGGCTTCCCGGAAAAACCGGTGCCTGGCACCTGAGAGCAAGTCCCCGCGCCAGGCCAGCGCGGGTCCAAAGGCTGCTACTTCGGATTGACTTGCGGCAGGTAGATTACCCCAAACTAACTAACCTGTTCTTACCTGTTATTCTGATGTGACCCCGCCATCAAAGAATATTCAGAAAACCTCCCCACCCTCCGATCACGGTTGCGCTTTCAAAAGTCACTTTCACATAATGAATACCATTGTCTGGTAAATTGGCCGGAATGGTAAACGCGAGTTTGTCCATCGAACCACCATAACCTCCGGCTGTGATCGCGATGTTGGTCACATCGTGTTCCGTTGCTACTCCGGTCACATAGTTGTAATCAACAAGCTTCACGGTGTAGTCGCCTGGTGTCAGACTTCCGTTCTTGATGCCGAAGCTGGCCTCTGCTCCTTTTGAAACGTTCTGCGCTGTAAATGTAGACGAGGCAAAGAACTGATTGGCAGCGGGAGCATTGATGGTGACAGAAAGATTACTCGGATAAACCGTAGCTGCACCCGAATCCGGCTTCTTGTTGTAACGCAGACTATACATACCAGTTGCTCCTCCGTTTGCGCCTTGCATGATCGCCTTCATTTGTGTTGGCGTTCTTGAAATTATGGCGATAAAAATTTCCTGGCCTCCGTACGGGTCTCCAACTTTGATCACGTTGATATTCGAACCGCCATTGAAATTGCTGGAAAAATTTGTTCCGGTAACCGTGATGATCTCACCATTGATCACGTTTGTTTTGTCAACCGTTAAAAGTTGAGGATTGGGGTTGTTAAACACGATCTGTACATCGTCAGTAGTTTCCGGACACGCCACTGACCACTTTAAAACATAAGTCGTACCGAGTGAACCCGTGAAAGCCGATGACGGATTGTTAGGCTCAGCGATGTTGCCATTGTCACCAGAAACAATGGTCCACGTACCACTTCCATTTGCCGCAAGCGTAGTTGACGATCCATTCAATGACTGATCGGGTCCCGCATTGGCCGCAAGCCCAGGATCACAAATAAAGCTCACCGATACATCGTCTGTGCTTTCCGGGCAGCCTGTGATGGTCCAGCTTAACACGTACGTTTGCCCGATCTCACCCGAAAATGACGTTGTCGGCACCAGCGGATCTTCAAGCTCTCCTCCATCACCTGACACGATCTGCCACGTGCCGGTTCCTGACTCTGGTGTGTTGCCTTCAAGTTCCGTGGAAGTACCGATTATCACCTGGTCTTCTCCTGCATCTGAAATGGTTGCAGGTGCGCATTCATCTTTATTACACGCGATGCACATGGAATAAATTGCTGTAGCTAAAAGAGTTTTCTTAATCGATCGATTCATATTGGGTTGGAATTTTTTCAAATGAGAATGCTGTGTAGCTGCCTGGTAAATGATTTTGGGATCTGCCTTGCGAGCGTGGCAAACAACACGACCCACGACTCACGAATCTCCTGTGAAAATACTTTTCCGAGTTTCTTTTCCATCGTGATCAAAAACGCGATCGTAGCGTTGTCATAGTCAGTTCGCGTAAGTCCAAAATTGGAAAACTGCCGGGCAAGATCTTTCAATTCACCTTCTGATCGGGTGAGGGCTGGCAGGGCAACTACGAGTCGATGCAGCGTGTTGAACAACAAACGGTGAGAGCCCTCGCGTTCCGGGATCTTATAAAGCTCACGTTGCTCGGGATTCAGTCGCTTAAGGTTTTTAAGAAAACTGTCGGCAACACTTTCGCTTTGACTCGCTATATAAGTCCAGCTATGCTTGACCAGCAAAATATCTTTTTCGGTCATGTGGTGGATTTTGGCAAAAGAACGCGAAGCAGGGAAAAGCGCGAAAATGTGAAGCTATACAAGAGGTTTACCCTCAAGGAAAAGAGGGTTATCAAGAGGTTAACTTGCACTCCTAAAGTGCATTGAACAAAGCTGAATAGCGGTTTTGAGAATCGCCAGAATGGGCGTTACAACTTACATTGACATAATAAATGATGTCAGGTTGTCCTCACCGTGTAGGCCGAATTTCTTGCGAAGGCGATGCCGGGCAACTTTAACACTATCCGGTGAGATACGCAGAATGGTTGCCGACTGCTTGACGTTCATGTTGAGCCTGATGAGCGCACACAGCTTCAGGTCTGCTCCGCCCAGGTCAGGGAACCGTTCACACAAGCGTGTAAAAAAATTATGGTGAACTTCTTCGAAATAGAGTTTGAAATCTTCCCAGTCTTTATCCAGCGTGAATCCATAATCGATCACACGACTAAGTTTTCTAAAATGCTCTGGCTGGCTGTCGGGTTTTTTGATCATCAGGTCGATGCTCTCGCGAACTTCCTCGAGAATCTCATTTTTCTGCACCATACTTAACGCATACGTAGTGAGCGCTTTATTCTTGTAGGTGATCTCATTCATTAACTCCTCTCCTTTTTGCCGTGATGCAACAAGTTCCGCCTTTGTCAAAGCCTGTTCTGCTTCGAAGAGCCTTTTCTGTTGCAATGCAAACTCTTTGTTCTTTTTGATGCGGGCGCGTTGGAAAAAGAAAACAACCACAGCAACGATGACAATGCCTGTGATGGCGGTGATCAATCTGTTGCGCGTAAGCCGTTCAATCTGGTTGTCTTTGGTCAGCAGTTGAATAGACGCCTCCTTTCGCTCGAGCTCGTAGGCATTTCTCAGGTTTGCAATCGCGGTGACGCTTTGCTGATTGTAGATGGAATCTTTCAAGGTAGTGTATCGCTCAAAAGCGCTCAATGCATCGGCCAGGCGGTTCATTTTCTTGTAACATACAGCAAGGCCTTTGTAAAGATTCACCATTTCCGTCCTGTAGTTTCGGCTTTTTGCAAGCTGGATACCTTGGGTGAAAGACCGCTCTGCATCGAAGTAATTGCCAAGGGCCGTCTGAACTGTGCCAATTCCCAGCAAAGCGGAAACCTGATTCGAGAAAAAGCCTTTTTGCATACTCAGGTCGAGCGCCTTTTCATTGAACAGCAGCGCTTCTGTGAAATTTCCGTTGGCGATATGGATGTCGCTGATGTTGTTATAGCAAGTTACCATGCCGCGGAAATTTTGAAGCGAGTCGAAAATGTGCAAGCCTTTCTGTTGAAAAGTCAATGCCTCGAGGTAATTCTTTCGCAGCATCTCTACATTACCGAGGTTGGTGTAGCATCCCGCAATGCTTTCAGAGTTATTGGAGCGCACCAGAAGCGTCAGTGCCTTCCGGTAGGCATTTTCAGCTTCCTCCAGGTTGTTTTGATTTTTGAAGACAACGCCCAGGCTATTGTGCAACTTGGCTTGCGCATCGAGATCGCCTTTACCTTCAGCGATACGCAATGCCTCGTAGAAAAATTCGATGGCGCGGGTATAGTTGCCAATACGCGAATGTACAAGGCCCAGATTGGTAAGATTAGACACTCGCCTGTTCGGCCGCTTTATTTTGAGGAGGATGATGTTTGAAGTATCATAGGCGCGAATCGCTTCCGCGTAATTTCCTTTAACCCAATGATAAATACCAAGGTCAGTAAAGCTCTCGGCTATACCGATATGATCTTTGACGCGCGTGGCCTGACGAAATGCAGAATCGCGAAAGAATAATAAAGAGTCAGGGTATGTGCTGATGTACGCGTAAGTCTTCTTGTGCAATGCGCGCACAAGGGCAGTGTCGGCCGGTTGCGACCATGCGCGAAGGCTGACCATAACCAAGATCAGAAAAAACGAGACTCGAAGGGGGAACTTCATGGTGGCTAGTTGCCAAAGATAGGAAAACGTCAGTAAATTGAATGGATCACGAATCACAAAACTCTCTGCAACAACCCGCGCATGATGAATTTGAGCACTTACGTGAATGCGATCCTCAGGTTCCTTTATTAGAAATCAGAAATCGGAAATTAAAATTAGGAATTAGCCATCAATGCCGTCTTCAGCAATTTGGCGATTTGATTTATTGATGATTGATTATTTCTTCTTCAACTGGTAAATATCGGTAACATCACCCTGGGTCTTTTGTAAAGTGATCACATCACCGTCTCTCCGCACTTCAAAGGTACCCTCGAGTATCAACGTCCAGTCGAATTCGGCAGTCCACATGCAATTATTGGTAAATTCAACAACCCGGCCATCGTGACGATAATTTCCGGCACATATCGCAGGATATTTCGAAATACTGCTGTGGCCTTCGTATTCATTGTCGGTAAAATGGATAGTTACATCCGATGATGCCGTATTGTCTAATGATGAAACGCGGGTGAATTTACCAACATACGTACCGTTCAGGGAATCGACCGTGGAGAGATCATGGTCGCTGCACGAAATTGCGAATGGCGAACACATCAACAGCAGAAACAAGTTCCTCAATATTTTCATCTGCATAGCTAATTCAACTTTTTCCGGAGTCAGTGTAGCGGGCTTCACCGCTTCGATTTTTTTTGCAAGCCAAAATACGAAAAACCTTGTATTTTTATCCTTATTGAATTTGAACCAAATATGTAACGTGAAAAGAACCACTCTGATTTTGCTTTTTGTCCCGGCTTTTTCATTCGCCCAAACTGAAAATCCTTCGATCACCCATTACCGAAGTGGAGAAAAACATTTCGAAACGCGTAGCCTTGGAGATGAAAACACCGTAGTGATCGAATATTTCTCCAATGGACATGTGAAAGATTCTACAACCCTGCGCAAAGAAGTACCGTTCGGAAAAAGGAAAGTGTATTTCAAGAACGGTCAACTTCGTTATGAGATCGACTATATCAATGGTCCGGCCGAAAATACGTTCGTTGAATATCGTTCTGATGGCTCAATCAAATCATCTGGCGGCACAAGAGCTTACGAGTCGTATGGTGTTCAAAAAACCTACAACAGAAAAGGCCGCGTGGTGCGCTGGCAGGACATGAATAAAGGACACGAGGTTTCGGCTCCGAAGGCATATCAGCAAGGCGACCATATCAGCGCTTCCTTAGACAAAAGGTTTTCAAGTAAGACTGCTTACCTGGTGCGGTCAGGGCATCATTCCAGAAAGATCAGGCAAGGCGCGATTGTCTCCCTAAACTTAAACGATCAATCACTCAATGACCGTCATTTTATCATTGAAGGGTTCAGCAATGATTCCATGCTCGTTTCCGTATTTACCTATGATACGTTATCGCGTTCAAAAAACACACTGAAATTTGAATCATTGCGCGGCTTTGGCTTCAATCAAATTGCAAGCATAGCATTCGGCAAAAACCGCAAGCAAAGAACGGAAGCGGTGGCCATGGGAATAAGCACGGTAGGTGCAGTTGCATTCTTCGGCCCGCTTATGGTTGCACCCGCCACGGGAGATTTTGAGGCACTCTCGGATGCTTTGAACCTGTCATTGATCGTTGCTGGTCCTCCGTTATATTTTTGGGGAAGGCATTTGCTGAAGGCTACCGTTCCGAAAAACTATGACCTTCAGCAATGGAAAATGAGTTTGAATAAGTAATGGAGAACGCTACGCTGCTACTCTGACCGCAAGCTCTTAGCTGGATCAGCAACCGCAGCTTTGAGCGCCTGTGAACTGATGGTAAGGAATGCAATCACGATGGCGACAATGGAGGCAAGCACAAAGATCCACCATTCGATAGCAATGCGATAAGCGAATCCTTCAAGCCACATTTCCATTCCATACCAGGCCAATGGAGCAGCCAGGATCATAGCGATGATCACAAGCTTTAAAAAATCCTTGCTCATGAGAATTACCATCTGCCCCACCGTGGCTCCAAGAACTTTTCGTATACCGATCTCTTTTACGCGTTGTTCTGCCGAGAAAGCCGCGAGTGCAAACAGACCAAGACACGAGATCATAATTCCGAGCACCACCATGATTAGGAAGATCTGCTGGAAGCGTTCTTCTGCCGCGTACATTTTCGCAAATGTTTGATCAAGGAACACGTATTCGAACGCGATTTCGGGGAACCGTTCTTTCCACAATGCTTCAACCTGGGGAAGCACTTGAGAAATGTTTTCAGGCTCAAAACGGATATTGAAATTGGCTACATTTTTTGACACCAAAAAACCGAACGGCTTGATCTCATTTCTCATCGAAGTGAAATGAAAATCTTTGAGTACGCCAACAACTTCTACATAATAAACAGTGTCCGCATCAGTCGACCAAACCAGTTGCTTTCCAACCGCGGGCGTGCCCAGTCCGAATTCTTTGACTGCACGCTCGTTGATCACAATACCACCGAGTCGCTGGTTGAGCGGGCCGCCCAAAACTCCATTGTTGAGGGTGTCTGCAGGAAACTCTTCAGAGAATTTTCGGCCTTCCTTCAACTCCATTCCAACTACATCGAGAAAATGATAGTCTACATTGGCGAAGTTCAATTGCTGCTCCATGGTAGAACCCTGTGCCCGCAGCCGCGTGGTGCTGAAACCCTGGCCGAGCACACCGCCACTCGCGGCCACATCGGTTATGCCATTGATATCACGAAGGGAATTCATGAAGGCGCTTCGATCAGCGCGGGATAAGCTCCAGCCATTGCGGACAACGACAATCTGATCCTTGTCAAATCCAAGATTGGCGGATTGAATAAAAACCATTTGCCGATAGATGATCATCGCGCCAATAATGAGACTGATGGAAATGGTGAACTGTACGACAACCAGAGATTTCCTCAGGCTTAACGCACCGCGTTCATTGAGCTTAAGTCCCTTGAGCACTGCCACCGGTCTGAACGATGAGAGATAAATAGCGGGAAACAATCCGGCAACAAGTCCGATCATTACCGTGACGAGAAATACATATAAGATCACGGATGGGTCGTGGGTGATGAGCAGTTGCTTTTGCGTGAGCTGGTTGACAAACGGGACGAGTAAATAAGCACCGATCAAAGCAAGTATCGATGCGACTACGCACAAAATGACTGACTCGAACAGGAATTGAAAGATCAACGAGGTTCGCTGTGCCCCAGAAACTTTTCTGATGCCTGTTTCTTTTGCGCGAAGGGTCGATTTCGCGGTGGAGAGATTGATGTAATTGATCGCAGCGATCACAAGAATGAAAATGCAGATCACAATAAAGACATTCACATAGAGGCGATCCCCATTCGGTTCAAGCTCCCATTTCAACTTTGAGGTGAGGTGAATGTCGGTTACGGCCTGTGTGTAGAAATCGCTCCAGCGGTCTTCCTGATTGCGTTCATATACCTTTTGGATCTTGTCTTCAAATGCCTTGAGATCGGTCCCCGGTTTTACCTTCACATACGTATAATAGTTGTAGCTTCCCCATGCCGTGTTGGCACTTTGCGGAAGCCGTCTGTATGACAAGAGAAACTCGTAGTGAAAATGCGTTTGTGCCGGCACGTCTTCGACAACTGCGGTTACTGTTACGTCAAATTGATTGTTCAGCCGTAATGTCTTCCCTATCGGATCTGCGTTACCAAAATGTCTTTTCGCTCCACTCGCTGTCAGCACGATCGAATTGATATCGTGCAAGGCTGTCTTGCGATCGCCTTCAATAAACTTTACGCTGAACACATCAAAAAAGCTGCTATCGACACGCCAGACTTTTTCTTCCGTTATTTTTTTTCCATCGTATTCCACCACCGTAGTTCCGCCCCAGTTAGGATGGATCCTGGTGATAGTTTCAACTTCGGGGATCTCGTTTTGCATGGCAGCTGCCAGGGGTCCGGGCGTTGTCGCATCCGGAATACGGCTTCCATCGTCATTGATAAAATCTTTGACCACGCGGTGGATCAGGTGAGCATCTTTAAAATGCCGGTCATAGGCCAGCTCATCTTTAACGAACATGAAAATGAGCAAACTGAAAGCGATTCCGGATGAAAGTCCAAGGAGGTTGATCGCAGTAAGCCCTTTGTTTTTCCAAAGCGTTCGTATCGCGATCTTAAAGAAATTCTGCAGCATGGATCTTTGGGTTTAAACAGATTACTTAATCGAATTGAGAAGGTTACAACCAAGGACATGGATTTTCAGCAAGCGTTGCACATCCAATCAAAGCTTTTTTATAAAGACATCAACGAGTACGCGGCTGGGCTGGGAATTTATTCGCAGTTCCGATTTATCCAATTGATTCATTTCAGCACAGGCTAAGTTTGCATCAACAACAACAGAAAACATGAAATCAAAATCTGAACAATTCAATGCGATGCACCGCCACATCGACCTTTTCGTTTTGCCCAACGCCTGGGACGCCCGGAGTGCTCTTATTTTCCAGGAACATGGATATCGCGCAGTTGCCACCTCAAGTGCTGCGGTAGCCAATAGCCTTGGTTACGAAGACGGTGAGCAAATGTCTTTCGATGAATACCTCTTCGTGGTCAGGCGAATCATGGCAGTTGTAGACATTCCCGTTACGGTCGACATCGAAATGGGTTATGGCAACAATGCGGATCAAATTGCCGCAAATGCGAATACGCTTGCAGAGCTTGGCGTATCCGGAATCAACATTGAAGATTCAGTGATTGAAAATAAAGTCAGACGCCTCGGGGATCCAATACGCTTTGCAAAAATTATCGAAAAGATCAGGAGTGTACTCGATCAAAATCATCGCGAGCTGTTTATCAATGTGCGTTGTGATACATATTTATTGAACGTTGAAGACAAGCAGCGTGAAACCGCTGAACGGATTCCGATATATCGAGCAGCGGGAGCCAATGGTATCTTTCTTCCGTGTATCGCACATGAAGCTGACATTGAAAGTGCTGTCAGCCAGGCACAACTCCCCGTCAACGTGATGTGTGTGCCTGACCTGCCAGATTTCGATGTGCTGAATAAGTTAGGCGTGAAACGCGTAAGCATGGGACCGTTCATGTTCCAAAAAGTTTATGGAACGATTGGTGACTTCTCAAGCAACATCAACCGGACAAAAAATTTCAGGCCGCTTTTCTCAAAATAAAATTCAAATAAAAAAACAAGTTTATGAATTTACCTAAACGCGCAGAGGATGCGCACGCAGCGCTCGCGGAAGCCTTCAATTCCGGCAACGTAAACACTGTCCTAAGCATGTACGACTTCAATGGACTCATTGTACCCGAGCCGGGAAAAGTTGTCTCCGGTCGCGAGCAATTCGAGGAAGCGATCAAAAGCATTTTGTCGATCAAGGGAAAGATGGAGATCAAAACTGTTTATTGTCTGCAGACGGGCGACATTGCAGTGGGAAGATCCGAGTGGAACATCACGGATGGACGTGACGTGAAGATCAGCTCAAAAGGCATCGAGGTGATGAAACTTCAGCCTGACGGGACCTGGAAGATCCTGATCGATCATGCGTTCGGTGCCCTTGAAAAAATGAGCGCCTGATCAATCGAATCGGTGAGTCTCAGAGTCCCGCAGAATTTGTTGTGGGGCTTTGAGACATTATCGTTTTGAGACAAGGTTTTGCAGCTTTTCCTTTTTTCAAGTAGAACAAGTTTGAAAAGGTTGCATGAACGGCAATCACCATCAGGATCGAAACCATGTCTACTAGTAATCGGAATTACGAAAGATGGATCTTGTAAAAAATAAACTGCAATTAAATTGTTGATATGGCGAATTACTTTTCACCATTGACGCGGCAAAAATCAACTTAACATTCAGAAAATGCAGGTTGTTGATCGTTGACTACGCAGCCTTTGCCGCAACATTCGAATATTTCCTTCTCAGGAACGCAAGCACCGGCCAAATGAGGATCGGAGACATTCTGCTAGATAAAATAGACCAAGACCTATCGGTGATGATCAGGGTCAGGAGGACACCGATTGCAAAACAAAAAGGTACAGTCCACGCGCGAAGCTTATAGTAAGTTACCAATCGTTTGTCTTCCAAACCATGGCTGAGCTTTTTCTCCGGTTTTGCAATGTGATGGTAGATCAGAAAATTGAACAGCGCAACCATGGAGATGTTGATCACATACAGATAGAATGCAGCGTTGAGACTTCCGTAAACACCGTACACGTTCGAGCTGAATGGCATGAGCGCGATGAAACACAAGAGCAACAAGTTCAGCCAAAGCAAGCGGTAGTCGCAATGCACTACGTAAGTGAATGTGCGATGATGGGCCACCCAATAAATTCCAATGATGAAAAAGCTCATAAAGAAGCTGAAGAAATGTGCTCTCATGTGCACTAGTGCTTCGGCCAAATTTGCTCCATTGGCTATTTCCATATCGGGCAAGTGCAGCTCTATAACGAGCAAGGTAATTGCTATTGCAAAAACCGCATCGCTGAAAAGTATGATTCGCTCGAGTGCAAACTTCTTTTTGTGTTCGGGATCCATGTGGGGTTGATTTGGGGTTATAGTTAGAGCAATATCTGGAAATTATCTCACCTCATAAAAACTGCATCAGGCATTTTTTTAGTCCCGTTGTTACCTGTTCAGAGACCAGATTGAATTGCCTATCTTTATTGTATGTCGAGAGCGCAATTCGTTATTCCTACTGATTTGTTTTCTCAACGCATGCTCGGTTGATCCAGTGCGATCGATTCAGGTGGGTGACCTGATCTGGAGCACAGAAAATCTTGCCCTCGATACACCTCAATCGTATTGTTACGACAACAATGCCATGAACTGTGATCGATTTGGACGCCTCTATACATGGGCTGCCGCGAAGGCCGCTTGTAAACAACTCGGTGAAGGATGGGAGCTTCCTTCAGATGAAGATTGGATCAAACTAGCTGACGCGTATGGAGGAATATATAAAGACTCCATTCGCAATGGCCATGACACCTTCATTGCGCTAACCGAGGGTGGAGAATCGGGATTCGATGCCCAATTAGGTGGCGGCAAGAATCGCGATGCAACATTTGGACGCCTCAACGTCCACGGCTTTTATTGGACAACTACAGAAACCAGCGATTCCATGGCTGTATTTTATAATTTTGGCCATGGAGGAAAAGCGCTATACCGCCAGTCGGCAGGAGAAAAAGACCGGGCATTTTCGGTGCGCTGTGTCAAGCGAAAAGAATAAAATAGAGAGCATTACCCCGGCAGAATCCGCGAAAGATTTTCAGATGGGACGAAATAATTTGAAAGTATTTTCATAAGTACCTGTAACCTTGTTTCCAATGATAAGTATTCCATCTAGTCCCAAATTGATCTATATGAGAACACTTCGTCACTTCGTATTCGCCACAATATTTTGTGCTGTGGCCGTTACAAATTCCTTTTCGCAGAATAATTCCGGCACGAGATCTTCAAAAACCGAAGGATTGCGCAAAATTTCCGGCCCCACACATCACATCGATGTTGATATTGACGAAGCTGCCATAGCCGCAGACGTTGAACGCTCCGTGGCGCAGGCTATGAAATCGGTAGAAGCTACCTTGCGGAATCTCGACATTCATATTCCCGAGATCAACTTAAATATGAGCCACATCGATCCACATCCGGTCATCGTTCGGGTACCTCACGTGAACGTGCATATCCCTCCTATTCCTCCCATCCCATTCATCAATATGGATGTACAACCGTTCCATAATTTCAATTGGAACGAGAATGAACACAGGCACGATCATCACGATTCAGATGATGAGACCCAGAAAGCAAAGCGAGAGGGTTTGAAGAAATTGAATTGAAGATTGTGGTCAACTGATCATTGACCAGATTCACCCGAACCCGCAAGCACAGCGCGCGCAACAGCCAACATCACTGCTACCCCGATGAATGGCCATGGCGATACGCGATTGCGAAAATGCTTTTGCGATTCGTTCAACAATGCCAGCGTCAACCCGGGAGGCATCGCATCTCCTGAAAGCATGTTTACCGTTACTTCATCACTCTTGGGCCGGACTGAGATCGAGAACGTCTCAACATCGCCTGCATAGTATGAAGCGTTAAAATCGTCTTTAGCTTTCTTTAAAAGTGTCTTTCCATCGGCAGTCACAATATTACCTTCGTTCGGGCCGGATAAATAGACCGTAGCGATACGCTTCCCTGAGGCTTCACGAACCTCAGCAATTTCACCTTCGCTGGAGAGCCATTTCGCAAACGTAAATTTTTGAGAATCAAAATCCACCGGCATTTCCTGACGTCCTTTGGATACGGATTTGTATCGACCAAATGTGATGGTCTCACCGTCATATTGAAATTTTACCAGCTTTCCCTCCTTCTGCCTGGAATATGTCTGCGCCAGAAGTGGGCAGCAATTCACAAGTGTCAAGGTCAGGACGATTCCATACGCGTAGCATGATTTCATGATCTCTCCATCTAAAGTTTGTTCTTACTACTTACCTCCAAACACTACCTGCCCCTCTGCTGCTCTTGCCATCCAAAACATACGTTGGAGACCGATGAAATATTCTTTTGCTGAACCGGTTCCCCCGAGTTCGGTTCCTTCGGCAATCACAAAACCCGTACGGCCCAACGCTTCGGAGGCTTTATCCCACTCGCCTTGTAAAATATAAGCACTGGCCAGGTTTAGGTTCAATGCTCTTCCAATATCTTCACTTATTCGCGCATCATCTGCCGCGCTCTTTTGTGCCTGCTCACGCTCCCAAACTTCCGCTCCCTTTGCCAGCACACTGTTTGACTCAGATTTCAACGCATCAATTGACTTCTCCTGGATAGTTTTCACCATCCCTTTGAACGACTCGGCAGCCTGATCGAGCTCGCTGTAATCATTTTTTCCTTTCGCAGAGTACACCGGCAATGCAAGTGTTCCTTTCTGATCCTGCAGCAAGGCTTTCGCTTCTGCTGCAGCCATGTTCAAAAAATATCTTACATAATAGCCTTTCGAATCTTCAAGACCCTCGGTCATTTTTTTCTCGATCAGGTACGGATCTGATTTGCTGGTCACTTTGATCTGAACGCCAAGGCCGGGATTCATCGCCATCAGGTGTTCACGCGTGATCATCCGCTCAGACTCCGGCAACACAAGGTCTTTAGCGAGCAGGACTTGCTTTGTTTTGTCCTTTATCTCAAGATGGGCGCTGCCATCCATGCGCGCGATCACATCTTTGTCGCCAGCCTCCCAAAGTTTCTTCATCACATCATTCACCACAAAATCGCTCGTGGTAAGTTCGATCACAACGTCTCCAAACACATTCACTTGTTTCAATCCTTTGGTTTCAATGCGCATGTACTCCATGGCTAGTTGCATTTTCTTTGTGTCGTTGCGCGATGCGATCATCGATTTTTTATCGGAGGCTGATCCGAGCCATTCCACGTCTTTCATTTCACCATTTGATAATAGGATCACGTTGGTGACGAGCTTCGCAGAATAAGTTTTATAGGGACTTACATCGAGCTTTTTCGGGATTCGATAGCTGATCTCTAATGCGTTTGATTTTGGCGATTGGGCCGCTGCTGAATGAAAAATGAAAAGTGAAACAACCAGTCGGAGTGTGAATTTCATAGAGGGTTTAGGTTTAGGGGAGGCAAGAAACGAAAGAGGTTCGTAAGATGCAAGCCGAAGGCCCTGAGGTTTCAGAAGGGCCGAAGGCCCTGAGGTTTCAGAGGGACAGAAGGCCCTGAGGTTCTCCAAAGGGTGGAAGGCCCTGAGTTTTCCGAAGAACCGAGAGCTAAAAGGCAAAAAGTCGCTGCCTTGACATGATCACTTCAAACCGCTATCGCTCCCTATAGGAGTTCCCTGGACTCGGACCACTGGGCCACTTCTTTACAATGTCTGGTCCTTTCGGGTAGGACTTCAGGTATGATAGTTTGTACGTAACCGTAGTAGCGCGATCCATGTAAGAGAATTCAGCTTCGAGAAGTTCGAATGATTCATTCATCATAGAAAAGGTATATATTTTTCCATCAGCATCCATGTGCTTGTACATATATCCATGCCCTTCGGACAGCGAATTGATCTCTCCTACGATCGGAAATTTTTTCGCATCGTGGTAGCTCATGGATATTTCTATAAAATCCCGGTCGGAGCCGGGCCAATCTTTGATTATCGCGATGCGGGCGTAGTTGTCTTTTCGTTCTTCTATTTTTATCCGCTCACGTTTGCTGAGGAATTTTTTCTTCCGGCTCGTGATCACGCACGAAACATCGTAGATCCCTTCAAGGTCGTCTTTCGCTTCCTTACTTAAATAACGTCTCAACATGTCTTCAAAGTCAACTTCTTCGTATTGAAACTTTTTATCGTGGCGAGGTTTCGAAGCGATTTGCGGAAAAGCCGTGATCACCAGGCTGAACCACAGGAAAAACAGGCATGCGATGCGCATAACATCAAAGGGTAAGGTTACGAGACGAACGAACCACCATTCAAGATTGAAATGGTGATCTCAATTTCGCTAAAAAAGAGCAAATAGCGTGCAACAATAAATCGCCAATTCACTTACCAGTGCCGAAGAAGATGATGGCACTTTCGAAGCTAAGAACCACTGAAATGGACTTCTTATGCAAGATCCGATCCCCCTCACTTTTTAATCCCGAATTAATCCACGATTAATTCGCCACTTATCCCGTCTCCGTTAGTTTGTGTGTAACTTTTTTTTTTATGAACAAGCTCAAAAGTTCTAAGGCGATTGCCGCAATGACGACAGCCTTGATGGTAACCAGCATGATCTGGTTGATGAACACAAGACGCGTAAACAGTTCTCTGGAGGATACGTAGAGAGCTCGCTTCCAAGGCCGGAAATAAAAACAACAGCGGGTTTTCCTTCGCCAAGAATGAAAACATGTTGCGGCTTCCCATCTAGTTTGACAGACCGGTCGGAAGGACCCGAACATCCGCTCACAACGGCAACAAAAAAAATCAAGACAAGACTGCTGATTTGAAAATACATTCGACTCTGATTATCAACGGTGCGATTCTATTCTCATAAAGTTAAACAACCCTTTTTGGAAACGCCTTACACCAGATGACCACAGCCTTATATCTTTAATGACCGGGTTCTTCACCTGCCTCGCTGTTTTTCATTTTTGAAAGCAACACATAGGCGCCTTTTACCACAATAGCTTTT
>CBHROW010000057.1:0-19715 GCA_966080355.1 uncultured Chryseosolibacter sp.
CACCGGGCCCATCGTATTATTTCAGTCGTGTTTTAACCTGTGTTTCTTTTGCTGCAAATACGCTTACAAAATTTTCAACTAAAGACGAAAACGGCAGGGAGGTGATCGAGTATATAGATAACATTGGCCACACACTTTTAAAGCGCGTGCAGGCCGTTGATGTGCCTACAGCGGTCGATGACGTAAATTATGCGGGCACCTATTATATCTACGATGACCTCGGACAACTTATTTGCGTCATCCAACCGGAAGGCACGCGCCTGATCTCTACATCGCCAACCACTTTCACGAACGACCGTGACGGATTTTTGAAAAAGTGGGCGTTCCGTTACCGCTATGACATCAAGCAACGGATGATCATGAAACAGGTACCCGGTGCGGATATGGTATTTTTAGTTTATGACGATCGTGATCGCCTGGTGTTCTCGCAGGATGGCCAGCAACGTTTGTCATACAAATGGTCATTCACAAAATACGATCAGCTTAATCGCCCCATCATTACAGGCATTTATACCCACAGTGCCGGCATCGACCAGGGAAGTATGGCTGGAAAGTTAAGCACCACTGTTTTTTCCGAAACCTACAATGGCAACAGCACAACGCATGGGTACACCACCAATGTATTGTTCAACGATGCCACAAACTTCGTGACAGCCAACTTTGAAGTGCTTACCGTAACCTACTACGATGACTACAGCTTCAAGTCGCTTGTCACTGCTCCCGAGTTCAACGCTGGTGAGATCAACTACAAGTATGATGTGTACACGGACCAATACAAGTTCAATTCAACCAATTCATATCCGTATGTGAAAGGTCAGGTTACGGGAACCAAAGTGAAAGTATTGAATGGCGCGACAAACTATTTGTGGAATATCAGCTATTATGACGATAAGTACCGACCCGTTCAAACAGTCTCGTCAAACAGCAAAGCGGGCTGTGACCGTGTGACCAACGTCTACGATTTTACCGGCAAAGTTTTGAAAAACACCATGACGCATCGTGTCGGTTCAACAACGCATACGATCGCCAAACATTTCGACTACGATCACGCAGGCCGACTGCTCAAAACATGGCACAAAGTTGATGATAGACCCGAAGTCATCCTCGCTGCCATGGAATACAATGAACTGGGTCAGCTGGTCGCAAAAAAACTTCACGCTTCCGCTGATAACTCCATCGATGAAGAAAACGTGGTTTACTCAACAGGTGTGATTGAAAAAACGCAATACAACAACGAGTCTTTCCTCATTGCGAAACAGCAGGTGGTATTGAAGCCGGGATTCACGGTACCATCAGGTAAGACATTCAAGGCGAGTACGGAAACCCAATGGACTCCGCAGAACAGTAATCCTCCCAACTCATCCTACACGCAAATTGTCGACTATCGCTACAACATCCGCGGATGGATGAAGGAGATCAACGATGTGAACACACCAGGCACAGATCTGTTTTCCATGAAACTGAATTACGAAGCACCTTCGGGAAGCGGTGGCCCCGCGCAATACAATGGCAATATCACCGAGGCTGTGTGGACTACCACCGGCATGGACAAGCAATCGTATGGATACTACTACGATGCGATGAACCGCCTGACCGAGGGCCGATATTTCAACCTTGTGGAAAGCGATAAGAACGGAAGGTATACGGAGAAGATTGTTGCTCCGTCTGGAATGAACAGCGGTTATGACCTCAACGGAAACATTCTGAAGCTCCAGCGAAATGGGAAAAGGCAGCCTGGCGTGTTCGGACTGATGGATGACATGGCGTACACGTATTCAGACATCAACGGTGTGAGCATGGGCAATCAGCTGATGAGAATTGATGACGCCATCGCGAAGAATACATTGGAAGAGGGTTTCAAAGAAAACATCCAGCCGGACAACGACTATTGGTATGATCCAAACGGCAACATGAATCTCGATCGGAATAAAGGTATCACAGCCATTACTTACAATCATTTGAACTTGCCAACGCAGGTGAACAAAGGCGCGACAGATTACATTGTTTACACTTATGATGCCATGGGCAATAAGCTGAAGCAGGAAGTTTTCGGAACCCAAGCCAAAGTCACCGAATATGCCGGACCATTTGTGTACGAAGGCACCAGTGGAAATACGAGCTTGAAATTCTTAACGCATGAAGAGGGAAGGACCGTGATGACCTCGGCAATTCCGGCTTATGAATATTTTCTCAAAGACCATTTGGGCAACACACGCGTGAGCTTCAAGGCGATCACCGAAACCACCGAGATCAAAGCAACCCTCGAAGACAACACCATTGCAACGGAAACAACGCAATTCAGAAATTATCCGACTGGCGGAAGCCGAAGCAGTCTCGATATGTTCGATCACACCGATGCAGGAACAACGTACAACAAATCACAACTGCTGACTGGCGCAGCGAATTATCAGATCGGTCTTGCGAAAAGTTACGAAGTAATGGCAGGCGATGTGTTCGACCTCGAGGTGTACGGGAAATATGAAAGCACGACAGGAAGCGGAACAAACCTCACGGGATTGTTTACAGCACTGGCCTCGGTCTTTAACTTGCAAGCCTCGGGAGGAACTGGACTTGAAAGCTCGCAGGCGCGCACCGCATTCAGCAATATGTATGGAACAGGTTCATACATCACAGCATACGAAGATGGCAGCGCACCGAAAGCTTATTTGAATTATGTGCTGTTCGATGAGAACTTTGTATTGAAAGATTTCGGCTTCGACCAAATTGATGTTGAAGCAAGCCAGAACAGCACGCACGATCAGATGACTTTGCACGTCCAGGTGCAGCAGAAAGGTTATCTTTATGTGTATCTCTCAAACGAAAACCCGGTGCTGCAGAACGTGTATTTTGATGACTTTAAGATTACAAGACACAGTTATGTAGAAAATGTGAATGACTATTACCCGTTTGGCCTCGCGTTTAACTCGTATCAAAGAGAGAACTCAACTCTTCAGAATTACCTATACAACGGAAAAGAGTGGCAAGACGAGCTAGACCTTGGGTGGTACGACTACGGAGCCAGGATGTACATGAGTGAGATTGGAAGATGGGGTGTGATCGATGGTAAGACTGAATTGTATTTTGGTACGACTCCTTACGCGTACGCCCTAAATCAGCCGACAAATGCTGTCGATCCAGATGGCAACCTTGTGATTTTTATCAATGGTAATCATTATGGTGATGGTGGCAATGAAAGTTACTGGCGTACTTACACGAATGTCAAAGTTGGAGAAAGATATGTTGGTCAGCGTTGGGGTGAGCAATGGTACGAGCCTGTCTATCAGAAAAGAGAATCCTATGCTTTTGATCACGCGGTTATGGATCATGTAGGTGATCAGCACGCGATCTACAGAGATGGCGCGTTAGGCGGAATGGCACCGGTAAATCCGTCCGGACACGAACTTGCATTCACTAGAAAAGCTGCAGGTTATTTACAAGGAAAGGAGGATGCTGAGGCAATAATCGAAAGTTTGGCGCGTGACAAGAACGGAAACATAGTTGAGTCGATCAAAATAATCACGCATAGTATGGGCGGAGCGTATGGCAAAGGTTACGCTAAAGCTCTATTGGAATATGTAAGGCAGCATAATATACAAGGGGTAACAATTGCGTTTGTTGCCGACTTTGCTCCTTTTCAATCTGGGGAACTAGAAGCCGAACATGGTGAAAATGTCGGACCCACTCTCCAGTTCTCACATAGCAAGGATATTGTAGCAGGAAATGATCCTGAAAAAGGGGCACAACAGCAAGACACAAGCGATGACAAAAATCAGGGTCACTCAATTTTCAACTTCATAAATCAAATATCTAAACTTCCCACAGGTAGGTATAAAGTGGTAAATGGTCAGATAGTCCCTGAGGAGAAGAAAAAGAAATAGAAATTTAACGCTTGATGAAAAAGATAAATATTATTTCAGCATTAATTGCTCTAGCTGTGGCTATGGTTTTTCTATATTCTGTTTTGACGCCACCAAGTATGTTTAACCTTCTCCCGTTTGCTATTCATGAGGCGTTTTTCATGAAAATAACAGAAAGGGGAGAAGTGAGTAGCTCAATTGAAGAAGGCACGTTCATAAAAATATTTGACACGGTTGCCGCGGTTGCATTGTTCTGGTTGATTTACAAAGTGTCTAAAAGTTTGATGAGCCTAAAGAACAAAAACCAATAGTCAGTGAACGATTACTATTACCCGTTTGGATTGACGTTTAACGGCTACCAGCGCGAAGGAACCGCCAAGCAGAATTATCTTTACAACGGAAAAGAACTGCAGGACGAATTGGATCTCGGTTGGTTGGATTATGGAGCGAGGATGTATATGAGTGATATTGGAAGGTGGGGAGTAGTTGATCCGATGACGGAATTATCTCGCAGGTGGACACCGTACAATTACGCGGTTGATAACCCCATCAGGTTTATTGATCCGGATGGAATGCTGCAGGTTGATGCCAATGGAATGCATGCAGAAGGTGATGAGGCGAGGGAAATCTTTTCCCATATGCAAAAAGTGGCGATAGGAAAAAATAAATCGAAGCGTGAGCCAGATTGGGCATCAAAAAGTGCTTTTATAATTCACCAACGAGCTAATCGAGAGGGAATCTTTCGCGATGGAAACAATCGAACGGCTGCTAAAAGGGAGAGGTTGAAAGCGTTAAATGATGCCACAGTTTATGCGGATGGCGATCAATTTCAGACAGCCAAGTATTCTTATCGACATGGTATGCGTAGCGCCTACCAGACCGAAAGTGAGGCGAAGTCTCTAGCTGACAGATTTGTGAGACGACAATTTCGTACCGCTAAAGACTTATTATCGCAAGGGAAATACTATGAAGCATATTTTCAGTTCGGAGTCGGACTACACGCCCTTCAAGATGCTACTTCCCCTGCGCACGGTGGATTTAAGGAATGGAATGGAAGAGAGACGTTAGTTGAACAAGGCGTGCACGTTATTCAAGAGCTTTTTTATCCCGGAAAAGACAGCAATTTGCAAAAAGTTACAAATCAATGGCTTGATTGGTTTGAACATGATGATAGTTCACTGCCCAACGGCAATCTTTTCGATGCAATAAAAACAGACTGAAATGCGACAAACAATTTTTCTTGTTTTGATTTACGTGATTTTTGTGTCAATGTCTTACCTACTATTTAAAAGAATTCTGAAAAGCAAAAGCAAATTGTTTTATGGGGTTGTAGCAAGTTATTTCGTGGGAACATACCTGTATTTTGAATTGATAAATCTAATTCACGTTGAGCTTCGCGAGCGTGGATACTACATCGACCTTGGTCATTCGAGTTTGAGCCTTCTTTTGTTGATGCTCTTGTCCTTGCTTACAGGGCTTGGTTTCGTTGTGATTGCTATAAGGGCGAGGACGGGATCAGGATAAATTTTGCCGTGGATTTTTGAAAAGACAAAAATTGAAAAAACGTCAATGGCTTTATTTGATGGTCTTTTCTTGTATTTATTCCGCTTTTTGAAGTCTATTGAATTTGGCTCGTCAAAGACGGCCCTAGTGCGGCAGAACAGTGTGACAGTCTTACCAAACTGTGGAATGAAATTTCAATCAAGAAAAAAAAGGGCTCCGCCACCAGTATCAACTACCTGAAGACACGACCTTAATCTTGGGTTACTTCCGGGATGGATAAGATGGCTGGTATCAGAGTCAAGCCTCTTTGTGTTTAATGAGCGGCAAATAAACAAATTCAACTATAAAGATGCTATTGGTGTCGCGATTCCGCAGGCATCGGTTCGGATATATGAAAAGCGGACTATGATTCAATAGAAATATTATTTCAAAATCAGAATGTGAATATTGAATTGGAGAAAGGTACTTGGTTGTGATTTATGACATTTTAAAACTGTTAATTTAACAAGACAGGAAGTAAGTTGAGGTGTTGTTGGCATGATGACGGATTTAAGTATGAGTGCACTTTTTGAAGCGTTCGGAGCTTTTTTCCTTTGGATTCTTTCGGGATTCAAGGAAAGCTAGCAGATTTTTTCAGCAATGAATTCGGTAATCGACTTTTAACTTATGGGCTGATTTTTATGGTGATTTGTTTGGTTCTTACAATTGCGATTTGAAAATATTTGTCATCAAGGTTCAAGTAAAAAGAAGGTGGCAATTGTAAATTCTTCGATTAAAGTGATAACATTCAAAAGTTTCTTCAGCTGGTTTTTCAATGATTTAATTCGATCTTTTTACGATAATAAAACGAAAAGTCGGTCGATAAATTCAAAGATTAAAACTTCGTGCAAATGATCTGGCGTGCTTTCCCATTCTTTGTAAACTATGTTGCAGCGGTATTCTTTTGGTGCATCAATGGAGCTACAGGTTCAGTCAGTGATCATGCAGCTAGATTCGGTGTGCATGACAAACTTTATTACAGGAATATTGTAGTTGGATTGATCATTTTTGTCCTTTTGCTCATACTTACTTCAAACTTTTCCAAGCCTGACCACCAGAATTTAAACTATTGATGACCCTCGATATAACATTAATCTCATGACGCTCAAAACCTCTCTTCTCATCCGGAGTTTTTTCGCTACACTCACGTTCACCTTGCTTGCGAACTTCTGTTTCGGTCAGTCCAATTTTCAACCACGGAATGTAACACCAGCTTCGCCTGATGTAGCCAACTTCGCCAAGTATGGCAGTTATGAAGTGAGCTACTTCACGGGCCTTCCTGATATTTCAATTCCATTGTACACCATAACACAAAATGATTTGAGTGTACCCATTGTGTTGCGTTATCATGCATCGGGAATCAAAGTGACCGATGATGCGGGTTGGGTGGGACTCGGCTGGTCTCTCGATGCAGGCGGACAAATCTCGAGGCAAGTGATGGGCAACAAAGCTGATGAAGCGTCAGGTGGATACCTGACCTATGGCAAACCTTCAGCGGAAGCAGATTTATTCACAGTCGCAGGTTTGCAAACCTTGTGGGATGTTCATAAGGGGATCAAAGATCGCGAGCCGGATATTTTCTCTTACGCGATGCCGGGCAAGAATGGAAAGTTTTTCTTTCAGCAATCAAATGGATACGCGCCAACAACCATTCCTTATGATCCCATCAAGATCGACTTCACTGGCGGACACTTCAGCATCGTTTCGGAAACGGGAACGAAATATACGTTCAACGATGCAGAGCAAACCCAAACGAACTCTTCTACTGAGTCAGTGAACTCAGCCTGGATGCTGAATGAGATCAGATCGGCAAACGATAAAGATATTATTACGTTCAACTATACTTCCCGATATGGTGTAACCTACCACGAGGAAACTGAACACATTTCTGTGACCGACAAAGTTGACGGACCGGGCCCGCCAGAGATCAGCGCGCCTGTTATTTCCGTGCAGCACGTGATGACCACCGAATACAAACTCGATAACATCCTATTCAATAATGGACAGATCAAGTTTGAAGTTGCCGACCGCACCGATGGTTTCGCTGGTCAGAAGAAGTTGACCCGCATGCTCGTGAAAGCATTCGATCCGAATACCAACACTTATTCAACGGATAAAATTATCGCCTTCATCCAAAGTGAGTTCATGCGGAACCAGGATGCGGAAACAAAACGCATGAGACTCGACAGAGTAGAAATACAAGATCCATCAGGTGTGCCCATAGAAGTGTATAAGTTTGACTACGATCTTTCTGTGAGCTTGCCGGCAAAAAATTCCAGGGCGCGAGACCAATGGGGATATTATAATGGCCAGGACGCCAACACCACGCTGATGCCAAAAATGAAGATCGATTTTCAGTCGACCGTAACTTCAGGTCTTGACTGGATAGAAATCGGAAGCGCAAACCGCGACCCGAACCCGAACTATGGCCACGCCTGGATGCTGAAGCGCATCTACTATCCCACACAAGGATATACCGACTTCGCCTACGAGCCGAACCGATATATGGACCACGACCCGGTATTAAACGCAGATGTTGCAAAAGTTGGAGCAGGTTTTCGTGTAAAGGCTATCAAGTCCTATAATGGAATTGACGACTCGCCCACGACCCGAACATTCAAATATGGGGTTGATGAATCGGGATACGGAGTCAAGAATTTTTTTGAAAGCCAATATTTTTATTCGACAAGCGTAAACGAGCGGTTTATTGCGCCCGTGCAGGATCATTGCGATGCGATAGTCGAACGACACAGATCGCGTGTTTTTTATAGCGTTCCTCAGATCGAGGTGTCACCTCTTGACGGGGCGTCCACGTTTTATCCCGTGGTGACGGAGTATGTTGGAAGTCTTTCGTACAATGCCGGAAAAACTACATTCGTGTATACTGACTTCACGGACAACCTTCAGACAAGCATGATGGTAAACAAAGCTGTCTTGCTGAGCAATCACTTCAAACGCGGACTGTTGAAAGAGAAACAGGTTTATAAAAACGAAAATGGTATATATAAGCTCGTGACAAAAACAGTGAACGATTACTTCGCCACGCCTGAGGTTTCTTACACCGCGGGTTTTGCTGTTTTGAAAACACTCATATCGTTTGGTCAATTGACCGGTGATGAAATTCAATGTTCTCCATATGATCCACTTAACGGGTGTAACGCGATCAACGACTCCTACAGCTATTTGCAAAGTTTCTATGACATCAAGATAGGTGACAACCGCCTGATCCAGACAACAGAATATGTCTATGACCAGCAGGATCAGAACAAATTTACAACGAACCTCACTACGTATTCCTATTCAAACCTAATGCACTTTCAACCTACCGCAGTTCAGACTACCGGAAGCGATGGGCGAACCCGCAAAACGATCACACGATACACTGCAGATTTTTCAACAGCACCATACAATACAATGAGGGCCGATCCTAAGCACATTGTGGCTTTGCCAGTGGAAGTTGAAACGCAGATCAATGGAGCAACCATGACTTTGCAAAAAAGGCAGTTCACGGATTTCGGCCAGGCAGGCTTTCTTCCGGAATTCGTCTATAGCCAGGTGCAAACCAATCCGCAGCGGCTCGAGCTGACATATGTGTATGATGCGGAAGGACGGATAAAACAATATGTTGCTAAAGATGGTGTTGTAAACGCAGTCATTTGGGGAAGTTCGAGAACAACTCCACTCGCTGTGGTGACGGGCGCGCCTGTCTCACAGGTTGCTTTTAACAGTTTTGAAGACAACTCAGGCGTTGGTGCCAATACTGACGGTGGCTGGACGCTGGGTGCATCACCCGTGGCAGCAACTGCGAAGACAGGCAACTATATCTATCGCGGATCGCTATCGAACACTTCGTTGAGCAATCAGTATTCATCTGTTGTCGAAGTCTGGATAAATGGTACCAACAGCCTCGTTGTATCGGGCTCTGGTGGTACGGCAACCGGAGTGCTGATGAAATCTCAGGGAACCTGGAATCTCTATAGCTATGATCTTGGTAATACAACCAGCGTCACCATTTCTAATCCCAACGGCATCGACCTTGATGATGTGCGCTTGTTTCCGCGGGGATCTGATATGAAATCGTTCTTTACACAGCCCCTCATTGGATTGAAGGCCGCGACAGATGTAAACCAGAACAGCGCGAGCTATGAGTATGATGAAATCGGGCGACTTGCACGCACGCGCGACAACGACAAGAACATTGTTCGCCAACATGCCTATCAGTTCAAGAGCTCACCGGATTTTGTTGCCACCTTGCCTTATGAATATTACAACAACCAGGCCACATATTCGTTTGCGAAACAATGCCCAACGGGATATCGTGGTTCTATGGTAGGCTATGCCGTTGCAGCTGCGAAGTATGTCTCTTCGGTTAGTCAATATGACGCAGACAATCAGGCATACGCTGAAGCTGCGCAGAATGGTCCAACGAAGGCTAACAACGAAGGTACTTGTACGCAAATAGTTTATGTTGATGTAATAGCAGTAAATGGAAGAGGGGATAGCGGATACAAAGTACGGTTCCTGCCTAAGAATGGCCAGCCTCAAATTATCCGGGATCTTCCTGCCGGGTTTGATGCTGATGTGACAATAACCGTTGAGGCCGGTACCTATGATATCTCTATATACAACCCAAGCAGTAATCCGCCCCCTCAGAATCGTAATTTCACAATCTTCGGCACGGTGTTCGAAAATGTGAAATCTGCAACAAAGACCAATGTGGTGGTTTCTCCAACATCGAATAACGCCATGAGATTGCATAGCACGCCATGATGAATTCAGCGATAATTTTTTAATTTATATTGATTCAATGAGACCCATTTTTTTGCTCCTGCTGGCTGTCGTGCTGTCCTTTTCATGTTGTTACTCTCAACAAGGCTTTCGCGAGGGCTTTGTTGTGACTATTGTTGGCGATACGCTGCAAGGCTATGTGATCTATCGGGAAGGAAACCGCGTTTACGAAAGCTGCCAGTTTAAAAAATCGGTGAAGGGAGATGTCGAATCGTACAATGCCACGGAACTGGCTGGATACGGTTTCACATCTGACAAAAGATTTCTGACGCGAATCATTTCGATAAAACCGGGCATCGAACAAAAAGCATTTCTGGAGCAGCTTGTTGTTGGAAAACTATCGCTATACAGATTTCAACAAAAATTCTTTGTAGAAAAAGAGGGGAGAGGGCTTGCGCCTCTTGATGACGACATCAAACAGATCACCATCAACAACAGGATTGAATACAAACACTCCAGTCAGTTCGTAGGTATGCTTAACAGCCTCACACTGGATTGCAATGAGATGCGCAAAGCTTCTCAAATATTGAGATTGAATGAGCGCTCGTTGACAAGCTTCGTAGAAAAGTACAACACTTGTGTCAACAGCAGCTACCGCGTATTCAAAGGCGAAAAGCGGTGGACGAAAATACAATTCGGTGCAATTGCAGGAATGGCCATTTCCAACCTGAAGGTAGGGGGAGGAAAAAATTATGAACCCGTTACCGGTAAATATCGGGCGTCAAAAACACCTTTGATCGGCTTTACCTTCAATCTTATTTCGCCACGTGTGTCGGAGCATTTTGCGGTGAGGGTAGACCTGTACTATATGCATCCCAAATATTTCAAATACAATGAAGGTACCGAGCTAGGATCAATACACAGGTCTTACATGTTGGCAGATTTCCGGCAGTTAAAGGTGAGCCCTGGTGTTACCTACAACCTGATCGAGAGAAAATATACGCCTTACATCGGTGCGGGGTTGTCGTTGGGTTTTGCGATCGATCCGCACACGTATTATGATCACGAAGTAGTGAACGGAAATATCGTCAAGACTCGGTCTGATGATCTCTTTCTCATAAGAAAACATCAACCGGGAGCGTGGGCCGTAATCGGAGTGCAGTCGTCTGTGGGAAGTAGATTGAGAGTCTTTGCGGAGGCACGCGTTGAACAGTTTGCAGACATCAACGATTTTTCTACTGCATCTAAGCGGGCGCTGACTTCAACAGTTCAGAACTTTCAAATAGCAATTGGAGCAACCTTAAAATGAAAATGGCAAAACGTTTGAAAAAAGTTACACTCGTGCTTCTTGTTTCGGTCGTTGTCAGCTGCGACCAGTATGAGTTTCCTTCGACCGAATATCCGACTGTGATCACAGAACCTCTCGGAACAGTTACACAGTTTATGGCCACCTTCAATGGCTTTGTTCGCAGGCATGGAACAAGCGCTGTGACCCGGCATGGCTTTGTTTGGGGTACCGATGATCCTAATGTTGAAACGTCCAACATCGTGGACCTCGGGCCGCTGTCTGATGATTCATTTTCAACTACAGTCAATTTCTCTTTTCCCTATAAACAGACGTTCAATGTTAGGGCTTTCGCAATTACAGACTCGTATACGTCTTACGGAAGCATTGTTCAATTTAGGGCAGGCGACTAAGCGATTTCCTCCTCCGTTGGTGTTCCTCGAAAGCCGCACACCCCTCCTTTGTTGCGCACGCGTGTAGTAGTCAGATCAGCTTGCCACTTCGTACTTTGCTAAAATGCCGGAGCAGGTTGTAGCCAAAGAGCACGCAGTCTTTTTCACTGCCACGTGTTTAGAGTGGAAACATCTTCTCGCTGATGACAACGTAAAGGATATCGTCATCGACAGCCTTCGGTTTTTTAGCAAGGATAACCGCATGCGTATATTCGCTTTTGCGTCATGTCTAATCATATACATCTCATTCTGGCAAATGTTGGGAAATCATATAGCCGAAAACGTGCAACGAGATTTTTTGAAGTATACCGGCCAGCGTATTCCTAACTATCTGCTTGATTCAAACTCCCTCAACCTGGCGCAAGTCTTCCGGCCGTGTGATGGCATGCGGGTGACTTGTGCCGAATACATCACGGCACTCCAGCGCAATCAGTATTTAGAATATTGTTTGAAAGCTCGCTGCCCGCCAAGCTTGCCTGATGAGCCGCAAGTACAAGATCCGAGATCAAAACAAGCTTTACTTTGTCACCTTCACAGTCATCCAATGGCTAGACGTATTCACGCGACAAGAGTACCGCGACATATTTCTGGAGAGCATTAGATTTTGCCAGAAGAACAAAGGTTTGGAAGTTTGCGCATATGTTGTAATGAGTAATCATGTTCATATGATAATTGGACGACATGGCGAAGAAAGTCTTGAGCGGGGAGCATCTGAATTATCTTTCCAGCAAAAGCAGATCGGACTGCATACGTTGCGTCACAGCATCGCCACACACTTGCTGCATAGCGGAATGGAGCTAAAGCACATCGCAAGATTTTTAGGACACGACTCACTGGAATCAACACAGATCTATACCCATATCATCCATAAATTATGAAAACAAAAAAATATGTTGAGTCATGGCAGGGCCGTGACGAAATCCCGACACAGTCGGGAAAAAGCTTTAAAGATTACCTGATCAAAAAAGAGTTCTCAGAAAGCATGATCAGGATTTACGATAACGGCACGAAAGACTTTTTAGAATGGATAACAAAGCATCAATATCCGATTGAAAATATCCGCTATGCTGATCTGATGAACTACATCAAACACCGTCAGAAGAAAGGCCAAAGCAAAGTGAGCATAAAAGGCGTTATTGCGGAGCCTGGAAAACCGGTAATGTTGACCCCATTTAAAGAGTAAAAAAGTTATGAAAGTTAAATATTTCTGGCTTGCAATAGGTTTAATCATTTTTAACTGTAATGATTATCGAAAAACGCACACGGACGCCACCGATGAAAGAAACGATTATGTCAAAAAGACTGCTGAGGCGAGCCTTGATCTCTACTGTGAGGTCAATAATAGAGTCGGAGATTTTCAACGACTAACTCTTTGTGCTGGAATGGATCATTCCAAAAATTATTCTATTGAATTAATTATTAGGATCAGACATAGCAAGATTGATACCATCAAGTCAATGCTAGTTTATTTTGAAAACGGAGACATGAAATTGGAAACCACAAAGCAAGGGTTGTTGGATTCAATTCTGAATGTTATTGAGATCGAACATCTACCAACGCTCAAGGGTTTGAAAGACGGGGCTTATGTAAGACGGATGGAAATTGAAAGATTTTGTGTGGGGTATGTCGAGGAATTTAAATTAGATATCAAGTAAAGTTCCCTGACTGATCATTACCCTTTTTCCTCCTTCGTTGGTGTTCCTGAAGCACGCGGCCTCCTTTGTTGGTGTTGCGCGTAAGGAGATCCACCAACAAATGCACGCACGAAGTAGCCAGGCAAACTGAAGCTTTGTACTTTGCCAGATGCCCGAGTTGGGAGTTGCAAAAGAGCATGCAGTTTTCTCACCGCCACATGTTTAGAGTGGAAGCAGGTGCTTGAAGAGGATCGCGTAAAAGAGATCATCATCGATAGTCTTCGGTTTCTATCTCTGGAGAAACGAGTTCGTGTCTTCGAATCACATTCACCTCATATGGCAGATGTTGGGTGAGAGAATGTGCAGCGAGATTTCCTAAAGTATACAAGTCAGCGGATTCTAAACTATATGCGTGATTCAAATTCAGAAATATTGACTGCGTTACTTGTTGAGGCGAAAGATCGAAAGTATCAGGTGTGGGAACGCAATGCATTGAGTATTTCGCTTGGGTACGACCGCATCTTCTTTCAAAAATTGGAATACATACATCAGAATCCTGTTGTGGCAGGCCTTTGCCGGTATGCGGAGGACTACTACTATTCAAGTGCAGCATTTTATTTTAAGAATGTTTGTGCGTTTTGATTTTCTTGTTCACTTTGAAGGGTGAGAGTTGGTGCCACTCATCGTTCAGTGCTCTTTTTGGTGGCGCTGTCGCACAAGTCTTTCGCGCAACACCAACAAGGGAGAGTGTGTGCTAAATTCGGGGAGAACACCAACTCGGGAGGAAAGGGAGAGTGTGTGCTGAATTCGGGGAGAACACCAACTCGGGAGGAAAACGGAGACCAGGGACATAGGTGCGGAGCTGCTACGTAGCTATGCTGTTGCATATTTGAGCGTCATGTCTTTAGCAGTACCGGTAGAAGAAGTCGGGGCGGTAGGAGTAGTGATGCTAGCGGAACGCGTCCCATTCCTTGCTAGGTGGTTCGGACTTGCCTCTCAAGCTGGAAAAGTCGCTGAAGTGACTAAGGCGCAGAAACTGTCGCTGATGTAGTTCAAACGGTCAAAACTTCAAAGCTTGAGGCCCGATTGGCTTGGACCCAGAAAGGCTTCCCTTTAAAGCTTACGAACAAATGTCGGAAACGGAAAAATCAGCATTTAACCACGCGATATCTCGTCACGGTGATGACTTTGGATTGAGTTGGGGGAAAAAGGAAACGCTGCCAGATTTGACAAAGGACTATAACAAGAGAGCTCTTGAAATCAGGGACCAAGGCACTTACGAGGGAATTAAGAAAGTTCCCTATGGAGAAAAGGGAAAGGGCGAACCAGGCCAGATGGTGGACGCGTACGTCTACTCTTATCAACGCGATGGACAAACATATTATTACTATGAGACGAAAGACGGAAAATTCATCAGTGCAGGTCTTGATAAGCTAGGTCAGTAAATATGAGGTACACAGATGTTTATTTGCTCAAGGAAACTGTTATGTATGAAGATGTTATTTTTTTCAGACGTCAGTATGTCAACGGATTTACGCAAACAGTCAAGTATTTCGAATATCCCCAGTTCACTACCTATACGTCTTTTGAAACCGATAATCTCGATAAGATGATCGATTTTCTTTTAGACTCAAAGGGCGCTTATCGATTTTACTTTCAAAGCAAAGACAAGCGCGAGGTAAGTCATGCAATGATATTCTTTAACAAAGATGGGTCGATAATTTTCGGTCTACGCGTTTCTCAGAAATATCTTGAGGTCTACGAAAATCGCCTCATGCGTGACTTTCAAACCGACATGATTTTGCTGTGTGACGAGACGCTGCCTCCCGACACAGCTCACGACTTTAAACAATTGATAGGAAAATAGTGATGGACTTACGGTGTTCTTTGATGCGCATTTCCCATGGTCGGCTGGTCGTTGGTGCTATCTTGTTTGGGTTTTTCTTGCTAAACAATGAAGTACTGGGACAGAGCGTACGAATCAATCTTTCTCAACATCATCAGAATAAGTTGAGAGAAATAACGTCCGGGCGTAAGCGAATGCTCAAGTATTACAAATACAATAAGAAAGACAGCGCCCATCACCACAGAAGGCTTAACAAAACCGAGCGGCACAGGCTAGATAGTGCATCGGAAGCAAATAGTAGTGTGCGTGAGCTTCGGAAGAAACTTGCTGATAGAGGAATTGCGCCTGATCGACAAGTCGCATACACGGATAGTATCCGAAAGCAACTGCTGGCCCATGAGAAAATTATTTCTGACCCGAATGCCTCCGACAGTGCGCGGCAAGTTGCCAGGGAAGTCAAGAAGAGAATCGTTGCCGATGGCCTCAATCGACAAATTTCAAAAAGCCCTGCGCTTTCGGCTTACCAAAATAAGATCCCTGAAGGTCTCAGAACACAATTGGATAAGTGGTGGGCTTTTCTGAAGGATTCAACCGCATCCGACAGCAGCAAGCGAGTGGCGCGAAGAGAACTTCGCACGTTTATGGTCAATGACCTGATGGCGAACGATGAATTCAAAGGTCTATACGATCACTGCAGAGTAAATGGGCAGCCTCTTGAGGTCGAAAACTTGAAAAATAAGTTTCATCAGTTTGACACCCTGAACAATGTTCTCAATCTTACTCCAGATGAAATTCTGAAAGAGGCGGATCGCGTAGCCGAAAAACAACTTGCAAAAGTTCCAGGATTCGATCAACTTTCATCCGCCTCCCAGCAAGTGTCTGATCTAAAAGAGAAGGTTGGCAACTTGTCTGATCCGGAATCCTTAAAAGAGCGGGGAAAAGCTCAAGCAATTAAAGAGGCAACGGATAGTTTTGCCGGCTCACTTGCAAAAGTCCAAGCCGCCCACGGGAAAATCAGCAATCTTTTGAACAAGTACCGCGAATTCACTGACGCTAACAAACCGTCATCGGGTATTAAGAAAAATTCAATGCAAGGCAAGACTTTTTTTGAACACATCGTTTTTGGCGGAAATTTCAACGTGGTGAGCACCGACCCTATTTCACTTGATTTGTCTCCATCACTCGGTTATCGCCTCCGCGGTAATTTCTTTGTGGGCCTGGGCATGAACTATCGCCAAACCTTCGGAGATAGTATCAAGAGCAATTGGTATGTATCACCGAGGAACACAGCGTTAAAGACATTTGCCAGCTACGATGTGATCAAAGGTTTCTATGCATATGCAGAATGGCAACGCACCGGGATGTTGTCAAAAGCGAATGATCATTCAACCAACAAATGGCAGAATAACTACTTCGTTGGAGTAGGAAAAAAGGTCCTTATCCATCCCAAGGTCTACCTCACTACAACGGTACTTTATAATCTCAATGGTGAGGTGCATAATCCATTTCAACCTCGAAGGTTTCAGGTAAAGCTCGGACTCCAATCAAGCGAATTGCTTGGACGTAAGAAGAAGACCTACTACGATCCAAACCGGTAGAATTTAGTTCTTGTTGGTGTTCCTTCGCGGGCAAGTTCCGCTACCTCTGCCTTTGTTGCGTGTTAGCCCCCCATCTGGCGCAAGTCCTCTGGCCGTGCGATGGCATGCGGGTGACTTGTGCCGAAATACATCACGGCACTCCAGCGCAATCAGTATTTAGGAATATTGTTTGAAAGCTCGCTGCCCGCCTAGCTTGCGTGATGAGCCGCAAGTACAAGATCCGAGATCAAAACAAGCTTTACTTTGTCACCTTCACAGTCATCCAATGGCTAGACGTATTCACGCGACAAGAGTACCGCGACATATTTCTGGAGAGCATTAGATTTTGCCAGAAGAACAAAGGTTTGGAAGTTTGCGCATATGTTGTAATGAGTAATCATGTTCATATGATAATTGGACGACATGGCGAAGAAAGTCTTGCGGGCATCATTGATGGTATCAAAAAATTCACATCGGTGAAAATAATTCAAGCGATTCGTGACAATCCTCAAGAGAGTAGGAAGGAGCTTTTTTTGTGGCTTTTTGAACGTGCAGGTAGTCGAAATAAAAACAATACGACTTATCAATTCTGGCAGCAAAATAACCACCCGCTGGAGTTGTGGAACAATGAAAAGGTCGATCACTATCTTGACTATATTCACATGAATCTTATGAAGGCCGGGATCGTGGTGACACCAGAGCATTATCGATACAGCAGTGCGCCAAACTATGTGCGGGCTCCAGAAATTTTGCTTGACGTGATCTTAATTTACAAATCAGTCGGAGGACTGATGTAAATTTAGGTACCCGTCAAAGGTCGGGCAGGCAAGTCTCCCCATCGCGCGCTGGCCAGGACTGGAAGACTTGCGCCAGTTCGAGGTGTTTGCTGGAATTTTTACTGGATGTGATCCTTATTTAGATCAGTCGGGAGACTGATGTAATGTAGAGCACAGGTCTCGCCACGCTCAGCAGCCCCGCTGGAAGACTTACGCCATGTTTGGAAGCATCTCAGGCTGAGAGCAAAGCAAAAGATATTGTTATCAATCTTTAAGCAAGAATAGACGATAGTTGTTTTTGCTTTTTGTTTCCTGCTATCTTAACGCAACACGCGAATTTAAAAGAGACCACAACAAGCAAAGGAAGTTAGCTGTAATGAAAACGGAGCGGATCGCGGAGATGCGCTCGAATTTGTTGAACAGTCTTGTCAGCGCGCCTTCATCATCCAAATGCTTTTGCTTCATGTAAAGTGGAGCTGCCAGACTTGTGCAGATGGTGTGCGCCACGGCAAACAGCGCAGCCAGATAGATAGGATACACGCTTTCATAGTTTTGTTTCCACACCAACGCGGCTGCCAGAAGCGAACCCACTGCACTTCCAATCCCCAAAATCGCGTACCAAACAACTCCGTTTTTCAAATCAGCAGCTTTAGCGTAAGCGGAGAATGGTTTGATCCCAATCCGATGTCGAGCTGGCAGTTGCTTGATGGACTGGTCAAGTGATGCCCCGCATAAAATTCCTGTGACTAGGGTGGTTGTAAAAATAGTTATTTGCATCGCTGTACTCATTAGCTTGAATGTGCCGCACCACGGGCTGAATTGACCTGCGGCTTACGTCTGGCATGTTAATTTTATCGATCAGGTCATAAACATATTATGCCTGAAAAGAAAACTATCAAGCGCGCACGCAAGGCAAAAAGGGAAGGAAAAGCTCCTTCGACCCAAGCCGGTGAATTTGCTCGGGAAGAGATCGAGCACATTCGTGAAGGCAAACACGGAGCGCGATCAACCAAACAGGCCATTGCAATTGGGCTTTCGAAAGCCCGAAGAGCAGGTGTTGACCTCAAGCCGCCAAAGAAAGGAAAGGTTTCAGCAAAAACCCGCAAGAGTGCACAACAAGCATATGAAAAAGGACAACGTCACGAACCCATTTCACCTACGCGCTCGCGGGCTCGGGTGCGTGCATTGAAACGGGAAGGCCGATCCGCTGTGTCACGAACATCCCTTTCCCGACAGGCACATGATGCAGCCATGAAGCGCACGGCCACGGAACGCTCCGCTTCGGCAAAACAAGCAGCCAGAACCAAAGGCCCGCGCGAGCGTGTTGAGGCTGCAAAAAAGGGTGCACGTACAAGAGCCAGAAAGGCACATCGTTGAAACAAACGGAAACTAACATCAATCTTTTTGCCTCATGACGACAATCTCCAAGCATCAGAACCTTTTAGTCAATCGAAGTGCTTCTTTGAGTGAATATGTGAGCAAAAATTTTTGATGCCTTGGGAATCCCATTCCCGATTCGTTGATCTCATCAGCCCTGCTTGCTCCAAAAAAACAGCGGCACGGGATTCTGATGCTGGCTAGTCTCTGCGGCTTCCCGGGTTCCTCCAGCGTCATGAAGCAAAGAGATAATCAGAAGACTTTGTTTCAAACAATCTGCGAGATTTTGAAGCGCATGGCAAGACCTTGTTATTCGCTTCTTTCGCTTTGAGTTGAATTTCCTTGTCTCGACCCTTAGTGTTCGTTGCCTCCAAGCTTCCCCTAGCTTTCTGCTTTCAGTCCCGATCTCACCTCGCTCATCGCGATCTTCGACTTTCGGATATTCGGGAGGTACACACCCCAAACAAAAAAAAGTTGCACAGAATCAATCAGCCCGTGCAACAAAACAACTCTCCCTATCCAATCTTATAATGAAGCAAACGCAGTCATTGATTTTTCATTTGCTTCTTTCTTGTGCTGTGCCGGCACTTTCAGGTCGTTGTCCGGAGTTCCGAAAAGCTCGTTCATTGAAATTCTGTACA